>JAYSUV010000775.1:0-2538 GCA_043718945.1 Planctomycetota bacterium
CGACAAGCTCTCGGGCCGCCCGGACTTCACGATCCTGATCTACCCGGCCTACCTCGTGACGAAGGACATGACCGCGCTGACGCCGATGATCGCCGTCAACGACAAGACCCCGCCCGCGTTTCTGGCGCATGCTTACGACGATGGTGTCACCGCCGACAGCAGCGTGCAATACTTCCTGGCCCTCAAACGGAACAAGGTGTCCGCCGAGCTGCACGTCTACAGCAAGGGTGGCCACGGGTACGGCATGCGTCCCAGCCCGAACGCCGTTGTGACTTGGCCGAAGCGCTGCTCGGACTGGCTCAATGCCGGTGGGTGGGTGAAGTAGGTTGGGCCCATTGGCCCGACCTTCCCGCGTACGATAGGCAGTGTTGTCTGTCGCCTCGGCAAAGTAGGATCTTGAAGAGCAGCTCCAACTCGAATCGACCCTGTGGCAATCGTCAATTGGCGGTCCGGTCATATGGAACCGTATCATGAACTTCTGAATGTGCCTTTCTCGACTGCCGATGCAGAGTATCCACAGGTGATCTCCGAACATGGCAGTCTACGGGTTGCTTTCAGCGATTGGCGAGAGAAGATCGTTTTGCTCTTGTTTCACGACGCTGTGGCTTTTTCGTGGGATGAGGGAGATGCAGTTGTGGAAGGGGACCACCGGGATGATTGCTCTTACATCGTCCATAATTCCCCCTGGCTGGCAATGCATCAGGAACGAGGGACAATGATTCGGCCAGAAGCACATCGGCATTTCAAACTCTGTTTCAATGCAGTCGGTGTGTTACAAGTGTTGGCCTCTCGGATGGAGGTTCTGGACGAACCATCTAGTTCACCTGACTGCGTCGGAATGCCGTGATTCCAGGTTCAAAGTCTTGCCTCCCGCTACCGCAGGTGATGCTGAGAGTTCACGAGAAAGCAACTAGACAGGATCAGGCAAGATTTCACGATCCCGGACGGGCCAATGGGCCCGTCCTACTACCTGGGACGCCCACTTGTCCACACCCCCCCTCCGCATTCCGGCTCTCAATTCAGTCGACGAGTTCCGTTCGGCGTTGGCCTCGTTCGGTCTCGATCTCCCGGTCGACGACCGGTCGCTCTCGGCTGCTGAGGGCAGCCCGCTGGCGGACCCACTCACGGTCAACAACCTGCGAATCGGCAACCGCTGGTGCATCCACCCGATGGAGGGCTGGGACGGGACAGCCGAGGGGCGACCGAGCGAGCATACGCTGCGGCGGTGGCGGAACTTTGGGTTGTCGGGGGCCAAGCTGTTGTGGGGCGGCGAGGCGTTTGCGGTGCGGCCCGATGGGCGGGCGAACCCTCGGCAGTTGTGTTATCGACCGGAGAATGCGGGCTGCCTGCGCGAGTTGATGGAGGCGACGACCTCCTCGCATATCGAGGCGTTCGGTCCCGGTTCGACGGATGATCTGGTCGTCGGCCTGCAACTGACACACTCGGGGCGGTTCTGCAAACCGAATCGCAACGACCGATTCGAGCCGCGCGTGGCCTATCACCACCCGGTGCTGGATGCCAAGGTCGGAATCGCCCCCGACGATGACCGTTGCCTCTGGACCGATGGCGAGATTCGTGAACTGATCGATGCCTATGTCGTCAGCGCGCAGGCTGCCCACGCTGCCGGGTTTCAATTCGTCGATCTCAAGTGCTGCCACGGATACTTGGGGCATGAGTTCCTTTCAGCGTTCGAGCGCCCCGGTCCGTACGGCGGCGACTTCACGGGACGCACTCGGTTCATCCGCGAGATCGTGGCAGCGGTGCGGTCGGAGTGTCCGGGGCTGGAGATCGGGGTGCGGTTGTCGCTGTGGGACACGTATGCCTACCGGCCCGATCCGGGGTTGTCCAAGCCTGGCAAGCTCGGGCCGGGGATTCCGGTGATCCCCGAGAGGCAGGGCCTTTACCCCGTGTTCGGTGCTGACCGCGCGAACCCGCACCGCATCGACCTCACCGAGCCAATCGAGCTGATCCGATCATTGTGGGAGGATCATCAGGTCGGCCTGTGGAACCTGACCGCCGGGTCGCCGTACTACAACCCGCATGTGCAGCGGCCCGCGATCTACCCGCCCTCGGATGGGTATTCACCGCCGGAGGATCCGCTCGTCGGGTGCGTGCGGCAGATTCAAGCCGTGCGCGAAGTGTGTGAGTTTTTCCGAGAACAGCAGCGAGCGTTGGACGTGAGTCCAACGTGCCGTGCGACGCTCGAAGACCATTCAACGTCAGACCACGCAGGCACCGATCAGCACGGCGGACTCACGTCCGCCGCTCGCTGTCCAATCTTCGTCGGCACCGCCTACACCTATTTCCAGGAATACCTCCCCCACGTCGCACAAGCCCTGGTTCGAAGCGGCTGGGTCGACAGCATCGGCCTGGGGCGGATGGTCCTCAGCGACTGGCAACTCCCCGCCAAGATCCTCGCCGGGAGTGACTTCGCCGCCGACAAGAAACTCTGCCGCACATTCAGCGACTGCACGACCGCCCCGCGAAACGGCATCATCTCGGGCTGTTACCCGCTCGACCCGTATTACAAAGCACTGC
>JAYSUV010000776.1:0-6996 GCA_043718945.1 Planctomycetota bacterium
CCACGGTCTACTTTCCCTGGCCGCTCGCCTGCCCTGCCTGTTGGACCGCTGTTCCGTGATCACATTGGCCGAGATGACGCTGGATGACCTGTACTCCGAGTTCGATCAACTGGAGGACTGGGAGGAGCGCTGCGACTTTTTAATCGATCTGGGATTCCAGCTGCCGGAGTTGACCGCCGAGGAGAAGACCGAAGCCAACCGGGTGCATGGGTGTCAGAGTCACGTGTGGCTGGCGGCGCGCTTGGAACCGGGCTTGGACGGGATGCCGCACGTCTGGTTTCACGCCAACAGCGATGCCATGATCGTCGCCGGTCTGATCGCGGTGCTGTCGCTGATGTACAATGGCCGTACAGCCCGCGAGATTCTGGACACCGATCCCCGCGCGGCGTTCAAGCGGCTCGATCTGGACAAGCATCTGAGTTCGGCGCGACGGAATGGGCTGCTGGGGATGGTGCAGCGCGTGAGGCAGATTGCGGCCGAGGCACTGGTCGCTGCGAATTAACGTCTCAAGAAAGCCCAGGGGTTGCAACCCCTGGGCTTTGGATCACACACAATGTCATACTCCATCGACCACATCCGTTCCCAGTTCCCGATCCTCGCTCGCCCGCTGGCGAAGGGGGTGCGGCTGGCGTATCTCGATACGGGGGCCAGTGCCCAGAAGCCGCAGTGCGTGATCGACAAAGAGAGCGAGATCTATGAGACCTGCTATGCGAATGCCTATCGCGGGGTGTATCGGTTTGGAGAGCTGATTGATGAGCAGTTGGAGGCGGCCCGCGCTCGTGTGGCGAGCTTCATCGGGGCCGAGTCGCCAGACGAGGTGATCTTCACGAGCGGGACGACGATGTCGCTCAACCTCGTGGCCCAGAGTTGGGGCCGCGCGTTCGTGAACGCCGGGGATGAGATCCTGCTCAATGAGATGGAGCATCACGCCAACCTCGTGCCGTGGCAGATGGTGGCGCAAGAACGCGGGGCGGTCCTGAAGTTCATCCCGCTCACCGAAGACGGGCAGCTCGACCTGACCAAGCTCGATGAGGTGCTCACCCCGCGCTGCAAACTCGTCGCGGTGACGGGCATGTCGAACATGCTCGGCACGATCAATCCGGTGGCGGAGTTGGCGGCGAGAGCACATGCGGTCGGGGCCGTGATCGTCGTCGACGGGGCACAGAGCGTGCCGCATCTGCCGGTGCATGTGCGAGAGTCCGGGATCGACTTCTTGGCCTTCTCGGGTCACAAAATCTACGGGCCGAGCGGTGTCGGGATTCTCTATGGGCGCAGAGAATTGCTCGATGCGATGCCGCCGTTCCTCGGTGGTGGGCACATGATCGATCGGGTGTACACGACGCACTCGACATGGTCCGCTCCCCCCGCCAAGTTCGAGGCCGGCACCCCGCCGATTGCCCAGGCGATTGCCCTCGGCACCGCGATCGAGTGGGTCGAACAGATCGGCCTCTGCGAGGCTCACGAGTACGAACAGGGCCTGACCCAGCGGGCCTGGGACGCCCTCATGACCATCCCCGGCATGCACATCTACGGGCCGCCACCCACCCAGCGCGGCGGCATCCTCAGCTTCACCATCGACCACGCCCACCCCGAAGACCTGGCCCAGCTGCTCGACCGCAAGGGTGTCTTCGTCCGCCATGGCCACCACTGCACGATGCCGCTGCACGACAAGCTCGGCGTCAGCGCCACCGTCCGCGCCAGCTTCGGCGTCTACACCAATGACGAGGACATCGATCAGTTGATCCACGCGATTCACTTCGCACGGGAGAAGCTGCGATTGGTGTAGCAGTCCGTGGGGCACGTTTTTTTACGTGCCTGTGTTCGAGCGACGGGCACGTAAAAAACGTGCCCCACATCGTCCAGTTGACTTCCGGTGGATTCTGCGTAGCCTTCACAAGCCCGAAGCGGGACGGGACAACTCCACTCAACAGAACGGAATGCGGACCGATGCGACGGATTACCCCAGACTGGTGCGTGGATGTCGACTCGACCTACGAGAAATGGGTCGAGGACGGCAGCTTGGTCTTTGCCAAGGCGGGGCGGACGATCTGGATTGACTGCTGGGGCGATGGCGATGAGCCGTCGCGCGAGGAGATCATGGCCCTGGTCAAAACTGAAGCCTCACCCGACCGCGACGATCTGTTCGAAAGTGATGAGGACGAACTCTACCGGTATGCCTACCGCCTCGTGGAGTTCGAAGACGGGGGCCGCCGGTTCGCGGTGTATGCCTTTGCCGTTGTCGAGGGGAGCTACCTGCAAGTCTCGATCTACTTCGACGACCCCCAGGACAAACCCTGGAGCGAAGCCTTCGCCCGCAGCTTGAGCTACTTACCGGTCGAGCCGGAGGAGTTCGTGGATGATGAGGAGGAGTAGCGGCGTAGCAAAATTCGTAAGAATTCTGCCGTATTGAACAGCCCCCCTTCTTTCAAGTGATGACGTATCACAGCGGCTTCGTCACGGCTTGATTCCCCCGTCGAGGACGGCAGAATTCTTACGAATTCTGCTACACCACCCGAGCGCTACGGCAACTCATACACCGAAATATTGGTGGAGAGAAACACCGGCTTCCGCTCGACTGGACCAAACCGGCCGCAGATGATGTGCGTGATCCCGGTCTCTTTTCGCAGCTGAGACAAGTCTTCCGCAGAGACGCTGCCATCGCTGAAGACTCGCAGCTTCCAGTGGTAGATCACCAGGCTGCGGCGGTTCCACTCGACGATCGAGGCGGCGTCTTGTGGGCAGTCTTTGAAAGAGAAGTATTCGGGCCGCTCGGCGTACCAGCGGAGCGACCAGTTGTCGTTGGTCGCGTAGAGGACCGCATCTTGGGGCGTGTGCTCACGGACCCATTGGCAGGCGGAGAGCCAGTCGGTTTGCACGGCTGCGGGTTGTTGGGCGAGCGTCTTGTCGAGAGTCGGAACGCGATAGGCGATGAGGAGAGCGACGGCCATCAGTGCCGCGATGGCCGCGGGGCGACGCCGGGCGGTGAGCCGCTCCTCGGCGAGTTGCCAGAGGGCGACTGCGACGGTGAATGAGACAGTGAGTGGCACCAGCATGTCGGCCAGTCGAAACGGGTAGAGCTTGAGGGCCTTGACCCGCAGTTCCCATAGCGGCAGCTCCTTGAGCGGACGCGGTCCCCACGCAGCGAGGACTCCTCCGGCGGCGATCAGCAACGCGGCGAGCATCCAGTATTCGAGTCGTGCGAGAGACTCCCGGCGTTGGACGAGCCGGGTGCGAATCAACGCCAGCACGAGCAGAAGGAGCCCGTAGTCGCGCCAGGCCCTTACCGGGAACGTCAGCGGGTCGAGATGGTGCGAGAGCCGCACGGAGACTTGCAGGAAGTCGGCTTCGCTGGCGATTTGCGGACTGGGGGCTGCGAGGGATTGCACCGCCGGGATGAGGCCGGGGAGGGAGGTGAGGGCGAAGATCGCAATGGTCGCGGCGAGGACGGAGAGCGACGGACGAGGACGTCCGTCGTACGGGGGCGGCGAGGTGCGTGCGTCGGAAACCGGTTGCTCTCTGCCCCCTCTCCCCACGGGCGGCGTGACTTCTGGAGTGGACGTGACTGTGGGGAGAGGGTCGGGGTGAGGGGCCGAGCGGAGGCCCTCATGTGGCCCCCTCACCCCAGCCCTCTCTTGATGGACAGATGTCGGCGAGCCACTCCAGCGATCAAAGAGCGCGCTCAGGCCCCAACCAATCGTGGCAATCACCGCTCCCCAGCAGCCGACCACGGGGTGCATGCTCACGGCCAGTCCGCCCGCGATGGCACACCTGATCCAGTGACGATCGAGCCCCCACGCTGCGGCCAGCATCAGAAACCCGTAGGCCCAGACCTTCGATTCCGCCCCGCCGACCAGCCACTCTCCGGACCATGTGCCCGTCCCTTGCAGCAGCAGAAAGAGGGCCGCAGCGGTCAGCGCTCGGCGGGTGTCACCGACAAGACGAGTGCCGAGTGCGAGCCAGCCGATCGCGAGCAGGAGCGACTGGCCTCCACGAATCATGAGGGCGGCCTGAGCCAGTGACATTCGGGTCGTGAACCAGCCAAATGCCTGGTAGAAGACCGCGTGCGGGTTGGCCGATTCGAGGAACAGATCACCTCGGCACCACTCGGGTTGCCAGTAATGCCGGGCCTTGCAGAGGTAATGCGACTCGTTGACGCCGGGGATGGGAGAGCGGACGAGCGAGAAGCTGAGGAAGAGGGTGGCTAGGACGGCGACGGCGAGGAGCCGGGCACTGATCGAGCCGCCACGCGGGGGTGAGGGAACTGCTCCGGAAGTTTGGGGGCCGGTCGACACGAGGATGGCCTTGGGGAGGAGTGCGGTGGGGTGAAACAGACCGTAAGAGAGGCTTCCCGCCTGTGTTTGCATGATGACAGGCGGGAAGCCTCTCCACGGGTCAGACAAGTCTGATTGATCGCCTCAAAGGAGTTCGTCGCAAGGAGAGACTCACTCCGGCAGGGGTTACAGCCAATAGCCGGTGGTGAGCGCAGCGACACCAACGGACAGCCATTCCGACACCGCAATCTATCCCGAAGGGATTGCAGCCCCTCGAACAACTCAAGGCTAAAAGCGGCTGGAATCCCTTCGGGATACAAAAGGTCACGGGGGTGGGAACCGGTGGTATCGCTGCGCTCAACCACCGGCTATTGGCTGGAATCCCTTCGGGATGAAGGATCGTCGCGAAAGTTCTCTGGCGTCGGCGGAATGCGAGTCGCGGAGCGACATCGCCTACGGCTGCTTACCACCCGAGCGACATGTTCGTCTCGATCGCCTTCTGCGCCTCCTGCAGATCGACGCCGGTCTTCTGGCAATAGAGCTGGATCGCTTGCAGCTTGTCTCCCTTCGAGAGGTCGAGGCACTCGCGGGCGATATCGCACGGCGGCGAGTCGGTCGTCTCCAGCCCCAGCAGTCGCTTCGAGATCACCCACAAGTCGCGGGGGCGCTTGCTGATCCGCATCACCTCGTCTTCGGGGTAATGCTCGGTGGCCAGTCCACTCGCGGCTTCGAGTGAAGCGGCCCAGCCGATCATGATGTGCCCGTTGGTTTCGATCTCGTAGAGCGGCATGAGGGCGAGTCCTTTCAGTCAGTGAGAGTGTCCGCTGGTTGGCGAACTGAAACCGGAGGAGCTCTGGAACACTAATCTTCACTGATTGACACTAATAAGGCATCCTAGATCAGTGTTAATCAGTGAAGATTAGCGTTCCAGTCTCCTCCTTCATGCGGCATTTCCGGTATCCACCAATCGACTCCAAGCACCCACGTTCTGCGAACGTGGCTACTTCTTGGCGGGACCGGTTGGCTCGGGACGCTTGACTAGCTTACGAATCAGACCATCGAGACCGAACCACGAACCGGTCGGGAGTGCGGCGATGGCGATGAGGGCGAGGGCCTCGATCAGGTTCTTGTTGACCACGAACGAGTGCTCCGGTCCCGGCGGTTGGGGGACGCCCGGCCACGGCGGCAACACCAGATAGAAGCTCATGAGCATGATGGCCCCAGCGATCGCCGAGACGCGAGTTCCCAGTCCAATCAGCAACAGCGTGCCGAGAATCAGCAGCCCCCACATCGCCTGCTGGCTGGCTCGCTGCACGGGTGTGCCTTCTTGTGGCAGTCCTCCGAGAGCATATTGGGCTGGTTTGAGCAGTTTCTTGGCCGCCTCTTGCAACTGAGCGTCGAGAGCCTTGACCGGGCCGACGACTAGGGTGCGTTGGGCGGCGAGCTTCGTGCCGATGCGGCTGGCGTGTTCAAGCTGATAGTCGACCTGGGCCTTGGCGAGGGCTGTCTCGTACTCCTGGATCAGATCCTTGTAGACCTGAACTTCGCCGTAGCGGACATTGTGGTCGGTGGGGGAGTCAGCAGTTGCGGTGCCCATCGCGAGTTCCGGCTTCGGATCGCTCTTCCACTCGACACCGACGCGATCGGGGTCGGCTTTCAGGAGAGCGGTCAACCGTTGAGAGTAGCTGAGAATGCCAGCATTCTTCTCCAGAACGAGGATCGATTTGAAGTATGACAGATCGGTGGGATGGGGAGGCACGAGTTTTCCGTCGGCGCGGGCAATCTCCCCCTTCTCGTCACGAACCCCGAACGCCCCTTCACCCAGATCGAGGACATTGACCATGCCCTTCAGGGATGCAATCTCCGAGGGCAGCAACTGTCCGGGCACGACGAGCAGTTTCTTCGCGGCGTCGTAACTGATGACCGGCTTCTTGGCCACATCTAACTTTTTGAGGTCCACTGATTCGGGAAGAGCGGCCAACGGTTGGGTCAGTGCCACGGTCGGCGGGTCGATCAGTTTCGAAAGCTGCTTCTGCTGGTCGGCATCGAGTTGGAAGTGCGAGATAAAGCGAGTCCGCCAGTTGGCCCAGCGCTGGGTCATCTGGTCATGATCGAGCCAGCTCAAATCATCCGGATCGCCGGTCATGGCCCGGAAGCGATCGCGGAATGGGCCTTGAGCGGCCTTCAGATACCCTTCCGCCGACCACGGCGCGGGGCTGTTGAGGGTGTCGTACTTCCACAGCCCCTCATAGAGGAACTGCCAGCCGATGGAGAGCCGGAGGACCACAATCAGGACCACCGCCACGACGGAAACTTGCTTGAGGTCGTTCACGCCCCGTGTCCCCACAAATCCAGTGCCAGCCCAGTTCTCCCCGACCATCCGGAAAAGCCTCGCCAGCGAACACTTGATCTTAGTGAGGTCGGGTAGTGATTGCATCTGTCGTGTCGAGACTTCCGAAGGAGTGCAGTCGCCATTGTACGCAGGTTTCGGACCTCCCCCCCAGGGATTCCCAGGTGTGGAACACAGGGAAATCCCACGCCTCCCCAGATCGAGAGGCCACCACTGGCTACTCCTTGTCCCGTCAGGGACACCCGACAATAGCCCACCGCTTCAGCGGTGGGACCACTCCACCGGTCACACCACCCGGCTTTCGCAGGCGTCTGTCGTCCCTGACGGGACTCGACGGGTTGGTCGGAATCGCTTTCCCACCGTTGAAACGGTGGG
>JAYSUV010000777.1:0-21935 GCA_043718945.1 Planctomycetota bacterium
CGCTAGCCGCCGGTTCTTCTCATCGTGGTTCGTCGTAAACCCACGTCGTCTGGTGGGACAACGGTTCGGGGAACCGGCGGCTAGCGCCGTGCCGCTCACGACGCTGCCAGTTCTCGGGTTCGACGCGAGTCGTACCGCTGTCACGCGGGACTACTTCGGCTGCTCGACTTTTTCGGGCAGGCTCTCTTTGGACTGCCCCTTGACCGACAAATCCCCGTAAATCGCCCGGTACTCGCCGTCCTTGTGCTTATACCAGAAGATGATCGTGTCGGTATCTTTCAACGTCTTTCCATTCCCCAGATACCCGTAATCTCGACGAGGCATTTTCATCAAGAAGGGCATCATCTCGCGGTGCTGATCCAGAATCTGAAGGGACTCTTTCTCCGCTCCCGCTTCGGTGAATCCTTCGCTCAGCTGGTCGGCCCATTCGCCCCAGTCGGTGATGCTCTGGGGGAACTTGCCGCCGGATTTTTCGGTGTAGCTGCGCAGGGCCTCAATGACCAGATCTTCGCCCAGCCAAGCGAGGCTCTCTTTGGTGATCTCCTTGACCGACAGGTCGCCATAGATCGCCCGGTACTGTCCGTCTTTGTTCTTGTACCAGAGGATCATTGTTTTGGTGTCCTGGGTAGTCAGGCCGTTCCCCAGATAGGCAAAATCTTTCAATGAGAAATTTCTCAGGAATGATCTGGTGGCCGCCGTCTGCTCGGAGATTTCCTTGTATGTCGGGGACTTGTCCCATGCCACAAGGCGTTCCGCAGGCGTCAGAAACAGGTCGCTCAAGTCATGCCAGTCGTTCAGATTCTTGGGGAACTTTCCGCCCGACTTCTGGGTGTAGAGACGCAGCGCTTCGATCACATTGGTCTCGCTCGGGGCGACGTACGGAGTCTCGGGCCGATCATAGACCTTGTACCCGGCGGGGAGTTCGTAGCTGAACAGTGACTCATCGAGCGGCTGATCGAATTGGAAGTCGGTCATGGACGATTTCAGGATTCTGCCATGAGCGTGATGATCGTCGATCCGGGCGATCGACTTCGTCTTCGGATCGAGCCAGATCGTATACTTGCGGTCTCCTTGAGACGCTTCATAGCCGATCAGCTTCCGACCATCAACAAGTTGCTCTCCCAACTCCCGATCCGGCTTCTCGCTGAGCTTGGCCAGTTTTTCGATGCTGTCGCGAGGGGAGTATGGGCGACCCGACGGAGGTGTTTCTTCTGGTGGATAGACCATAGCGGTCTTGGTGGATTGTAACAGTGTCAGCCGAATATGGTGGTGTTGGTCCATGATTGTGATCACGTCCGACTCATGTTCGCTCCGCTGGCGACCATCGGCTGCGATGTACTCCCTCGTCTTAATTGGCTCGGGACGATCCTCCGTGTAGATCAGGCTCGTGTAGACCAGCGTCCGAGCCGATTTCAGCTGCTTCACGGCATCGGCATAAGCATGTGAGTTCGAGGTGAATTCGCTCGACAGGAACACCGCTGCAAAGGCGATCGCAGCGACGCCGGCAGTCGCCAACAGGGATCTCATGAGAATTCTCCGAGTGAAGAACGGGGTAGGACGTGGAGCAGAATCGTTCGTCGCAGACATCGCGGCGAGCGTGACTTGGAGTAACTCCGCTGGAGGGCCGAGCGGAACCGGGGTTCGGTCGAGGGCTCGCACTGCTCGATCCAATAGATCCTCTGGCGTCGAGTTCGTGGTTTGGTCAATGGGAGGGTGGTCCATGGGGATCTGCTCAGTAGTGCATTCGTGAATTGGTGGTGCGCTTTGCACAACCACCGGCGAGTGGCTGTGCCCCTCCGGGGTCGAACCCTTCGGGATCACGTTCAGACATCCAGCAACTCCCGGAGCCGTTGCCGCGCTCGGTGCAACGCCGTCCGCACGGCGTTCTCGCTCATCTGCATCCGCTCGCCGAGTTCTCGATGGCTCCAGCCGTTCAAGGCGTGCAGAACGAACATCTCCGCCTGCTGGTCGGGCAACTCTGTGAGGGCTGCTCGCAGCCGCTCCGACAACTCCGTCGCCATCGCGAGTTCGACCGGACTGTCGGCAGTCGTTGTCGAATTCACGGAACGAGCAGCAAGGTGAATCGCACACTCGATCGCTTCTAACCGCCTGCGTCGGGTCCGATACCGGACCCGCAGTCGATCGATCCCTTTCGCTGTCGCCAACCGGGTCAGCAGCGCGGGCCAACTCCCAACCACCTCACGCCGCGAGACTTCGACAGCGGCCAGAAACGTCTCCTGGAAACACTCCTCCACATCGGATCGCTCACCGAGCAGCTTCCAGAGAACCTTCCAGACAGTCGGTCCATCGCGGGTGACGATGGTGTTCCAGTCCGTCACAGCAGACCTCGGGGAGGATTCGGGGAGTGAGTCATCGCGGGCCAGCTGTGGATTGTGCCATTGAGATAGGAGTAGAGTCGCTGGCCAGACCGACTTGTTACGGGAAAACTGGAAGAATTTCGACGATTGCGACTCTCGACCACGTCGCGAACACTCCTCCCGTGCCTGTTGTCCAACTCCCTGATAGAATCCTTGGCAGGTGTTCCGGTTCGTATTTCCAACGGGTGTTCAGTTCGATGCGTGTGGTCCTGGCGATGAGCGGGGGGGTGGATAGCTCGGCTTCGGCCTGGTTGCTCAAGCAACAGGGGCACGAGGTGATTGGGCTCTTCATGCGCTCGGGCATTGCCGATGAGCCGACCTGTGAGGTGGGCCAGCTGCCGATCGTCTCACTGAAGCCGCATCATCAGGGGTGCTGCAGCGCGGGGGATGCGGCCGATGCGCGCCGGGTAGCCGACTCGCTCGACATCCCGTTTCATGCCCTGAACTTTCAGGATGCATTTGGCAAGATCAAAGACTATTTCGCCGATGAGTACCTCGCTGGCCGGACGCCGAACCCGTGCGTGATGTGCAACATCTGGTTGAAGTTCGGGAAGCTGTGGGAGTTTGCTCAAGAGGTCGGGGCCGACTGCATCGCCAGCGGACACTACGCCCAGCTGCTCGATGTGGGCGAGGACCAGCCGGGTCTGTTCCGGGGCCTGGACAAGGACAAGGACCAGTCGTATGTGCTGTTCGGGATCGAGCGAGAGATCCTGAAGCATGTGATCTACCCGGTCGGCGGGTACACCAAGCCCGCGATCCGCGAGATGTCTCGGCAGGCGGGAATTCAAACCGCCGACAAGCCCGACTCGCAGGAGATCTGCTTCATCCCCGACAACGACTACGCCGGGTTCCTGACTCGCTATCGCGGGGAGCAGGACTTGGCGGGAGAGTTGGTCGACACCAGCGGCAAGGTTCTCGGCCAGCACAGCGGGTTCCAGCAATTCACGATTGGCCAGCGCAAGGGACTCGGCGTAGCGTTCGGCGAGCCGCGTTTCGTGGTGCGGATTGAGCCAGACACACACCGAGTGGTGATCGGCACGAAGGCTGACCTCGGGCGGTCGTCACTCGACGCCGATCGACTCAACTGGCTCGTCGCCCAGCCACCCACCGAGGTCCGCTGTACCGCCCAGATCCGCTACCAGCACACGCCGGGGCCTTGTACGGTGACGGTGACGGGGGACGGCCAGATCCACGTCGAGTTCGACGAACCCCAGATGGGCGTCGCACCGGGACAGGCTCTCGTGATGTATGACGGCGATCGCGTGATCGGCGGCGGTTGGATTCGGTGAGGGCGAGGACACTAGAGGCACCTCCCACCCAGGGCGACGCATCACAGCTGTCGCCGCTGCGCCCTGCCCCGGGCTGATGTGTCGCTGCCCCTGCGGAGCGGGAAGGCCCGTCCGCGTCTTTGAGCGTCTGGGCGGCCGAGCCATAAACAGAAACTCGGAGGGTCAGGTTCGTCCTTCAATCTCTCTTGTTCCTGCGTCATCCAGATGTCCAAAGCGACATCCGGGCCACCTCGCCTCGCCTTTGACATTCCAAAGACTCACGTTTGATTTCTCGATCCAACACGCTATTTTCATGACTTCACCCAAGACGCGAAGACAACTGTACCTATCATCGGCGGATGACTTGTGTTGAACTCCAGGGATGTTTTGAATCGAATTGCCTTACAAGAACTGGTCGAGGAGTCGGGAAATGCTCAGCTGGAAGATCAATTGCAGTCGCTGCAACTCTGGCTCTATGGCGGGGATCCGGGTTGGGATCCATGCGAGTTGGTCTCTAGATATGCATCTTCACTTTGGGCACGTGGCGAATGCGAACTGTTCGGGGTGTCGATACCCCGGTTTCAAGGCCGAGTTTATCTCACCAAGGAACTCGATAGTTTCGTGGATGTCCGCCGACTGAAAACACTGAAAGAGAATGCTGGTCATTGGTTGTCGCTAGGCGATTACCAACATGCCGACGTTGCGCAACTGGGAGACATTCTCAAAGTGGGCAGTTCAATTTCTGGAGGGTTGGTGAGGTCGCCAGGCAGGCTTGGTGAATTTTACCTGCTGGAGGTCAATGTGGGCGAGGCATTTGGTGAGCAGCCCGCTTGGGGAGTACCGTTTCTGAAGCACATGAAACTGGGTGGAGGGATGTGCTCTCAGATTTGTTTGCTGATGGCTGCCATCCTGATGTCGAAGCATGCTGCACGAATTGGCTCAGTGGCGGATATCACGCTGCAGGCGCGTGGATTCGATAACACCCAAAAGAAAGGTGAGTTGGAGATCGGCGGATTGAAGGACAGCGAGATGGTCGCTTCCTTGCCCGAAGGTTTGACGGGATGGACGGAGTCGTGTGTATTAAAGGGGTCAACAAACAACCAGAGCTGGTTTCCTGGGTCGCATGGGCATATGGTGACTCGATTGCGGGCTTACGCGTTGTCGAATTTTCCGGTCATCCTGCTTGTAGACTTTGGTCGAATGGCTGGTCTGGAAATCCCCCATCCAGAGAAGTCGATTTTCTCGACGCAAGGAGATCGCTTTCCTGAAGAACATCAAGAGCGTGTTCGATTGTCCCACGCAGAGGATTTGAAGCACAAAGGCTGGCGTCAGCGGCGGCACGCGGTCTTGCTCGGAGGATGTCAGCTCCGCAAGCCGATGAGCGCCAATGACAGCTCTGATGCGAAATTTGTTGTCCATGATCCGGCAACTTATCCCTACCTGATCTGTTCAGCAGAGCAGCTCTTTGATGCCAGAACTCAAAAGGAGGGGAACTTGCAAGATGGCAGGCCAGCTAAAGAGGTATTGGGGATCATTCCGATATTGCCGAAAGCCATCAAGATGCCTCTCGGCACTACGGAAGATGGAAAACCGGGCCTGCTGGATGTCGTCGACTATCGACTCCGTGGAGTGAACGGAGCCGGGTACACTTCCGAATTTCGGTTGGTTAACTTGCAAGACCGAGACCCGGAATCGGGCCACACGCTCGACTCGCAGATTACCGGATGTGTTGACAAGTCAGCCCTTCAGTCCCTTAAGTCATGGGTGGATTCGCAGAACTCGGCAACATGGTGCTGGATCGAGGTTCGTTACGGAAAACTTGGCCGTGTTCAAGAGATCAATGTGTGGGACGCGACAGTGGCCCCAAAATTGCCAGACAAGAAAGTGGTTCCCCCATTGGAGGGCACGAAGCCGCTCACATCTCTTCACAAGAGAGACCATGAGTTTGATCCGCAGTTCCAGGTGAAGCTCATCGCGATTTCCAGACCGAAAGCAGTACAACCGAAGGCCACATCAGCCAGCTTTACGACCCGCATCCCCAATATCCCATGGCGTCTAGCATTGATCTCGTCGTTCTGTACAGGAACCTTCAAAGAGACTTCGAATGAGTACTCTCTCTGCAACGTTCCACCCGACATCGGCATCGACTTGTATTGCTTCATGCATCGAGCCCTGAAGGACTTCTTTGACCGCAAGGTGCAAACAGACAGTACTGCCCACGGTCGATGGCACCGTTTTTCAGGTGGCTCCCAGTTTTCAAATCCCACCCAGTTCTTGTCCTTTCTTGATCCGACCGCTGAGCATCCCGATGGAGCTGGTGAGGAATCGCGGAAAGCCCTTTGCCGTGACATCTGTGACGCGTTTGAGCCGACTGGACGGAAGATCTTGGCAATTTCGTCCTACTTCCCACAAATCACGAACTGCCGTCGAGTGGAAGGTGATGACCCGGAAGCTGAAGATGTGGTTCGGGCATTGACCACAATCGGCTGGCTGGCGAATGAACTATGTCACAACGGCCACGATGTGAGATCGATCGAGCTTGTTGCCGGTACTCGGGTTCGAGGGCTTTATCCGAAATTCAATCAGGCCGATGGCGGATTTGACTACTTCGCGGACCTGACGGATGTCGATATGGGAATCGTACTGCTAGAGAAGCAGCTGAGGAAGATCACTGACAAAGTCAATTCGTTTTGGAATGCTAGTTGCAGACCCATCTTTAGTCTTGAACTCGAGCCGGGCGGCAATTACTATGCGTCTGGTCCGGAACAGGCCAGAAAACTGGTGCAGATGGTTCAAGCGGCAAAGTTCTCACTTCCGGTGAAACTGAACCTTGACATGGCCCACTTCCTCCTCAGTCGGTTTCCTCGAAATGAAGTACTCTCCTTATCAGATAGTATCTCGCATATTCATTTTACCGGTACTTGGCCTCTCGCACATGCCGGGGACATTTCTGTACATGTGTTCACGGAAACTGTCGACTACGCTCGGTTCTGTCTTGAAGCTCTGTCGAGTAAACAATCTGACCCCATATCCAATTGTCTTTCGATCGAGGTCGAGTGTCCATTGGAACGAGGTTCTGTCCGTCGCGCTGTGCAATCTTGCGTTGACGTTCTGAGATCCCTCCCCCCTACGCCTTGATTCAGGAACTGAACATGGACAATCCCGAAGAGACCATTGACCTTCCCACTTGGATTGTTGGTGCCCATGGCTCGGTAACACTAGAACGTTGCGAGTCTCTCCTCTGTGAAACAGTCGATTTGAACGACGCCTTGGATGCAGTTCTTCAGCAAGATCGTGTGATGGAGTGCGAGCAGGGAGCAGCCATCGGGGCATTGAACTGCAATAGTTGAGCGGGCGGAGCGGCACTGACGGTCGTTGGGGTCGCCAGTAGTGAGATGCCGAGAACGAAGGATCGGGATTGAAGACTGGCGATACGCTCGCGTTTGCTAGTAATACCCTTGCCGGTGACACGAAGTGATCGACCTTAAATGGGATATTCAATGCCCGCAGCTGTGGTCCGCTGTCGCGATCTCGGCTTCTTCATCGCACCCGACCGGCGAGCAGACTTCGTCGGACGACATGTGGTCCCCGGACACGATCTCGGTGATGCGGGGGGCGTCTGCTCGTTTCGTTCTGGAGAATGCGGTTTGCCTTTGAGTATGAATGGCAGTCACCCCAAGATCCCCGAATCGCGCAGACGTGAAACCAACTCATGCTGGAGGTTGGAATCAGAGACGCTCCGAACATGGTTGAGGACGGCGACCTTGCCAGCGGCATCGGGCGTGAAGCCAGTGACAGTGAACCGACCTCGGAACAGGCCATCGTTGAGGAGACCCACGAGAATGGCACGGCTCATGCCCAACCAGAACTCCGAGGAAATCCCGGTCGTGAGGCTCAGTCGCACGCAAGCATCTCCAAACCCGGCCCAGAAGAACCACATGCTTTGTCCATTCATATTGTGTCGAACATCTACGGGACGCAGTGGGTCATCGGGTAGCGAGTTGTCGCCAAAGCGAATATATGCATCCAGCAAAGTCAGAAGTGGCACGGGACTACCGTAGTGGGAGATAACGGTCTCTCGCTGACGCTGCTCCAGCCTTTGCACAGCTGCGACTACATCCGAATTCAGCAGCGCTGTCGCCCAGTCTGGTTCAGCTCCCGGGTCTGTCGCAAAGGCGAAGTACTCGTCCGCTGCGGCGAAGTAGGCATTGATGTCGTCGACTGTTTGGGGATCTGCCATAAACATGGCCCAATTGTCGAAGTCTCGAAAGAACGCATTATGGAGCGTGGGGTCCGCCAACGCTCCGCCAGCTTCGGAATCGATTAAGGTCGGTGGCGGGGAGATCGATTCGGGACAACCAGCCGTAATCCAGTGGCGGATTTCGAGGATTCGATCATCGGGAACGGGGGGATAGTCAAACGGCATTCGAGGCCAGAGGGCTCCTGGAGCAGGCGGCACCATGTCATTGCCGAAGGGGGCGCGGCCTTCCAGGGCCTTGACGAGGTTGGACTCGTTGGCATCGAACGTGCCATCGGCATTCTTATGGATCAACTTCTTCCCGAAGACAATCTTGGCGACAAACTGGTCGCGAGTCAGGCTGCGCCAGAAGGGACCGTGAGCTGCGAACGTTTCGCCGTTGACGGCCTCGTCGAGAATCTGTTTGACACGATTGTAATCGGCCATGGGAAGGGTTCCTTGGGGGATGTGGTTGGAAACGAGAGAAGCAGAGGTCAAGCACAGACTGCCAGTGGACGACACGGCAGAGCCTAGGTCACGGGAGTCCCGCCAGTCGATCCCCGATGTCCTTGCGTCGTCCCTCCGTGGGCGTACGACCGTCGCGATCCAGGATGCCGGTCAGCAGGGCGTCGGTCGGCTGTGCGAGAAGATCGATCAATTGTCGAGAACAATTGATGGCATCCAGATGCAACAGCCACCAATCCTGTTCTCGATCGGGCCAACTCATCGACGGAGGGAGTTCAAAGGGGCCCCCCGCCCGGCGACCGGTCAATTCATCCATGTCGAGAGTGAGCAGCTTGCCGCACAAATCCTTGATCGATCCCGGAGACCACACCATCTCCTCGAAGACCCAAAACAACAACAGATCTCTGTCCGTGGAAACAGGAGTTTGGAGTGCATGACTCAGTGAGGAGAGGAGTATCCCATATCGCAGGTTGAACAGGGCTGCCCAGCGCCGTGTCACGGGATGGATGATCGTGGACGAATTGGGTGGAAAGGCGGTGTTCGGATCAGTGGGGGCCGGAAACGTGGGGCTGTCTCCGGCGTTCTCCGGAGGAAACTGGCGATAGATGTCGAGGAAGCGTTTGAAATGGGCGTTCGCCAGATCGGCTCCCCCCGCACCTTCTCCCTGTCGGGCAATGACATCCACGGCCGACAGTGCCGACGGCTGGTCAGTCACGGGGATCGTTTTGATTCCCGTCACGTTGGTCGGGTCTTCGCTGGTGCTGCCTTGCCAGTCGTTCGCGCCCGACTGGAACGCTGGTCCACCCGCTGGGTCTGCGTGAAACTGATCGGGCGTGAGCTGAGTCAAGGCGTGGCGGATCGTGTCGTACAACAGCCCCACCTGATTGATGCCCTCACCTCCGTTGTCGAGCGAAGCCAGTTGGACCAGTTGCTCCTTCTCGGTGGCCGGTAGCACGTCTTCGGGAACTCCCTCGGGTGGCATTTCGGCAAGGACATACTTGGCCAGAGACATCCGAGTCAGTCGCTCCAGCCGATATGGGAACGGGTAGAGCTTGCTGCGAAATGGAAAGTCTTCTCGTTCGAGATTGAGCGGGGCGCGGAGGGCGCGCAGGATGTTCTGAACCGTGAGCAGATGTCCCATCTCCTCCTGGGCAATCTTGACCAGCGCCCTAATCCATGTAGTACGATTCGGTGGCGGGTCGGCTGGCGCGCTGGGGCGAATGGAATAGGCCGCATACAGGTACTGCACCAGCAGCGAGTGCTCGACTTCGGCTCCCGTATGCAACAGGAACACCGCCCAGCTGCGCCACGAGAAATCCTCCGGCTTGGCGATGACGGTGACTGAGTTTTCCTCAGTCAATTCGATGTCCACGCCTTCCAACGCAAAGTCAGGTCCCGAGCGCGGAACACGCTTCAGTCGATTCAGGGGGAGCTTTCGATCCAGAGACATGGAACACCGAATTACGAGAGGGGGATGACGGAAGAAGATCGAGAACCCGACTCACCGCAGTGCGTCACACGAGCGATGCGGCGGTCGAGCCACGACATGTCTCACGGGTTCGCGCGGAACCCAATGGACCATAAAAAGTCCAACTTCGTCTTGTTACCAAAGAAGGGGTCGGTTGGAGCCAGGCTGCCGCGAGTCACTGGCAGAAAATCAACCAGCGGCCAGGTTGCACGCTGATGACACGTCATGCAGTTGGAAGACATTCCCGAAGGGAACCTAGCCTCCAGCCACGGATTCATACAAGCATTCGGACTTCCATCAAATTCACGCGGTGTGTTCGAGTCATAGGACACATCCATGAGATAATTCCGAAAGACACCCGCAACATCGTGATGTCGGTCCGCAGCAAAGGGCCCATTGTCGGGGCGATCATGCCACCAGAACGTCGCCCACACCCAGTCATCGATTTCCTTGGTGGTCAGGTGCATACACACCATCACGGCGTAGTCATTCAAGACGGCCCCTCTGGCCGAGGCGACCAGGGCGGGAGTATCCAGTTTGATGTGATAGAAGCTGTCCAAGGGAACAACATGAGATCCGCCTTGAGTTTCGTTTGCAGGGATCACCTCGCGAGAGGGATCGATCAAGACTTTGCGCTTCCAGGTACTCGGGGGATTTACCTGATTATTCGGGGGAATTGGTTCGAAGTCCCAGATCGGCTGTTCCGTCAGCCCCGTTTGCTTGACGAGCTGCCACACGAGCTTCAATGTCACTCCCTCTCTCGGAAAATCGAGGATCTTGCGATCTGGCAAGGGGGTTCCTGCGGGGAATCCGGTGTTCAGTTGTTCCAGCGTCGACTGGAGATGCAGCTTGTTCGACCGGATGTGCTCCAGGGATTCTTTACTGAACAGCACGACCGACAACACGGATTGTCCGGCAGCTTCTGGAGCGTTCTTGTCGAGGTGCTGACGAGGGGGTTCGAAGCGAATCCGACGACGCGGCGTAGCTGTCGCCTCGGTGGGATCATCCGGACGAAAGACAAAGTCCGCTGGATACCAAGTTTCCCAGACCGGCCCGCCGGAGTGGGCATCCTGGTTGATGCCTGCCCACAGGAGCCAGGCGTGTCGGCGCATCTCGGCCACGTTTTCCGTCTTCCGGAATCGCTCCAACGTGGCATTGTCCGCTGGGAAATCAAAGCCCGGCGGAATCGGAGTGTAAGGATCCGGCTGAGCATGGACTGATTGAGATTGGACCAGCCATGTGAAGCACAACAGGCAGGCAGCACTGAAGCGGAACTGACTCATGATGGAACTCCTAGACAGGGGGTGGAATGGGCGCGGGCGCGGGAGCGGCAGGCAATGCGGCGAGCGCGGGAGGTGGTGGAGGTGGTGGTCCCCCACCCCCGAAGCCTCTCAACAGAGCGGCTGTGTCCAGCTTGCCGTAACCGGTTCCGCGGTCCCACAGTCCGGCCTGCATGGTTCTCATCACCCCGACAATCTGCACGGCATTGGGAAGAGTATTCGTCTTCTGGCAAGCCGAGAGGACGAGGGCAATCGCGCCCGTGACGTGGGGAGCAGCCATGCTGGTGCCCTGATCGAGGCGCATGTCATGATTTGTATTGCTGGCCGCTGCCCGAATTCCGATCCCCGGAGCCGACACCTCCGGCTTCTTTCGACCATCGCGCGTCGTGCCGTAGGCCGAGAACTTTCCCACCTGCAAGGGGAACGCCGAACCAATCGCGCCCACGGCAATCACGCTGTGGGCAGTGCCTGGCACGCTCAATGTCCGGTCTTCGCTGACGTGCGTGATGTACCGGGCGAGTAACGGGTCGGTCCGGTCAATCCAGGCATCAATTTCAGCGGGTGCAACCAATGCTCCCGAGGTGATCTCGAGGGTCCAGGGATCGCGCGGGGCCGGAGCCCCTTTCGGTCCGGCCTCGATGGCCATCGTCGATCCATTGCGGATCTCCACCCGCAGGCGACTGGCTCCGTTGTCCTTGCAGAATCGCTCGTATCGCAATGCATACGTATTCCCGGAGGTGAATGATATTTTTGGAGGATTCAGATTCGACCAATTCACACGTTCGCTTTTCTCCCCGCTGGGGCTGACGAGGCGAAAGGTCAACTCGTTGATGGAATCAAACCACAGCTCCATGACATCCAGAAGACGCCGTGATCCGAGAGCCGTCGGGATCGGAGTCTGTGACTCCCATTTCAGAAATTCGATGGAGTTGCTGTTGAGCGTGACAAAGGCGTGGCCCGCACCATCGCGATCGTTGCCCGCCGATTTCACAATCACACGCCCCGGACGTCGTCCATTTAAACAAAAGTCGTCGAACATGGTTTCCACCGACGAGGACCCGTCATGGGCTCCGGAATTCATCCCTTGGCTGAGGTTGATGACTACTGGAAGACTCAGTTGTGTCGCGGTGTCTTCGATGAACTGCAAGGCCGCGTTATGGTTGAGAGAGTACCCGAGGCTATCGGGAGATCCGCCTTCAAACTGCCCCAGACTCGTGATGACCACGACCAGCTTGGCCAGCGGCGCGACTCCTCCTGGAAACCCGGATTGGGGCAACGGGGTTCCCGCAGCAATGCTGGAAACATGTGTCCCGTGTCCGTCCTTGAGACGCATGAGATTCTTGCCGACCTGCGCGGCCTGGATGTAGGCATTGATCTCTACTTCTGTATGCAACGTTCCCCCGATGCCTTCCAGTCCCGGTGGGGCCGGTCCCGAGGGATCTCGTTGATCCCAGACCGCGACCAGACGGGTTAGACCCCTCTGAATCAGGATGCCTGCCGCATCGAACTGATCAGGCTCCCGAAATGCCGCGTGCAGGACATCGATTTCGGCATCAATGATTCCAATGAGGCATTGGTCTCCCTGCTCGGCCAACCTCACACTGGTGTCGGGTGCGATGGCACCAATGAACGCCATCGAAGCCGCACAGTCGACATGGCTATTCTGAGAACTCAGTTCGACAGAGATAACCCGTTCATCATCATTGAGTCGCTCGACAGTGGCCTGCGTCGCTTTGGCGGCGACAATTCGTCCGACCCGAGAAACCACTTCCAGCCCCTCGAGCCCCTCCAGAGACGCCTGGGCATCTCGCAGACGAATTAAGACAGGTTGAGTCTTCTGGACCGAAAGGCTCGGAACTGTGGACTCACTCGCCGGGTTGAACTCCTCGACAATGCCGGATGACTGGAACGCCTGCTGCAAGACGATATCCGACTTCTGCACTCGGGGAGTTCGGCTGCTGCTCTTGAGGTGCTGTTGCAGGAGCTGGGCCTCGGGTTTCGCGCGATGAGCGGAGAGCAGCAATTGCGTGAATCCCCCCGGCAATTGCTGGGCGGTTTCCAGCAGGTCGTGGACACTGCCGGTCCGGGACTCCGAGGGGGAATCCTGCGATCCACCCACCGACTCGAAACTGCTCTCGCCATAACCGACCCGCAGGGGGAATCGCTCCTGGCAGGACTGGGGAAGCGCCATCACAACGAGGTCCAGATCGTCCGCTGATAATCCCGACAGGGAGGCTTCCAGCGATTCGCGAGAGATCTCCAGTCCTGCGGGAATGCTCGAAAACCCCTGGCGGACAATGTGCATCACACTCGCCAGCGTCGCCGCATCCTCGTCATCGAACGCCCCGTGGTGGGTCGCCGTGCATTGCCGTCCCGCACCATTGTCCGCCACAGACCAGACTTGTCGGTCGGGAGCATGCAGCAGAAACCCCCGGACCTTTTTCAAGGCCGGGAAGCTGTCACTGGCATAATGACTCTTGTCATAGAACCTCTGCATGCCGACCAACGGCAAATCCACGACCGTTTCCAGGAGCCCGGACACGAAGTACAGCAGCGAACGAGGATAGACAGCACGCAAGTTGGCTGAGAGCGGCCGCAGCAGGGCGTCTTGGGACTCCAGTGAATCCGACATCCCGAACACTCGAATGTTCCGAATGCGATTCGTGTCAATGGCTGCCGAGAACAGTTCGCAATCGACCGCCGGGGCCAGTAGCACCACATCAAACAGGAACTCCTTCGGCAGAACGCGGTGGGCCGCAAGCAGGAACTGGGACACGAAGGTCGCACCGGCACTATGCCCCACCAACGTCACACGCGGTGGAGTGGTTCCGCTCGGCACCAACTTCTGCAATTGGTCCAGAAACGCCGAACCACCCTGTTGCAGGGGATCACCTCCAAACGCATCCGCCGTATCCTTCTTCATCTGTTTCCAGAAGAATGTGGAGCCGATGGAGTCCACATACAGTTCCCGTAGCAGCTCTTCGACGATGGTGGTGTACCAGCCATGATCGCGCTGTTTGATGAATCGTGAAATGACTCGGCGTCCTACGCGAACAGCCACAAGTGCGGTCCGAGCCGCCCATCCGATTCCCAGAGACTCATTGGCGGCATTCCCTTGCGCTTGAGGTCCAAACAGGTCAGATTGCGACGCGGGGGATGGCAACACCCCTGGCTCCGGAATTCCCTCGATTACCGCCTCCGTCATCGTGCCACGCTGGGCAGCGGCCACTCTGGCCTGCAACTCGTGATAAGCCCGTTTCAGAGCTGGGTCGTTTGCCAACTCTCGCTCAAGTTCTGCCTCGGAAATGTCAGTTGTGCTCAGTCCCGCCGGGGGAACGGGAAGTTCATCAAAGGGAACATCCTCTCCTGCCAGAAACTCCGGTTGCCCCATCGCCTCGACCGTCGATGCCAGGGATTCCTCTGCCCCCGGAGAGACGCCCAACTTCGGGAGCAGATACTGCTTGAGTCGGATCAACAGTTGCTGAAAGAACGGCTCCTGAGAGATGTCCCGCAGATTGTTGCGGATGGTCTCCCAGGGGCCCGATTCCCAGACAAAGAAGAATGGGTAGGCCCCCGCTGCCTCGTACTTGGGCAACAGGAGTTCGGCGGTCGTGACTGCCGAGGCCCGCGATACGAGCCCCCCATGAAAGTGGACGACCCACCCTTGAGGGGGCGGTGCAGCTGCGAATTGGACAAACGCCTGCAGCAGATCATCAGGGCTCGTGCCTGCGAACTTCCCGTTTTGCAGATGGATGTGGTGGGTTTTCGCGAGGTCCATGAATAAGTTCCTTCGTCTTGGGATGATGACATGGATGAACAGACTGCCTGCGACCCTGGCAGGTCAATTGACCAGGCTGGACGCGGTGCGGATGGCATTGATGGCGACACCAAAATTCGCTCCGCTGAAGAGTGTGCATCCCCCATTGGTGTGAACACCCACGAGCTCTCCCGCTGTCGAGAGCAGGGGAGCCCCCGACGACCCGCCTTCCGTGTCGAGGGTGTTGTATTCCAGTTTGCCACCAATGTTCTTGAGCAACGGTCCGGCATCGATCCGCTTGGGGCGACCCGAGGGATGTTGGATCATGCACAACGTGGCCCCCGCCGTCACCAGGTCGGACAAGGCGATGGGCAACACGCCGTACACCTCACCGGGAAGTTGTCCGGCGGCATTCCGACCGACCCGAACGATGGCAAAGTCCAAGCCACCGACTCGATGTTCCAGCAAGGCACTCACGGGAAAGGGTTCACCCGGACGAGTCTGTCCGGTCACTCCGTCCACCTGATAGATGAAGTTGATCCGCATGAGGGTCGCGACTTCACTGGGGGCGATCGTCACCCCATTGCGCAGGGGCCGGACCCAGCCGCCCCCCGTGTTGTCGAAACAGTGACCGGCGGTGATGAACAGGTCATTGGCGATCAACCCGCCGCTTCCCCAGCGCACGCCGGTGACATCCCCCGGAGACTCGCCCGGCCCGGCAAACCTCTGTGGCAAATCGTCGAACCATTGCAATTGCCCGATGGGGCGTTGGTGTGAGTCGACAAATTGCCGAGTCACGCCGCGCGTGCCATCGTAGGTTTCCACCTCCTGCGTATCGTCCGCGCCCCCGCAGATACTCTCGATCGCCAGTCGTTCCACATCGGCGTCGATCAACTCCAACTCGTGGGCCATGGCCTCGCGGCGGCGCAGCGCCTCCTCCAACAACAGCTTTCCATCGGCAACATTTTCGGCTTCCGCCACAGCCACAGCCACATCGACTCGTGGAGGACGAGGGAGGGCGACTGGTTTAGGTCTCATGAAGTGTCTCCAATTTGTGGGGGGCATTCGACTTGAAAAGACCGAGATATTACGTCTCGAAACAAGTCGAGGGCATTGCTCAGTCTTTGGGTATCCAGATGCTGGCTGCGTTTGTCACCAAGCGACAAAGCATCGCAGGGTGATATCCTGACATCTCACCTCCGGATGACATGACCTGTTCAGGTCATTCTCTATTTTTTTATCATCTCTCACCGCAGGCAGACCAGAGAGTCGCCCGAGTGAGCCGAGACAGGAGGGCCGAAGGGATAAAGATGCCTCCGCGTCCGCATGGAGCTGACTCCAACTGCCGTGAGACTCGTCACTCGCTCAGCCAGCAGGTTCCTTGGGCAGGTTTCGGAACATGGCTGAGGCTTCGTAGACCGCCCGCCGGAGGCGGTTGATGCCTCCGAGGGGGCGGTGGGCTTCGAGGCCGTGCCAGGGGGTGAAGACCAGACGCTCACAGCGCTCCCGCAGTTCAGGTGTATTGAACACTTGCAGAGGGATCGTCAGCGTGGCGACATGCTCAAAGGGAAATGACTCCGGCCAGCTATGCGAGGCATTCTCGATATCGACATCCGGATTGATCGAAGAAGCGGGGCGAACCTGGACCTCGAAATGAAACACGACATCTCCCGCAGCCTTGTCTTGCAGGCGTTTGACCAAGGCTGATCGCAGATAGTCGGGGTCGGCGACATCGGGCTCAGCTGTGGAGCGGGTCGTGGGACGCATGCGGAAGCGCATGACCTGATCCGGCCCCAGCAGGAACGGCGAGGCACTGAAATAGTCGTTGTCGACCGGGCTGGCGGGGGGCGGTTGGAACGCGGGCGGAACGGCAGTCACGCTCGCGGATCGGATGCGGGCGACCAGCCCCGCCGTCTCCAGCGCCCGCAGTTGAGACGCTGTGGGAGCTGTGGTTCCGGGAGGGGGTAGCCGTTCCGCGAAGAACGGACGGGCATCGTCCTTGTGATCCACCAGCACCCGGCTCAGAACCTCGTAGTCCTCCACATTGGCAAAGGCGAACGCCGGTTGGTTGACCATCAACAAGTCTTGCGTCGCGACCGGCCCGTGAATCGGCCCCAGCGTCGGCCCCTCCACTCCCAACAGCTTGATCGCCATTCCCCGACTGCCGTGCGCGGGTGGTCCCCCGCCAGTGTCGGGGGTGGAATCGGGAGTCACCAGAGTGGCCGCATTCGAGAACCGAACGAGTGCCGAGTACGTCTTGCCCGGAGTGGCCAAGACCCCCCGTCGCAAGTTCTCCGCCATGCCCGGCAGAACATCAAACGTGGCGGTGACGCACCCGTGGTCCTTTGCATGAACACCCCGCAGAACTCGCTTGTCGCCGGGGTAGCGATGTTGCAACTGTTGGATCGTCAAGGCGACGATGTTCTGAATCTGCTGCGGTTCGTCGGCGGGGATGTTCTCAAGCATGGTCTGTGGCTCCTGTGTCAGGGACTGAGCAAGGGGGACGGTGTCGTTTCCTGGTTACAACGACTTCAGGTACTCCATCAACTGGAGCTGCTCTTCCGGAGTCAGCGAGGATCCATATTCGTGCCCTGCGTTCGAGTTTCCATCGGAGTCCGTGTCGAACACTGGCTGACTGGGGTCGTCTTTGAATCCCACCTGGACGGGGTCGTACTCCCGGCCCCCAACATGGAATGTCTTCGGGCGCTGAGCAGCGGGCTTGAGAAGTTCTGCCAGATTGGGCACCGACCCGTTGTGCAGATAGGGAGCTGTGGCCCAGATGCCATTGAGTGGTCGGGCCTTATAAGCGATCTGGACAGTCGCATTGTTTAATGTGGTGGTGGACTGTTCGTGGGCATTCTCGAGACCCTCAGTAATCTCGGCCCCGACGACGCTTTCCAGTTGGCTGACCGCCGCTTGCGCGCTCTCCAGGCTGCGCAGGTCGACAACGACTCCACCGACGCTCTCTGTATTGGCATCGCTATTCTTGTCGAACATGCGGAAACTGCCCCCGCCGATTTTCACTTTCAGACCTTCCAGGATATCCAGAGAGTCGAATCGTCCGACGAGCTTCTTTTCTCCGACTTCGATGGTCGCGGTCATGCGATAACCGGGATTGAGTGCATCGACGGATTCCGTCAGATTCGGTGCGTTCGCAACCCCTGACAACGTATTCTTAAGAGTGGCAACACTGAGATCCGGCTTGAGAATCACTCGCTCGACCACATGCTTGAGAATTACGCCGATCGGCTCGCTCTCGGCAAACCGTTCCCGGCCCAACAGGGTTTTACGTCGGCCCTGGAGGCGACCGGTCTTAGCCGTCCGCCCGAAGTTCCGAATCATGTTGAGGTCGGTCCCGACATTGGACATCTGGGCGATGACCTCGCGGTTAGGAGCCCTGCGGTCGATCGGTTTGTGGCACTCGATGCAGTGGGCTTGAAAGAGGAGTTCGCCCTGGGTTCGCTTGTCCGCATCGATCTGCCCCAGTGTCGCCGCGGGCCATTCGGGAGACCACAGCGTCTTCAGTGAGTCCTCTATCTTCATCAAGTTCGATTGATTCACAGTCGACGCGTAGTGCCGAGGAACAATCAACTCGTGGGCGTTGATGTCGACACTTCCGAAGACCCCCAGCACCTCGCCGGAGTTCCGCCCGAGAGCCCCGACCTGCGTGGTTCCAAACAGAAGCTCGCCCAGTGGAGTCACTTTGTTCTCCGCAGCTCCGTTCCACTGTACTTTGTTATGTTGAGGGGCATCCCACAGACAGGGGTAACTGACCGGAGCATCCGCGGGCTTCACGTTCCCTGGAATGCCCAGAAAGGAGACCGTTACCTCGTTGAAGATTGCCCCGAAGGCGTCCACACGTCCGGGACCGAATGGGCTCTGTGGGTGCTGAGGCAGGTTGCGTTTGTTGTATCGCTCTCGCTGACCCGCGATCGACAGAACCGTGGCTCGCAACGCATTCTGGTCATCGACCGGTGCCCCTGGTAGCACTGCCGCAGCGAAGCGTGCGAACTTGGCATCGTCGTCCGCTGTCTTCTGGAGGGCTGCAGCCAGTTCCTTCTGGAATCGCTCAAAGTCACCCATCGCCGGGCCCCCATCAATCAGGTAGGCCGTGCCGCTGCGGTTGATCTGGCTGGTGTGACACGCCGCGCATGTCATTCCCAGCCCGCGAGTGCCGTCTTCGTACGGGGCATCCTCGATAAAGCCAATCGGCAATCCGTCGGGGTTCTTCGGATCGGGCGTCCGAGGAATGTAGCCGAGGTCACGGATGTGCTTCGCACTTCGGAATGGTTCGGCGGCCCCGGCTTGCTCCAGATGCAGAAACCAGTCATAGGGCACCAACCTCGATCCCTGCGGCACATTGTAAAACCAGTTCGACTCCTCATCGGTCCAGTTCTGCGACAGCGTCTTCACGGTCGTGATATCCGGGCCGAGATCGACGTGCCGAGGATTGTCAGCGGCTCGCAAATGAGCATGCAGCAGAATGATCAGAAGAGACCAGAGACATCGTCGATTGAGATTCATGACCGACCTCCTGTTTGTGTGCTTGGGAAAGACGAACGACGCGATGACGGCTGGCGATTCCTGCGGAATGGCCGGGAGGGTGCTCACCCTCCGGGCTGCTTCAGAATCTTCGTCATGTAGTTGGCGATCTTGTGATCGGAGAAGCTGGGGAAGAATCCTTCCAGGCCGACGCCTTCGGTCGCTGGCCCCATGGCAGGCAACTGGAGCGCTGCCTGCAACATGGCGAACTCGGTCTCGCTCAACGCGGGTGATTCCGTGGAGAGCACCTGCTCCGCCGCTGGCTGGGCCAACGATTCGTTGCTGACGTTCCCCGTTGGGCCAAAGTGGCGGAGGAAGCCGACATGGCCGTACCAGGGCGGGACGCGGGTGACGATGTCGTCATCGTTCACCATGCGGAAGAACTTCGACCCGTAGTGTTGCTGAATGTGAGCGACGAAGTTCGGGCGACCGACTCGCGGTTGGCCGAATGTATGCACGCTGGCCACATTGAACACTCCCTGCCACTCGGCAGCAGCCACGGTCGCCAATGCTCCGCCCAAGCTGTGCCCGGTGATGACCAGCTTGCGGCTCGATGAACCCGCCGCGCGAATCAGCCGCTCCAGATTCGACTTGACCGCCTGGAAGGCGAAGTAGAATCCGCGATGCAGTTCGCCGTAGCTGGCGGAGGTGTTGATGAACTTCAGGTTGCCAATCCAATCGGCGGTCCCAGCGGTCCCTCGAAAGGCGACGATGATCGTGTCGGCGTTGGCGGCGACGAAGCACTCGGTGTCGTCGTTCTGGACGAACTCGCAAGACTGCATTTGATACCGTTGACGCATCGTCGATTCAACGACCGAAGCCTTTTCGTAGACCAAGTGGCTGCACACAGCTGCCGTGATCGACGCCTTCCAGCTGAACGTGCTCGTCTTGAGCGAGGCGGGATCGAACTTCTGGTAGGCCTGGATGACAGCGTCCTCGGCGACACCTTCCAGAGCCGACTCTTGAGCCGCAATCGCCTCTCGGGCGGTTGGCCTAGCGGGAGGGATTGAAGCGGCGGCCACCGGAACTGAAGCGCCCCCGCCGACCACGGGTGAGCCGAGCGACATAGTGATGTGCAAGGGAATGGTCACGCTCACCGAGTTGCCGCTCGGTGGCTGCGGCCCGCTCGCTCCCCCACCAGCAACAACAGTAATCCCGCCACCTGCGCCGCCACCGGTATTGGACTGCGGCGCGAGAGCCTCGGCCCCTTGATCCGCCAGTTTCCACACGGCAGCCCAATCGGTCGTCGGGCCGACGCTGCCTTGGAAGTTGAGCCCCGCTTGAACGACACGTGAATCCCTCGCCAGCTCATACATCGGAACTCCAAAGTTCGCGTCGAGATACAGCCCCGCAAAGTGCAACGCGACGACCTCGCCGGTCAGAACATCAATGACCGCCGAGCCGGAATTGCCGCCCAAGGTCGAAGCATCATGCGTGATCGCGGTCACGTTGTGGCCGAAGCTCTCGATCATGCGAACCGCTTTCAGTCGGCCCGGCTGCATTCGCTTGACTTCGAACATCCCGCCAAAGACTTCGTTCTGGACATCGACGTTGTTTCGCCAATCCCGAGCCGGGTATCCGATGACGACCACTTCTCGATTGTTCAGATCAGCGGGGGCCTTGGTGGAGACCGGGAGTGCTGCCCGCCCGCCCGACAATCCGCTCACCTCCAGCAATGCCATATCCCAATAGGGGTGGATCATCACCACCTTGGTCACGGTCAACAGCTGCGGCGGAGTGGGCATGATCTCGCGTTTGAAATCGACCGCAGCCGTCCGGAACATCAACGTCCGCTGCCCCACCCCCGACGTGAAAATCTCGGCCACATGCCGGTTCGTCATCAGCAGATTCGTTCCCACGACGAATCCCGTTCCCCCGTAAGGCACCGACGGATGCTTGGGAACCTCGATGCGCCCGATCAAGGGAATCACCTTGTCGATCCGCGTCTTGAAATCGGTCGATCCCAGATGCTCCCACGGAAACGGCGGCGACGAGAACGTGTCACCCACCACCAGCAAGGCGGGCCGCTCCTTCGGCAGAATAATCGCCTCCAACGCATGCTGCTGGTCCTCGTCGATCGTATCGTCGCGAAGAACCTCCGTCGCACTCAACCGCCGCAGCCCTTCCAGCGCCGCCGCCCGCTTCTCCTCCGGAACGCCTTCGATTGATTCGACCCGTCCACCAGCCGACTCCAACACGCTGGCTTCAGGCGATCCTGAAGACACTTGTTGAAGCATTGTTCGCAATCGTTCCAGGTGTGCTGCACGGTTCATGGGAGAGTCCTCGCGAAAACTGGCAAAGGTGTATCGGCTTGCATGGGCTTAGAATATCGATGCAGTGTCACTCGGAAATGACCTCCATAGGTCATTCTGCTGAGAAATCAGCGTGAGAATTACGGTACATGATTACCGGGGTCTGCCAAGTTGATCTTGCCGGATCGCTGGGTTGTTGGTCGCGCTGTGCGGTGTCATGGATGGCGAACCGAAGACGATCGAGTGTGCGGAGTGTCGGCAGCTGTGGCAGGTGGCCGAGTTGACGGA
>JAYSUV010000778.1:0-6962 GCA_043718945.1 Planctomycetota bacterium
GAAGACGTCCAGCAGTACTGGCTCGATTACCGGGCCCAGCCGACTGAAGAGCTGCGGAACCGTCTCATCGAAAACTACTTCCAACTCGTGAAGTTCAACGCCGAACGAGTCTGGCAAAAGCTTCCGGATGGAGTCGATCTGAACGATCTGATTTCCGCTGGGGTCTTTGGTCTGATGGATGCCATCGACGCGTTCGACCTGGACCGTGGGGTCAAGTTCGAGACCTACTGCGTTCCGCGTATTCGGGGAGCGATGCTCGACGAACTGCGCACGATGGACTGGGTGCCTCGACTCGTCCGCAGCAAGGCCAGCAAACTGGAAGCGGCCCGCAAGGAGATCGAAGCTCAAACCGGTCGCCAGCCGACCGAAATTGAACTCGCCAGCAAGCTGCAGATCACGCTGGAAGAGTTCGACAAGATGAAGGCGGAGGCGAGTGCCGTCTCCCTCGTCAGTCTCAATAAGAAGTGGTACGAAACCGATAGCTACAAAGACGTGCGCGAAATCGATGTCATCGAAGATACGAAGGGCGAAGACCCCACGACCGGCATCCAGAAAAAGGATGTGATGAAGCTCGTGACGAAGGGCCTGAACCGCAACGAGCGACTGATCATCATCCTCTATTACTACGAGGAGTTGACTATGAAGGACATCGGCCAGACGCTCGGTCTGTCCGAATCGCGAGTGAGCCAGATGCACAGCAGCATTGTGGCGAGACTCAAGGATCAGTTGGGCCGTCGCCGTCCAGAGTTCGACTGAGGCCGTAGAACGGAATTCATTCCGCTCTCTGTCGGATGGGCACATTCCGTGAGCGGTACGGCGCTAGCCGCCGGTTCCCCTCACCGCTGTCCCGCCAGCATGTGGATCGTGTTTTAGTCACGGTTCAGGGAACCGGCGGCTAGCGCCGTGCCGCTCACTCCCAGATGAGCCGAGAACGGAATCAATTCCTTTCTACAGAACTCGTGACGTATCACGTCGGCTGGGCTCCCCCAGGCGGGCGTCGGACTGCCAGGAGGAATCCTCTTCCTCACCGGCCAGGACTGGAGCACATTTGCTCCCATCGTGCAGCACGTAGCTGGCGCCTGCTTCGTGCAGGAAGAATTGCCGGAACCAAACCATATTGGCGACGCGTTCCGTCGGCTGGTACAGCCGCACTTCAACGCCCGACTCGAACCAGTCGAAGAGCATCCCGAAGAATCCACTCGGGACATGCTTCACATACTGCATGTTGATTCCAATCGAGTGTTCTTCCTCGTTGCGAATCATCGAGATCAAAGTATCGCGGATGAGAGACAGGTCCGCTCCGTCCCAGATCTCCATCTCCCCGATGTCCAGAACCACCGTCTGGGCATCCTGACGGACGGTGAGACCATGAATGTATTTACGTTCGGCCATGATGCGTTGCCTGCGAGTGGGGGAGAGGTCCGTCGCGGAAGGGCCACGGTGTCGACTCGTGCCAAGAAGCATTGGCATCCCGCGCGCCCAATTGGCTGAGCATTGCCATCGAATTGCCGCAAGCCGTTATAGTGCTGGGTGATATAACCACTTGCGGCGTGGAATGCTTGCAGCGGGAAATGATGCCGTTTCGCGACATCGAATGCACTGTGTGGCTTCCGGGCAACATCCGATGACTCCAGAAAACCTCTGGCTGACCGCTGACAGCTGATGGCTGATCGCTCTCTCCCTTCAGCCCGCCCGCCTTCCCCCCTAGAATCCGAGCTTCACTGTCCGCAGCCTCTGTGTGTCCGATCCGATGAAAACTGACGAACTCCGCGAAAAGTACCTCTCGTTCTTTCAGTCGAAGGGATGCGTACGCCGTCCGAGCGATGTGCTGGTTCCGCGTCAGGACAAGACCGTCTTGTTCACCCCTGCAGGGATGAACCAGTTCAAGAACCAGTTCCTCGGCATCGGGCCGATTGACTTCACTGCGGCCACAACCTGCCAGAAATGCGTCCGCACCGGCGACATCGGGAATGTGGGTGTCACCACTCGGCACCACACGTTTTTTGAGATGCTGGGGAACTTCTCGTTCGGTGGGTACTTCAAGAAGGAGGCGATCCACTGGGCGTGGGAGTTTCTGACCTCGAAGCAGTGGCTGGGACTGGAGAAGGACCGGCTGACGGTGACGGTGTACCTGGATGATGATGAGGCGTTCAACATCTGGAACAAGGAGATCGGCCTCGATCCGAGCCGCATCTCGCGGCTCGATGAAGCCGAAAACTTCTGGCCTGCATCTGCCCCTTCACAAGGTCCGGACGGCGTCTGCGGTCCATGCAGCGAGATCTACTACCTGACCCCCGGTGCCAAGGAACCGGTCGAGATCTGGAACCTGGTCTTCACGCAGTACAACCGCCTGGGGAACCCGCCGAACAATCTCCATCCGCTGCCCAAGAAGAACATCGATACCGGCATGGGACTCGAGCGAACCGCCAGTGTGATGCAAGGCGTCCTGAGCAACTTCGAGATCGACTCACTCAAGCCGCTGTGCATCGCAGCTGGCGATGCGGTCGGTGTGAAGTACGAGTACGCGGGTCAGTCGGGCCGGGCCATGCGGCGCATCGCTGACCATGTGCGGGCGTGTGCCTTCGCGATCCATGAAGGGGTCGCGCCAGGAGCCAACGGAGCTGAGTACATCATCCGGCTGCTGCTGCGGCGGGCACTGCTGGAAGGGTATCTGCTTGGGAAGCAGGAGCCATTCCTGCACACGCTGGTGCCGACGGTGATTAACCTCATGAAGGGCCCGTATCCCGACATCATGCAGACCGAGCGGAGCGTGGTGAACACGATCCGCGATGAAGAGTCGACCTTCCTGGCGACCATCGATCGGGGCCTGTCGAAGTTCGATAAGCTCGTCGAGAAGGTCCGTCAGGACGGCGGTTCGGTCATCCCTGGTGAAGCGGTATTCGACCTGCATCAGACCGATGGGTTCGTGTTCGACCTGACCTCAGCTCTCGCCACGGATCGCGGCCTGACCGTCGACAACATCGGGTTCCGGGAAGCTGAGCAATCGCACAAGGAAAAGAGCGGGCAAGGGTCCTGGGGCGTCATGTCAGCTGGCCCGCTCGACAAGATTCAACAGGAAGTCGGCGACACGAAGTTCCTGGCTTACGATGCCAACGAGTCGACCGCCCGAGTGGTGGGCATTCTGGAAGTCCACGATGGATCGCTCGAACGCGTGACCGAACTCCACCAGTTCGGAGTCACGGCTCAAGTCATCCTCGATCAGTCCCCGTTCTACGGCGAGTCGGGCGGACAAGTCGGTGACAGCGGCTTGCTGAGCGGACAGGGCCAGTTCGAGGTCACCGACTGCCAGAAGCATGCGGGCCTACTCGTGCATACCGGCATCCTAAAGTCAGGTTCGATCAAGGTCGGCGACACCGTCAAAGCCGCCGTTGATCCGGTCCGCCGCGCAGGCATCCGCCGCGCTCACTCGGCGACGCACATTCTGCATCACGCCCTGCACCAGGTCATCGGCCACCACGCCACGCAGCGCGGGTCGAAAGTCGACAACGATCAGCTGCGATTCGACTTCTCGCATGGGGCGGCGATGACGCCGGATGAGTTGTTGCAAGTCGAGAAGATCATCAACGAGAAGATCGTGGAGGGGGCTGCGGTCTCGATCAACTTCATGAAGATCGAAGAGGCCAAGGCGTCTGGGGCGATGGCCCTCTTCGGTGAGAAGTATCCGGACATCGTCCGCATGGTCTCGATGGGCGACTTCAGTAAGGAACTCTGCGGGGGCATCCACTTGGCCAGCACCGGACAAGTCGGCCTCTGCCGCGTCATCGCCGAAGAGCCGATCTCTGCCGGGGTCCGCCGGATCACCGCTCTGACCGGCGAGAGAGCCATCGACAGCGTCCGCGAGCAGGACTCGCTCCTCAAGCAACTCGGCACCGCCCTCAAGTCGCCGCAGCGCGAGATCCCCGGTCGCGTGAGTGCGATGCAGGACGAGATCCGCGCGCTCAAGCAAGAGATCGCGATCTACAGCAAAGCCGCTGTCGCTCAGAACGCTGTGAAGCTTCTCGCCAATGCCGAGACGGTAGGCAGCTCGAAGCTGATCTGCCAGAAGCTCGACAAGGTCGACCGCGACCAACTGCGGCTCTATGCCAACGAACTGATCGCGAACGGCGGGACCGTGGCCATCCTGCTCGGAGCAGTCATCGAAGACAAGGTCGCCTTCATCGCCGCCGTCAGCAAGGATCAACTCAAGAAAGCCAAAGCCGGCGACTGCGTCAAAGCCGCAGCCGCAGTGGCGGGCGGCGGCGGAGGCGGCAAGCCCGACATGGCCGAAGCCGGAGGCCGCATACCGGAGAAGCTGGACGAGGCTTTGGCTGCAGGTCGGGCATATTTGGTGAGCGTACTCCGTTAGAAGTGGGACACGCGGCCCGTCAGAATTGATATCCATGACATGATTCGTCAGACCGATTCATCCCGTTCCAAATTCCAAGATCTATCAGCCAGACTGGGGTCACTCGGAGTTGTTTGACGGATTGTCCTGCGGTTGTGACTTCTGTGAACCCAGATTGTATGGTGCATGATCATTCCCCCGGGAATTGGTGAGCATTTCGAGATCGCGTCTCCCACTCTCTTTGAGGGCCATGCGTCATTTCCGGAACCCTGGCATGCCCGACTGGTCGTACCGAACCCTGTTCCAGCCGCTGCTGCTCCGCCTGCCGGTGGCGGTGGCGCGGAGCATCGCGCTCGGCGGGATTGGAACGCTGGCCAAGCTGCCGGGTGGGGGACGGGTGATCGACTTCATGGGGCATATGGCCCCGGATGCGGCGCTCGGGTTTGAGAAGGGTGGGTTACGGTTTCCCTCGCGAGTGGGGTTGGGACACTTGATTGACCCGACCGGGAGTGCCCTGGCGGCGCTGGCAAGGTTTGGGTTCGGGTGCATCGAGGTCGGGCCGCTGGAGATCGATGCGGAGAGTGATCGGCTGGAGGGGACGTTCGATATTCCGCAGCGGAGAGTGGACTCCGGTGCGGGGGCACCCGTGGTTGGTTGGGGCACCTTGAGGGACAATCTCAAGAGCCGATCCAAGTCGGGACCGCCGGTTCTGTTGAGACTGTCGATGGATCGCATCACCTCGGCGATGGAGCAGATTCAGGAGTTGCTGCCGAGTGTGGACGGGCTGGTGTTGGATGCAGGTTCGTCCAGCAATGTCGCCGAGCTGACGCTCCTACAACAGGTCTCCGGCAGCAAGCCGCTGATCTGGCGGTGCTGTAATGCCGGTCCGCTTCCGCTGCCCGTGCGGGAGGCTTTGAGAAGCGGCCAGTTGCGAGGCATCCTCCTCGACGTAGAGGCGATCCACAGGCTGCCCGAGGGTGAGGCCAATGCGGTCAATCCGACGACCGCCTCACCCAGCGGCTCCAGGTTCTCCCCCCTCTCCCCCACAAACGGCACCGCTGTCCGTGAAGACTGGACTGTGGGGGCCAGGGCCGGGGTGAGGGGGCGTGAGGTTCCGCGTGACCCCCTCACCCTAGCCCTCTCCCCCGCAGTGGAGTCGGGCGAGATGGCCACGTCGAACGCGGGGGAGAGGGGACCGGAATCCGATTCACAGCCCAAGGACCAGGCACCGGCCTCGCCGCCGCGACTCACCGACCTCATCCGCCGGGTCCGCGAACAGATTGGCCCCGACACTCTGCTCATCGCATGCGGCCACGTCATTGTCCCGCAAGACGCCCTCGACCTCCGAGACTCCGGAGCGGATCTGGTCCTCATCGACGAGGGTCTCGTCTTCTCCGGACCCGGCCTCTCCAAACGAATCAACGATGCCGAACTCGCCCGTATCCCGATCCCGCCCACTCCCGTCGATCCGCGTCGCGGACCCGAGAGTTGGGTCTGGACGCTGCTGCTCGGCGTCGCACTCTTCGGCGGCGGCTGGCTCGCCCTCCTCATCGCCCTCACGCGGGTGATCCTCCCCTATGACGAGGCGTTCGTCGGCATGAACCGCGAACAGCTGTGCGGGGTCAACGACCGGTTGGTCGACTTCATGTCGCATGACCGCGTGACGCTGGCCGGGACGATGATCGCGCTCGGGTTGTGCTACTCGATGCTGTCGATCTTCGGGTCGCGACGCGGCCGCCACTGGGCGCAGGTGACGATCATCGCCTCCTCATTCGTGGGGTTCTTCAGCTTCTTTGCGTTCCTGGGCTACGGGTACTTCGACCCGTTCCATGCCTTCGTGGCGGCGATCCTGTTCCAGTTCATGCTGTTCGGGCTGGCCGCTCCGTTGTCCCCCGTGCATGATCGCGTGACGCCGACGCTTCGCGAGGACCGCCCGTGGCGGCTCGCCCAGTGGGGCCAACTGCTGCTGATCGCCCACGCGGTCGCGCTGTTCACTGCCGGGGTTGTGATCCTGGGAGTCGGCAGTACCAGCGTCTTCGTCACCGAAGACTTGGAGTTCATGAACACCACTGCCGCGACTCTCTCCGAGGCCAACCCCCGCATCATCCCCCTCATCGCCCACGACCGCGCCAGCTTCGGCGGCATGCTGCTCAGTTGTGGAGTGGCGACGCTGCTGCCTGTGTTGTGGGGTTTCGAGCGGGGCCGCCCGTGGCTGTGGTGGATGCTGGCGGGGGCCGGAGTGGCGGGGTATCTGTGTGCGATCAGTGTTCACTTTGCGGTCGGATATGTCAGTGCCTGGCACCTGGCCCCGGCATTCGGCGGGGCGCTGGTGCTGGCTGCGGGGTTGGGCTTGTCGCGGGCGTATTTGTGTGAGCGGCCCGGCGCTAGCCGCCGGTTCCCCTGACCGTTCTTACGCCAGTACCCGATTCCCTGATGAAACACGGACAGAAGAGCCGGCGGCTGCGCCGTGCCGCTCATTCAGTGGGACCGTCGCGCGAATCGATTGTTAGTCCGTTTCGATAATTCTGCTGTCCGTTGATCTATCCAAAACCTAACCCTTTGTGAGACAGTCCCTTCCGGGGTTTTGGAAACCTGTGGGGGAGTGGATCATGGAGGG
>JAYSUV010000779.1:0-6945 GCA_043718945.1 Planctomycetota bacterium
GAAGTGGTGTTCCATGTCGTGCTCTTTGCCTTCCATCTCCGCCACGTTGCCGTCGAGGATCAGTCGGCCCTTGTTAATGAGCAGGACGCGGCTGCACACGGCTTTGACCTCGGTCAGAATGTGGGTCGAGAGCAGAATCGTCTTCGTCTTGGCCAGACTGAGGATCAGGTCGCGGACCTGGAACGTCTGGTTCGGGTCGAGTCCGCTGGTGGGTTCGTCAAGGATCAGCACCTTCGGGTCGTGGAGCAGAGCCTGAGCCATGCCGACTCGCTGCTTGTACCCGCGTGAGAGCTTGCTGATCGGCTTGCCCCAGACTTCGCCGAGTGAACACTTGGCCGCCACAAAATCGAGACGCTCGGCCAGCAGACCCGCCGACATCCCGCGAGCTGCCCCGCAATACCGCAGCAGCCCCTTGGGCGTCATCTCCGGGTAGAGCGGGCCGTTTTCCGGCAGATACCCCACCAACTCCGCAGCTGCGAGCCGGTCGGAGGAGACGTTGTGGCCGCCGATGATGGCTTCCCCCTCGCTGGGGGCCAGAAACCCAGTCAGGAGCTTCATCGTGGTCGATTTTCCGGCCCCGTTGGGACCAAGGAACGCCGCCACCTGCCCCTGCGGGATGGAAAACGTCACATCGCGGGTGGCAGCGAAATTGCCATAAAACTTGCTGAGACCCCGGGCCTCAATCATGGAAGACTTGTCGGAACTCATAAGGCGCATCTCCAACACAGCCAAATTGGCAGTTGCACAAGGTGGACAATCATCTGACAGGCAACATGCGTGCCGAAACGACACGAACCCACTTCGGAATAGACGCTGTGCATCGTCACATCATTGCGAATCTTTTACCCGGAATTGGACTTAGGAACAAACGAAGAGGAGTAATCAGCCATCAGCTGTCAGCTTTCAGCCAGAGGGACGGCGCTCGAATGCGCCCTGTCTGGCTGACAGCTGACCAGAGTCAGCCCGGCGCTTGGTGCCTCTCTCCCCTGTGCAATGGAGTCGCGGGCGGGTTATGATTTCCGCTCGATCACGTTGTCGTCCAACCCACCCCCGCAGCGAGTCCGTCATGCCCAGCCCGGTCGGGGGATCCGACGATCACCCCGAGTGGTCTCCGCTGTCATTGCACGATATGACCGTCGCCTATCATCGGCGACCGGTCGTGTGGGACATCGACTACAAGGCCCAGCCCGGTCGACTGGTGGCGATCGTGGGGCCGAACGGGGCGGGGAAGAGTACGCTGATTAAGGCGGCACTCGACCTGATTCCCAAGGTGGCCGGTGGCGTGCGGTTCTTTGGGAAGCCGTACAGCGAAATCCGGGGCCGCGTGGCCTATGTGCCGCAGCGGACGACGGTCGACTGGGACTTCCCGGTGACGGCACTCGATGTGGTGGCAATGGGTCTGTATCGGCAGATCGGCTGGTTCTGGCCGGTCAGTCGGAAGTGGCAGGCGAAAGCCCTGGAGGCCCTCGACAAGGTGGGCTTAGCCGACTTCGCCAAACGCCAAATCAGCCAGCTCTCGGGAGGCCAGCAACAGCGGGTGTTCCTGGCTCGCGCTCTGGTGCAGGGAGCCGATCTATACCTGATGGATGAGCCGTTCGCGGGAGTCGATGCCGCCACTGAGCGGGCCATTGTCGACCTGCTGCGGGAACTTCGCTCCGAGGGCAAGACTGCTCTCGTGGTGCATCACGACTTGCAGACCGTGCCGGAATATTTCGACGACGTGCTGCTGCTCAACATGCGGCTGGTGGCGTCCGGCCCCGTGAGCGAAGTCTTCACGCCGGAGAACCTGCGCAAGACGTTCGGCGGGAAGCTGGCGATCCTCGATCAGGTCGGCAACCGCCTCGCCCGGCAGGGGCAGTGAAGCGGTTCGTCGTCGCCACGTTCGCTAGAACGTGGCGACTGGGGGGTGCATTCGCCAACTGGCGGTCTCCTGTCTGCTCCCTCTCCCCCGCGATCGATGTTATCCCGTCGGGGGACGCGTTGCGGGGGAGAGGGTGGGGTGAGGGGGCCACATCTCTCGCTCAAGCCCCCTCACCCCGGCCCTCTCCCCCACAGCGGAGTCCTCCCCGAAAGCAGTGCCGATTGTGGGGGAGAGGGAGCAGACAAGGCAGACGGCCAATGCGCCCAGCACCACGCTCACGCCCCTTGGCGAGGGTCTGCGATGTCTCCTGTCAGGCCGTACTCACCAAAGAAAAAAGGGCGAGGCCGTATGGCAGCCTCGCCCCTGTGTGACAGGCGACTGAGTGTGGATCAGTCAGGTTTGACCAGTCGAGCCGGTGGCACGAAGGCGGCGATTTTCTGGAAGGCGGCGAGGACATCCGCTTCCATTTCTGACACAGTTTGATTCCCTGGAATGGTGATGGTGATCCCCCCTCCCAGATGGGCGATCGCTTCCATGTAGGTCGGATCTCCTCCCAGACCAACGGTCATCGTGTGGATCGTATAGCCCGCGTCTACGGCCTCTTTGGCCCTGATCAGACCGTAGATGGCGTTGGAGTCTGTGGTGTGGAAGTCCCGGACTCCATCGCCGTCATAGTCGAACATGGTGTCCCAATTCCAGGATCCCGTGGTGTTGGTCCAGCCCGAGTCTTGGGCCGTCGGCAGACCGTCGGTCATGACCAGCATTGTGGGTCGCGTGCCAGACCGCTTAGAGGCATCCAGCATGAGCTTGCCGGTGTAAATTCCCGCACCGATGTTCGTGTTGCCGCTGTAGTGGGCCGCCTGGCGATGCCCGATGATCTGGCTGACACTCGTGAAGTCGCTGCACACCGGATTCGATGCGATGTTGATGTTGTACCCATCGTAATTCAGAACTTCTTCGCGGCGGGAGTTCACGTCATAACTCACGGCCCCGACTTCATCCCCGAATCCCAGATCGCCCAGGAATGTACAGAACAGCTGGGCTCCCTGCTTCACCGAGTGGAACGGGTAGTGCGATGTTCTCCACAGATCGCTGCACGAGGCATACGTGTACTTGTTCTTCAGCAGGTAGTTGACCAGACACGCACCCCCATACTTGTACTTATGACCCGCCGAGTTGATCTGACTGTCGGTTTGGCAATAACTGATGAACTCACTCCAACTGCCCGAGCCCCACGGATAGCTGACGGATCCCAGACCCAGGAAGGTTTGGATGTTGGTCGCAGACGCGTCGAAGACGAGACTGGTGGCGGCAAACGACGACGGAGCCGAAGTCCCAGCCGGGTTGTTGACCGTGATGACGGTCCCCGACACGGTGACTGCCACGGAGGACACATATAGACCGCTGCCGGTGACCGTCTTGGTTTTCGTGCCTGTGAATGTTCCACTGTCGAGGCTGGTCCCGCCCTGATAGTTCAGCTTGACCCTCGTCATATTGATGTTGGTCGTCACGGCAATCGCATTGCTTGTGTTATTGTTGAAGACCACCGAGACGGTTTTGATACTGGATCCGCTGCCGGAACTGCCCGTTCCCGTGGCCGGGGCCAGCGTTCCGGGGAAGTTGGCGGTGACCTTGTTGATCGTCTTCGCGGTTCCCGTACGGGAATAGGTTCCCGAGGTACTGGTCGGGGTTTTCGTCTCCGTCGTGTTGTCGGTGAACTGCAGCTGAATGCCCCCCGTCGCGATGACCGAAGTCGTGAAGTCGATGGAGGTGTTCTTAAAGGTCACGGTCCCGTTCCTTGCCCCGGATGTGACGGTCTTTTGGAACCATTGCGGGGTGAACGTCATCGTTCCAAAGTCTCGGACCGCATCGAGCTGGTTATAGATCTGCTGCATGTTGGCATCGAGCGATGTCCGATCTCGCGCTCCTAAAACGTCATAGGAACTGTCGTCGTTCATGGAACTGGAGAAGTCGAGTACAAGGGCAATATCCCGAGACTCGATGTACGCCGTACCCGAGGAGGTGATCGACACCGACTTGGTTCCGAAGACCCCGGCAAACAGGGTCTTCAGCTGTCCGTCGGGCTGAGCGGTGTCGCTATTGGTCCGGCGGGCCTGCACCTTGACGGCGTTAGAGGGAGTCACATCCCAGGTGATCGAAGAGGCACCTGTCGAGGAATTCAGCTGCCAACGACCAAACCGCACATCAGTGGCCGGGTCAATATGAATCCCGTTCAGGGCACCGACCGACTGAGCCTTCAGGCGGGCCTGTGCCATGGCATACTCCGTCACGTTCGTGACATTCGGACCCGCGTGTTCGACGGCATACCCGATCTCATTCGCAGCTGCCAATGCCGCGGCATCGACGCAGTTCTGCATACGAGTCTGCGTCAGCACCACCATCCCGGTATCGACCGAGAAGGCGACGAAGGCCAGGCAAGCAGCCAGCGAGACTGCCATGATGACGACGAACACGCCGCGGCGTTTCTGTCGCAGATCGATGAGCCATTGCTCACAGGGATCAAGTGCGGATTGCATGATGAAAGTCCTCGGTCGGATCGGTGTGTGTCGTGTGCAGGTGCCTGGTTCTCTGAATGCCAGAGCATTAAATGTTCAGTGTGGAGCGTCCGCGAGAAGCCACCATTTCGGCCTTTAGCACGGTGCTGGTGCCGATGCCCATCGGAAACATCTTCACGTCCGAGTAGGGGATCGTGACGGTGATGCGAAACATCTTGTACTGGTTCGTCGACAAGGCGAGATCGAAGTTCTGCCCCACTGTCGCTCCATCCGCATGGAGAATCGTGACCACGATGTTGGTCGCGGGATACCCCTCCGCCTTCAACATGTTCTTGATGTCGTTGGTGACTTTCTCATTGGCTGTGATGCCACCCACCAGCAAGGCGGGTGGGATGTCCTTCGAAGCCAGCCGGCCCCCGTCACGCACGACCGCTTCGAGCTTCTGGGCCACATTGAGGGCATGCCCCGACTCAATCGAAACGAATGTCAGCGTCATGAACAATGGCAGCACCATCGCCATTTCCACGGCGGCTGCGCCCAGTCGTTTCTTCGGTTTCTGAGTGGGAAGGGAATGCCGCAACATGACTGAAGTCTCTGACGGTCGGTTCGGGAACGGGTCTCGGGGGTGATCTACTCGTGCCGCATCACGGCCTGACCCGTGAGCGTAATGTTCTTGATGAAGAACGGCGGCAGAAGAGCCACACTGTTGTAGGGCACTGACATGCGGACGATGAACATCTGATCGTCATCCGCCGAACTCAGCTCTTTGTCCGCCAGTCCGGTGTAGTTGATGGTGGTCGGGTTGAAGTTGGCCGCGTCAAAGGAGCTACCGTCCTTCACCAGAACTGTCGGAACGACGCGGGTCGACTTAGCCATGATGGCCTTCGCCTTCGTAATCACCTGTGCGGAGGAGATCCCGTCCACCGATCCATAGCGGGCCGACTGCCGGGCCGCAGCGTCCAGTGAATGGACGATCATCATCGCATGAGCACACTCCATCAGCCCCATCATGATGACGCCAAACACCGGCAGCGTGATCGCCACCTCCACAGCTGTCGTCCCACGACGCTGTGGTTGTTGTTCAGTGTTGGGGCGAAGGAGACGCATGGTGTGCATGAAGACGAGTTGAGGCGAGTTAAGTGAACACTTCACCCAAGGCTATGTAACCCTAGTTCTTGTTGGCTGTACTCAGTGGGTCGAGTGCGTTTTTTCTGCGAGGAATCACTCGGTGAACTGAAATGAATTCACCGCGATGTGGCGATTTCGCCACAGGGGGGGCTGTTATTCCCCGCGTAATCGCCATGATTCCACGTAGCGTGTGGCTTTCGGGAAACATCGCGTCGGAGTAATCGGAGTTATCGCTATGTTCGACGGGTGTTTGGTGGGGAGTCGGCCGGAACGCTGTCACTGTTACCGGGGGCATTCGCACAACGGCAGTCGTCCGCGCAGTCTGCCCCCTCTCCCCCCACGATCGATGCCGCTTTCAGAGAGTACTCCACTGGGGGGAGAGGGCCGGGGTGAGGGGGCATGAGCAAGAGATGTGGCCCCCTCACCCCACCCTCTCCCCCGCAACGCGTCCCCTTGAGGGTTGATATCGATCTCGGGGGAGAGGGGGCAGACATGAGACCGCCATTTGCCGAATGCCTCCCCGATGACGACTCTCGACTCTCAACCCCCGACTCCCCTATAAACTCCACACGGGTCAGGCACGGTGCCGGGCCGGGAGGCGTTTCGGAAGAGTGGCATGCAGCCCGCAGTCGTTTTACTGAGTGGTGGTCTCGATTCGGCCACCGTACTGGCGGTCGCCCGGAGTCAGGGGTACGCCTGCCACGCCTTGTCGTTTGATTACGGGCAGCGGCACCGGCATGAACTGGAAGCGGCAGCGCGAGTCAGCCAAGCCCTTGGAGCCTGCGAGCATCGAACCTGCCCGCTCGACCTGCGCGTGTTTGGTGGCTCGGCACTGACCTCGGACATCGCTGTCCCGAAGGACCGCAATGAATCGCAAATGTCGACCGGCATCCCGATCACCTATGTCCCGGCGCGGAACACGATCTTTCTATCGGTGGCCCTCGGTTGGGCCGAGATTCTCGGTGCCCACGACATCTTCCTGGGCGTGAACGCCGTCGATTACAGCGGCTATCCCGACTGCCGCCCCGAATTCATCGCCGCCTTCGAACAGCTTGCCAACCTCGCCACTAAAGCGGGAGTCGAGGGCACGCGATTCCGCATTCACACCCCACTCATCGACCTCACCAAGGCCCAGATCATTGAACTGGGCCTCTCTCTCGGCGTCGACTACGGCCTCACTCACAGCTGCTACGACCCCGATCCAAGCGGGGTTCCGTGCGGACATTGCGATAGCTGCCAATTGCGGGCGAAGGGGTTTGCGGATGCGGGGTTGAGTGATCCGGCCCTGTGAGCGAGAATGAATTCCGAAGGAGTGTGGTCGCCATTGTACGCAGAAACCCCTGGCTTCGAGCAGCTCTTCCACCTCGCCGGGGCACGGCTGCACAGGCCCGTGTGACCAGGGCAAACTCCCCTCTTTGTCCCGGCAGGGACACCCGACAG
>JAYSUV010000780.1:0-21814 GCA_043718945.1 Planctomycetota bacterium
CAGATCGACGTATCTCCCGGCAAGTCTGGGACATCGGAGTGATGCCTCAAAAAATCCACCCGGTTACGGGCCATCCCCCCAAAGAGTCGGATGAACCCATTAAAAAGCCCAGTGGTGGCAATCACTGGGCTTCAAAGAGTCACAAGAATCGCTGTCGATTAGACACCCGCTGTCCGGGGCAGAGCGTCGACCACCGGGTCTTTCCAGCTGAACTTGTTCGCGATCGCCACGCGGGTCAGATGCCGGAGCATGGCTCGGTCGACCATCGGGCAAGGGAGGTGCGGTGCGGCCAGCTGAGTGTTCGTGGTGTCGAACTCGGGATCTTCTCGCCAGTAGGAGTTGTAGACCTCCATGTGCTGGAAGAAGAGGTCTTCGTTCTCGGAGGACTCCAACCGGCGGTCCCCGGCTCCGTAGAACTCGACTCCGTAGAAACCGACTTCCGCTTCGAGGACATCGCGGATCAACCGCATGGTGATCGGTACGCGCGGGGTCAGGTGGTACGTCTTCCCATGATGCTGCGGCTGGCTGACCACATGAGCCATGACCGCCGAGACCCAGTCGACCGGCACGAGATGCTTCCGCTCGTTGCCGTTCATGTTGAAGTGGACTTGGTTCGCGACCGCCAGACCGGTCTCGTCCTTTTCAGTCTTATGATCGGACAGCGACTTAGCGAGGTTAACGGCCACATAGAAATTGTGAAAGGTCGTGGTCATCCCGGTGACACTGTCACCGATAATGATCCCCGGACGGAAGAACGTCACCGAGTCGAAATCCTTCGAATCGCGGACGAGCTTCTCCGCTTCGACCTTACTCTCTTCGTAGCAGTTGCCGAACTCCTGGCCTACATCCAATTCGTTCTCGTAGGCTTTCCCCATCCGCTTCCCGGCCACATAAGCCGTGGACACGTGGAAGAACTTGCGAATACCCGCCTGGCGACAGAACTCGATCGCGTTCTGGGTGCCACCGACGTTAGACCGCCACGGCTCGGCATCGCGACCGGTTGTGACGAAGGACAGACTGGCCGCGTTGTGCAGCATGCCGTCACAGTTCTCCGCCGTCCACTTGATCTGTGCGGGGCTGAGGCCAAAATCCGGCAGGGAGATATCACCCGCCAACACCACCGGACGCGGCAGCTTGCGACCGAGCTGTTGCTCCCAGCTGCGCATGGCGGCCTCGATGCGGAGTTCTGGAGCCTTACGTCGGCTGGGACGGACAAGGACGGCGAGTTTGACGCCCTTCTCCATCAGATCCCGCATCAGGTAACGCCCGAGCAAACCCGTCGCGCCAGTCAGCAGCAGATGACCCATGGAAGACTCTCTTGGATTGGACCGTCGCGTCCTTCGCGACAATGCGAAGTTCGTTCAGGCAGGATCAGCGTTGCGACCACTTGCCGCATCACTGGAAAACTCAGTCGCCCGAATAGTCGGGAGACTGAATGAACTTGTGTTGGCGAGGTCAAGAGCTTCATGCCCTCGGCCAAGCAGAGAACATCCCATCACACCCGTGTTGAGAGGCCAGCTTGGCGCTCTGCAACAATCCGGGTGAGGAGTCCTTCCTCACACCCACGACGATGAGACAATCCCTCATCGCAACAGGAACCATTCATGGTACTTGGAACAGTCAGCACACTCAATTTGGAATCCGTTCCCGCCAACCAGATCTGAGAAGGAAGGGGGCCTGACCCCTACGTCCGTTTCAATCTTCCCATGATCGCCAGTCTCACTGCAACCCACGCCACAATCGTCACATCAGTACCTACTGATTCAATGGGGAGCCTAACCATGCTTCCATCGGCATCTTTGGCCGGAGAGATTTGGCAGGATGCCGGAAATCCCCAGTGTCGGGACTGGGCCGTTGGGAAGTTGTGCCGCCTTTTCGGGTTACGCCTGTTCTACTGAATAAGGCGAGCGGACAGACTTGCCTCACCGGTGGCACGGGCGTCCCGCCCGTGTTTTCCTGAGAATACACAGGGGCGAGACGCCCCTGCTACGGGACATGATGTCTGTCCGCTCGACTAATCGGGATTCGGAGAGAACTTTGGAGGGAGTGTGTAAGTGCTGTGAGAGAGAACGAATTAACCCCATACCGCGAAAATACTTGCGACCCGTAACGACATTCACTAGTTGGCAAGCCTCCCACCCGATTCCGCATCCCATCGATTATCTATATCCCCAAACGGAATCCTCTCCTTCATGTGGAGTCCTCTGTCGGCGGGGAAACTCTTGGATGTGCAGGTACAACTTTCCCGATCCGTTGAACGCGGACTTTGATACCTTCCCACAACTCCGGAACGGTCATTGATGATTTGGGTAAAGCACGGCGAGAATAGATGATCAACAACGGCATTCCATCTTCCTCAGTGATTCCAACACTGGAATACCAAGACATTCCACCCAAACGTTGGCCGAGGTGGATGGCGGCAAGCTTCGTTGTTTCGTCAAATGCCATGATTGGACACGAGAGTCGCACCGCAAAAGGCGGCAAGCACCTGTTCTATTGGCATTATGATACCGTATTCTCCCTTGTTGTTCACCGCAAAAAGTAGCCCGATGACAGCTTTTCCGTCTTCACTGACCACCAGACTTCCTGAATCACCAGGAAGTGCGAATGGATCGTCCCCATCGGACCGGACCGTCCAAGTGTCAGTAAACCAGACGGTTGCAGCAAATTTCCCAGCTTTGTAAGGCAAAACCCAAGGTGTCGGAACGAACGCCTCTACGGTTCCCATGGTGAGTCCGGTTGTTCGACCGACCTTTTTAACCTTCATTCCCGATGTCGGACTGGCTGTGAGTGTGGGTGTATCGTAACCATTATCATCATCCCCCTGCCACGATGTCACGAGCGATTTGTCGATCACTTCTGCAACCGCTGCATCAAGTTGCATCGGTGCCACAAGAGCTGGATCTCCACTCCGCAACTCGACTATCTGATCATGACGAAATACCTCACCAGGTCCACGTCGCCCCGGTCTTGCATCTATCGAACTTGGGGCCAAGATTGGCATCCCGACAGGAGTATGGTTGCATGCCGCAAAGACGTGGTTATTGGATAATGCCAGCATTCGCTTCCCACTGAGCAGTAATCCTCCGAATGTTCCGGCATAGATCTGGCCACTGGGGGCGCAGGAACTTCCACAAGCGATTCGGTTGTTTCGCTCGTACAAGTGACTTGAGCCACCGGCGCTCATTGCGGGGGCTGGGCTGGCCTTCAATTTGCCTAAAACTTTCGCTTCAACGGGAACCCCATCAACTTCTTCAGCAATAGATGCCAGCGCCTTTCTAGAACCGCGCGATACGTAAATAATAACTTTCTCGTCCTGGGCACCAGATGTGAATCCGACAGATTGAACGTGTAGACCCGAAAACCCCCCCTCCTCGGTGAAGTAATGATCGAATTGGGAACTCGATGCAGTTTGCGCGTATTGCAAAGCTGCGGAATGGCTGAAAGGAGTCCCAAGTGCTTCGTAGTTTCCATTTTCAAGAAACTTGGCAGCAAAGATCCTGGCGAGTTCTTCAGCAGGAGTACGACCAGCAAGTTTTGAATTTGGTGAGTGTTTCACGACAATTCTCCATGATTTTTCAGGAGATTCACGACTGCCGCATGAGCATCACAGTCAATCCCCTAGATTTGATTGATAGTCGATTTTGCAGGTTCTTGCAATCACGCATCCTCTGTTTGTCGATGCCCCGTATGGCCGAATGGCTTGGCAAACGTCGCCAGAATGCAAAAAAGAAGAAACGCCTGTACAATCGAAAGACGTACGACGAGTGCCAGTCCGCGACCTCAATCGACAGGTCATAGCGGGTACATCCAGTGGTTGTAGAGTGATCGCCATGAACCTGACCCCCGAACAACAGAAACTGGGCAAGCAGAGTTTTTCGGAAGCTGTGGGAGTGACCCGCCGCGACCTGTTGAAAGGGGCCGCTGCGGGAGCCACCGGCCTCGGGGCCATGTACTTCGGCTATCAGGAGTTGAAGGGGGCCCCAGTCAAGGTGGCCTTCATCGGCACCGGAGACGAGGGCGGCGTCCTCATGACCCAGCATCCTCCCGCGTACATGGAGGTCGTCGCGATTGCCGACCTGCGACCGCTCAATCGCATTCGAGCATTCCAGGGTGACTCGGATGATGTCCGAGCCGGACTCATCAAAAAGCTCGGCCCCGCCGCAGCTGCCAAGGTCAAGACGTATAACTCGCATCTCGATCTGATCGCGGCGAAGGACGAACTCGGCCTGGAAGCGGTCGTGATCGCCGTGCCGCTGAATCAGCATGCCCCGGTGGCCAAGGCGTGTCTGGAAGCGGGGCTGCATGTCCTGAGCGAAAAACTGATGGCCCGCACGATCACCGAGTGCAAGGAGATCATCCGACTGGCGCGGGACAAGAACCTCCTGCTCACTGTCGGACATCAGCGGCACTACAGCGTGTTGTACGACAACGCCGCGAACCTCGTCCGCAGCGGTCTACTCGGAGACATCAAGTTCATCCGCGCTCAGTGGCATCGGAACAACTCCTTCCCCAACAGTGACAGCTGGGTCAAGAAAGTCGATCCCAAGGATGACGAGGGGATGAAGGATGTGGATTTCAAGAAGTTCGGTTACGACGATCTCAATCAACTCGTGAACTGGCGGTTGTTCAACAAGACCGGCGGTGGACTGATGGCCGAACTGGGTAGCCACCAGATGGACGCTTGCAGCATTTTCCTGGGCAAGGTCCACCCCGTGGCCGTGCAGGGATACGGAGGCAAGAACTTCTATGGCATCCCGAACGTCGGCCCCGCCGACAAGTGGAAGGACACCCGCGAGGTCTTTGACAACATCTATGTGACCTTCGAGTTCCCCGGTCGGCACTTTGCGGAAGACCAGCGCGACAAGGCCATCGTCACGTACTCCTCGATCAGCACCAACAAGTTCGAGCCCTATGGAGAGTCGGTGTTCGGTAGCCGCGGGACCATGATCGTGAAGACCGAGAAGGAAGCGATGCTCTACAAGGAAGAGGGTCGCGGCAGCGAGGGCGGCGGTCCCGATCAGCGGTTGTGGGTGGTCAACAGTGCGGTCTCCGGCGGCCCCGTGCTGAGTGCGTACGAGACGAACGCGGGTCCGGCCAAGGCCTCTGGCGGCTCCGACTGGGCCACCAACATCAGTCGCGGATATACGGAAGAGATGGAGCACTTCGCCTATGCCATTCGCAACTTCGGTCCGACCTACTACAAGGAAGGCAAACTGCGGCCTGCGAGCGAGGGCGGCCTGCGTTGTCCCGGCACAGTCGCGATGGCCGACGCCATCATGGCCCTGACTGCGAACCTGGCGATGGAGAAGCAAAAGCGGATCGTGTTCAAGGACGAGTGGTTCGACCCGGACAGCGATGCCGTCCCCGAAACCGATGAGCAGGTCGTCGGCTAACCGCGAGCCGTAGGACGGGCCCATTGGCCCGTCCGCGTGGGATAGGCTTCTCGCCTGTCATCTACCGTGACCTCGCGTGGATGTTCACGAAGAAGCACCTCAAGCCGCCGCACCGTGGCTTCGTCATGAAGTCTTTCTCTTTCCATCCCGGAGGGATGCCAGCCATTAGCCGGTGGTTGAGCAAAGCGACACCACCGGTCGCGATGTCCCCCGATTGTGCCTTGCATCCTGGAGGGATGCCACAGGGATATGTAATCACCTGTGCCCTTCCCCCATCAAAATCTGTCATCCCTCCTGGATGAGTATTGTGTGGGACACTGACTGGTGGTGTCGCTTCGCTCAACCACCGGCTAAACGCTGTGACCCCTCCGGGGTCGAGTTCGTAAAGACCACGGGAGGCCAGGTTGGTGGACGAACAACCGCTTGAGGGATTAACCCTCAACCAGCCCTCTCACTATCCAGATAACCCTGGATGCTCGCCGGTGTTTCACTCGCGCTGGATTCGCGGTGTGATCGCCGGACTCGGAGCATTCGCGTGGCTCTGTGCTGCCGTCACGATCCGGCAGGGGCTGTTACTCGCCAGTCATTCCCCGCTCCTGTGGGGCTTTGCAGCTGGTGGTCTCTTCGCGGGCACGGTTGCGTGGGGAGTGACTCTCCGCGCCAGCAATTCCTGGATTGAGTCATCCTTGGCCCGCTTCGGAGAAATACTGAACCTCACGCGCGAGGTTCCCCGAGCAGCGGGCTCCCGCGCAGGTGCCATCCTCGTCCTCTTCGGCTCTCTGTTATTCGCCGTCAACTCTCTCTGGGTCGCCCAGCACCAAGACTCCCCCTTCGACGATGACCAAGGGGCGTTTCTCACCACCGCTCGCCAGATCCACGACCACGGCGGGTTGAGCGGCCTGTGGCACGGTCTCTGGAGCGGCCAGTTCAAGGAGTCGAACCGGCACCCGCTGTTACTGGCGATCCTGTCACTGCACCCGACCATCACCTTCGCCCGAGGGGCCTCGTGCCTGCTGGCCACCATGACAGCTGCGCTGGCTCTCGTGATCGTCTGGCGGCGGCTGGGTCCGCTGACAGCTGGAGTGCTGGCGGTCCTGCTCGGCACGAATGGGACATGGCTCTATCACGCCCCGCGCATCGTGTGCGAGTCGCTGCTGACCGGCTTGGCAGGTGTGGCGTGGTTGGTGTTGATGCACGGGAACAGCCGGGAGTCGGAGGTCGGGAGTCAGGAGCCACAGGAACTGGTCGCCGAGCCATCTGGCCATCCGCCCTCCGCCATCCGCCCTCCGCCGTCCGCCCTCGTCGGCCTCCTACTGGGGCTGGCGTACCTCACCAAGGGGACGGGGCTGTTGCTGCTCGCGGGTGCGGCGCTGGCCTATGGAGTTCTCGCGGTCTGGTCCCGAGGTGAACGCCGCCGTGGGATCGTCTCCATCGCGGCACTGGCCCTCGCGTTCCTTATCACAGCTTCCCCGCTCCTCACCCGCAATCTGCTGCGGTATGGTTCGGCGACCTACAATGTGAATTCGTATCTGTTGTGGGTCGATGCGTATGAGTCGCCGAACGCGTTGGCGGAGCGGATGACGCTCCCTGAAGCCCGCGCGGAGTACCTCGCGACACACTCCGTGACCGACCTGATCGAGCGCGAGGCCACCGGTCTCGCCTGGGAGGCGTTCATCGGCCTGCGAACCCTCGGCCCCGCACCGTGGGAAGACGCACGCGTGTTGTTCGGCTTTCCACTCTTCGTACTCGGCCTGTTAGGGCTCTGTCACACGCCCCGACTTCCGGCGCTGGTGCTGATCTCCTGGACCGGCATCCTGTGGGTCATGATGGCCTGGTATGTTCCGATCGCCGCCGGCGACCGGTTCATGATGCCATTGCTGTTCCCGTGGCTCGCTCTGGCGGCCAATGGACTCGTGCGCATGGTGTCTCTGACCACCGACCCGCACGCAGCCACTCGACGTATCATGATCGCAGCCATTCTCTGGGGCGTCGTGACCACCGTTCTCGTCTGGACTCGCACCGAACTCTGGGCCTGTTGAGCGAGATTGTTCTGTCGCTCAGTTTCACTGTGGTGTAGAATGCCCATATGTCCACGACCACACTCCCACCGGCCCTCGTGCCGGGCGTGACCGGCCCGCTGACTTACGAGGAATATCTCGCCTCGCCAGTGGAGCATTCTCGTTATGACATTCTGGATGGATACAAGGTACACCGTCGGTATGGATCGCTCGCCATGACCTCTCCCTCGCGGTTGCATCAGCTGACTCAGGGAAACCTCTATGTTCTGCTCAGAGAGTTCGCGACGGTGAGTCAGCGCGGGCAAGCGTTGATGGCCCCCTGCGATGTCCTGATCAACTCCGCTCCGCTCAAGGTGCGCCAGCCGGACGTACTCCTGTTCAGTCGCGAACGCCTGGACCGCAATCCGCCCGCCCACGACCCGGCCCCTCTCGATCCGGCTCCGGAACTGGTCGTCGAGATCATCTCCCCCTCTGACCGACCCGGCGTCCTCGCCGCGAAGCTCGCCGACTACCGGACAGCTGAGGTGCGTGAGGTCTGGGTAGTCAATATGGAGTCGCAGACCATCGAGGTCGTCGTCCTCACTCATGAGGCCATCGAAACAGTGGCCCGGCAGGGAACCGGCGAGTCGATTAACTCGCTGGCCTTCCCAGGATTGGTCGTCGCGGTGGATGCGGTCTTTGCGGCATGATGCCTCGTAAACCGCCTACGAATCACTCGCATATGTCGCTGAGAAAGTTCATGGCGATGGCCTGCCCGTGATTGGTCGGCAGAAAGCTGATGGAGATGTTGTAATTCTTCCCATTCACCTGCGTTTGGATATGACCGTCCTGGAATTGCTGTTTCTCAGTGGCGTCGATTTGTGCCAAGCGTTTCATCTGATTGGTCAGCGGTTCCAGCAGTCGTCGTGGAGGTGTATCTCGTTCCACCAGAGTCCCGTGGATCCGGTATCGAATTCGGACACGATCCTCGAAGGGCTCGATGTGGATGTCGCTGGCCTTCATGCTGATCGCTTCGGAAACAATGAGGTTTACAAGCTTTGCCGTTGGCGAACTCTCCGAAGCTTCAGCCTGAATCCTTGCTTGGTTCAATTCGGCATCGGTAAAGATCAGCCCTTCGCCACCACCGAACTCACGCAGGATACAGGACTCTTGATCTGATTCGAACATCCCATAATACTTATCGATAGCAGCCAGGATATCGCTTCTCTTTCCAAGGAATAACTCGACCTCACAGGCCAGAATGAACCGCAGCCTTTCCAACAGATTGAGGTCCCTCGGGTCGACTGCAACGACCTGCAACCTTTCGTCATTAACATCGAGTGCGATACAAACATTCTCACGAGCGACGCTTACTGGAATCAGTTCGACGACCGACAGTGGGATATCGATTGATTCAAGATTAATGACTTGCAAACCGAACTCTTTCGCCTTGGCCTGCATCAGACGCCACTCATCGACATAGCCGAGTTCGATCATCGCCTTGTCGGTGGCGATCAGCCGGAGTTTGGCAATCTTCTCGACCTGGGTGAGTTGATCGCGGCTGATCGTGCCATCGATCACGAATTGATTCAACCACGAGTTGTCCATGAGCGACCTTTCGGAGACTGGGGGTGATCGCTTCTGATCATACCATTCCCGAAATGTGAAACTGCAACAGAGATCGAAAAGCGAGTCGCGCAGCGACATCGCCTACGGGCTATCCTTCACCCAGGACCGTATTCAACAGGTAATTCTCCGCCGATCGAAATCCCGTTTCAAGGGGAAACACGTTCGCCAAGGTTGATAGCGAGACACCAATCAGCACCAGCACGGTGACGATGACCTTGCCGACATCCTGCCCCTTGAGGCTGCCGAGTTGATCCGGGTCGCCCGACAAATAGGCCGAGGCCGCGAAGAACTCCTCGCCGATTAGTGTGTAGTCGCAGGCTGCGACGAAGAACGGAAGTTGAGCTGGTTGAGCGGTGCCGGCGATCTGAATCGCTCCGACGGCGTTGCCGGTCTCAGAGAGGATCAGTGATTCGGCAAAAAACGCCCCGAGGTAGAAGCACGCTGCGGGCTTCTCGCGGACCATGATTCCGGTCAGGTGCGAGACGTACGCGAACTGCTCGTCGGTGACGTAATAGATGCGGTCTTCGTTGAATGCATCTGGCCTCCCGGCTGCATAAAATGCAGCCGCCACGGTCTCTCTCGCTGCGGTCATGACGAGCGAGCGGCTGGTGGGGACATCGAGTTCGCAGTCGTACTCGGCAGCCTTTTCGGCGACTCGTCCGAGGATGGTCAGGCCCGCGATCGTCTGAATGTCATTGATGTCCTGCACGCCGGGGACGAACAGACACGCCTTGCCCATTTCGGTCGCGCGGCCGACGGCGTCCTCGATGGCATCAAGACCGGCGATCTTGCGAATCGTCAGTTTCACCCCCATGCGAGCCGCGATGACATAGCCGACCACTGCTCCGCAGATCGCCGTCATGACAACGGCCAGCCACATCCGGCGGGCGTCGAACCACTGGCGGGAGGGAACGATGGGCATATCAGGGGGTAACTCTTCGAACGTGGACTTCTCTCCCTCCGCATTGACGGCGACGACGCGAAACCAATGAGGCTTACCGCGATGACAGTTTTCGATGACTGCGGAACCTAGCCACACTTCATCGAGTCGACTCAATTGTTGCTCGTTGAGGTAGACTTGAATATCCGTAAACTTCATCGTCGAAGCGGCAACCGCCTTCAGTTTCGCGACCTCGTGAAACTCCCCGCCTGCCTCATATGAACGCAGAATCCGGTACTCAAACGCCTGTTCCTTCCCGAGTGGGCCAGGATCATCGGGTGAGGCGTGGAACTGGACGGATATCGCTTCCCCCCCATCCCACGGGGCATCCCACTCCGAGAGAAGCGAGACAGGACGTGGGGGTGCTGCGATTGACTGAGCGCATGTCGTGACCATGAATCCGAAGACGATCAACAGGCTGATCGGGCCAGTTCGACGGCTCACAAGAGATCTCATCGTTCATCTCCATCTGTACTCGATTCAGGTCTTGAATTTGGCACGTAGTTAGATGGCCATCGGGTGGCCTCTGTACCCCGAAGGGGTTGCAGCAAATAGCCCAGGGTCGCGACCGCAGGGAGCGCACCCTGGGTCAATTTGCCCCAGTCAATCTCAACCCTGAAGGGGTTGTACACCCGCTCACCAGGTGTGGAACCCCTTCAGGGTTCGATCTCCACTGACAACTCAATCCCAGGGTAGGCTCCCGTTGGTCGCCAACTCTGGGCTATTCGTCGTAACCCCTTCGGGGTACAGAGGCCGACTCAGTCCCGACAGACTTCGGAAGTCTTCGGAAGTCTTCTCCGTCAGGGGCTGTCCCTCTGTTCGAACGCCAGTCCCGGCCCCCCACGTTCTGGCGAACGTGGCTACGCTGTAATCCGGTCCATCCCCATCCACTTCCGCAGCACCTGCGGCACCACCACGCTGCCGTCGGCCTGCTGATGATTCTCGATCACCGCGATCATCGCCCGCGTGCAAGCCACAGCGGTCCCGTTGAGGGTGTGGACGAACTGCGTCCCCTTCTTGTCGGGGACGCGAGTGCGGATGCCCAAGCGTCGCGATTGGAAGTCGGTGCAGTTCGACGCGCTGGTGATCTCGCCGTACTCGCCGGCTGTGCCGCGACCTGGCATCCAGGCTTCGAGGTCGTACTTGCGGAAGGCCGGACCGCCGAGGTCGCCGGTGCAGATGTCGAGGACGCGGTACGGGACTTCGAGCCCTTGGAAGATCTCCTCTTCAATCCGCACGACCATCTGATGGAACTCATCGGAGGACTTCAGATCGGGGGCGGTAAAGCCGAACATCTCGACCTTGGTGAACTGATGCACGCGGTAGATGCCGCGTGTGGCTTTACCGTGGCCACCCGCTTCGGTGCGGAAGCAGTGCGAGATTCCAGCCACCTTCATCGGTAGCTTGGCGTAATCGATGATCTCATCTCTCAGCATCCCGCCGAGGGTGATCTCCGCAGTCGCCACCAGCGACAAGTCGGTGTTGTGAATCGAATAGATCTGCGTCTCCGGTCCGCGTGGCATGTACCCCGTGCCGTGCAGCACCTCGTCCTTGGCCACGTCCGGCGTCGTGTAGATCGTGAACCCCTCGCCTCGCAGCTTCTCGACCGCGTAGTTGACGAGAGCCATTTCCAGAAAGGCCCCGGCGTTCTTGAGGAAGTAGAACCCGTGCCCAGCCACCTTCGTCCCGCCTTCGAGGTCGACCATGTCGAGGGCGGCCATCAATTCGACGTGGTCCTTCGGCTTGAAGTCGAACTGCCGCTTCGTGCCCCACTCGCGAGCGGTGACGCTCTCATGCTCCTCCCGCCCGACCGGGGCATCCGGGTGCGTCATGTTGGGAATCTGGATTTGCTCCAATCGCAGCTGTTCTTCGACCGTAACGAGTTCGGCTTCGGCCTTTTGAATGAGTTCGCGGAGTTCCTTCCCCCGCGCGATCATCCCTGGCTTATCGGCTGCGGGAGCCTTCGGGATCTGAGCCGAGAGATCCTTCTGCTCATGCCGCAGCTTGTCTCCTTCGGCAATCAACTGACGACGACGATCAGCCAAGTCGACCAGCACGGACAGATCGACCGGCACGCCTCGGTTGCGGCAGTTTGCCTCGACAGCGTCACGGTTCTCACAGACGAATTGCAGATCAAGCATCAGAGCCACTTCACAAGGCACAAGTCGGGCCCGGAGCATCCATGACCCCGGTCAAGACGCATTTGAGAGCAAGGCGGACGTTTTTACCAGCCGAGAGGAAGCGGTCAGCCGTCAGCCAGAGCAGAGCCTTGGTCACGCTCGGATAGACCCGTCGAATTCCAAACCTCACTAACGAGCGAGGAGCGTCGCAGGGACACTCCACCAGGTGTTCGGATCTACGGCAGTAGCGTCTGGCTCAGGTCGCGGACCAGGGCGGTGTACGATTCGAGGTCGGCGGAGAGGTCCATCGATTCCTTGAACAGCTGCATGCGCCGGGCGAGGAAGCGGAACTCTTCCGACTGGCGGGGCGGCACGGTCAGGTCCATCGCGTCGCCGCGGACCATGCGGAGGGCGTCGATCAGTCGCCGCAAGAAGCGGTAGGCGTCGCGCAGGGCTAGGCGTTGCTCGGCGGATAAGACCCCGGCGATCTCGAGGGCCTTCATCGCCTCGCGGGTATTCGGGTGTCGCACCGACGGATGCTCGGCTCCATGCTGCAGTTGCAAGCCCTGTACCAGGTATTCAATATCGACTAGCCCGCCGGGACTGAGTTTGGCGTTGAACGTTCCGGGGGTCACGAGTTGATTGAGTTGCTTGTCGCGCAAGGCCCGCATCGCCACCGGATCGAAGGCGGCCCCGGTGTAGATCAGCTCGTCTCGGAGACTCACAATCTGCTGGCCGAGTTCCGCATCCCCGGCAATCGGGCGCAGCTTGACGAGGGCCTGCCGCTCGTACGGCCAAGCGGGACCGGTCGGGCCGAAGTAGCGCTCGAAGGTCTCGATAGAGACAGCGCGGCTGCCGGCCTTGCCATGCGGGCGGAGTTGCAGATCGATCTCAAAGATCCCCTTGCGGCGAGAGTGGATCGACTTGACGAACAGGTCGACGAGCCGGTCGTAGAACTCTTCGCTGGAGATCAATTCGGGGCCAGTGGTGTGTCCTGTCCCCTCGTAGAGAAACATCAACTCAATGTCCGAGGCAAAGCCCAGTTCTCGCCCTCCGCACTTCCCGAGGGCACAGATCGACACGCGGCAGGGGACTCCCGAGGCGAGCAACGGCGAGCCGTATTGCCACCGGAGTTCGTTCTCGCAGCAGCGCCAGGCGGCGGCGACCGTGACCTCGGCAATGTCGGTCAGCTCTTGTGAGAACTCCGTAAAGGAGTGCTCCTGCCGGAGGACATTCCGCATGTCGCCCCGCAACATCTCCCGGTCTTTGAAAGCGTTCAGCACCTGCCGCTGAGCCTCCAATGTCTCGCTGCCCGTTGAAAATGGTCGTGGCACGGGCTTCCAGCCCGTGATTCCTTGGGTTTCAAACATGGGCAAGACGCCCATGCCACGTTCTTCAACGGACTGCTCGGCAGTCTGCAACTCGCTGTCCAGCTCGCTACGGAGCTGATCGATGGGCTTCGGCTCCCGCCGCATCTCAGAATCAGTCACGATGGGGAGGACGCGGCCCAGCTCTTGCCGCAGTAGTTCCTCCCCCAGAAAGTCGCTCATCCCCAGCAGGCGGGACAGCGCTCCCAGGACCTCCGTACGATCGAGCGAGGCCACCTGCTCCGACCAATCGGGCCGCTCGAACAACTTGACGAGCAGTTCACGAAAGTGGAGCAGCGCTGCCTCGGGATTCGGAGACTGCGGCAGAAGATGCGTAAAGTGTTTGATCAGAATGACCGCGGCCCGCAGCTCGACCAGTCGCCGGGTATCAGTGATCTTGCGCCCGGATTCATCGGTCACATGCAGAGTGTCACTGGCGAGCTGGCCGACGGAGCGAATCGCGACTCGCTGGATCTGGATGCCGCTCAGAGTGAGAGCGTTGGCGAGTTCATAGAGGAAGCCCAGCGTGTCCTCGCCCGAGATGCGCAGGACTGTGGCCTCGCGGGCGGCGGCGTTGTCGAACTCGATCTCCAGCGGGAGTAGCACGGAGACCGCGTCGGGCTCGAACTCGACCAGACTGGCCACGCGTCGAGCCAGCCGACCTTGGTTGGCAGCGCGAGCCTCGGCGTGGTCATTGTGGGTCAAACTCTCCAGTTCGGCTTCGTACTGTGACCAGAAGTCGTCGCTGAAGTTTTCGGTCGCGTGGGCTTTAGCCCACGCGGGAGCAGTGTCATCCCGGACACGTGGGCTAAAGCCCACGCTACGACCAGCCCCCGCATCGATCAGCGGCCCCCGGGCGCGGACTTGTAACACATCGATGAACTTCCGATGAGCGACCGTGCCAGCGCTCGGCCCTCCGACGGAGTTCCCGGTGAAGACATCTCCCGATTCAATGTTCATGCCATGCGAGAGCAGCAAGCCGCAAATCACCGAAAGTTCGCCCGGCTCGTCATACCCGACGATCGTCAGTTCCCAGCTCTGCTCCCCGATCGGGACAGCTGCGACTCGTACTCGTTGGGTCGGGCTGAGGGCTTCGAGTAGAGGCAGATGTCGCTGCTGCTGGGCCTCGTTAAAGGTCTCGGCATAGCCATCCATGACCCCGCCCAGGTGTTGTGTGATCGAGGCATGCGAACTGACCGTCGCGGTCGCGGAGGCCCGTCGCTGGACGTACTTGTCGAAGACGCGGCGAATCGACTCGCGGTGCCGATCGTGATAGGCCATGAACTCCGCCGGACCGGGGAAATCGAGGCGCTGAGCCAGACAGGCCAGTTCTCGCTGCGACTTCGGCAAGGCGTGCTCCTGTTTGTTGTGTAGCAATTGCAGCGAGTGCTCGACCGTGCGCAGGAACAGATAGCCGCTGGTCAACTGGCGGTAGTCGTCGGCCTGGATGAAATCGTGGTTGACCAGCCGGACCAGACTGTCCAGCGTGTTGATACTATGGATGCCGGGGTGCTGTCCGCCGTGAACCAGTTGCAGGTACTGCGTGGTGAACTCGATGTCTCGAATGCCGCCACGACCGCCTTTGATCTCGGTTTCCAGCAGACCTTGGGCAGCGAGCTTGTCCTCAATGTCCCGCTTCATAGTCAGGACGCTCTGCCGACCGAGTTCGGCATCGACCTGAAAAATCTGCGAGTTCAGCCCTTTCAGAACAGCGAACCCGACATCCATGTTTCCGGCAATCGGTCGGGCCTTGAGCAGGGCCTGCTTCTCCCACAGTCGACCATCCTTGCGAATGTAGTCGAGGTACGCCTGCCGCGTCGTCACCAGCGCCCCGGCCTTCCCCCAGGGCCTGAGCCGCATGTCGACCCGGTACAGGAACCCCGTTGCCGTCATATCCGACAGCCCGCGAATCAACCGCTGAGCGAGGGCCGAGTAAGCCCCGCCGTCCGCCTCGCACACGAACACCAGATCGATGTCCGAGCTGTAGTTCAACTCCTCGCCTCCCAGTTTCCCCATCGCCAATACGCAGAAGTCGGGTGCGGGACATCTCAGTTCCTGGCAGGCGTACCACAGGGCCAGTTGCACAATCCCATCGGCGAGCAGAGAGAGTTGCAACGTCGTCGCCTTGAAGTCCATCAGTCCAAACGTGTCGCAAGCGGCGATCCGCAACAGCTCCCACTTCTGAAAGTGCCGCAGCGCAGTCATGCGGGCGGGCCAATCGGGGGACGCGGACGAGGCGGCCAACCCCTCTTCATAGAACTGCTGCCGGCTCTTGATCTCCGACAGCCGGTTGTACTGCGTCAGACGGGCGAGGTAATCGGGGTTCTGAAGTAGGATCTCGGTCAGGTACTGGCTCCCGACAAACAGCCGCACGAGGATCTCGACGGCGCGCGGGTTCTCGGCCAGAAACTGAAGGGGTCTCGACTGTGCAGTCCCTGAACGGAGGAATCGATCGAGGTTGACCAGCGACAGGTCCGGGGTGGCGGCCTCGTTCAGAGCAGCCAGCAGCGCGGGCATCGCACGGGCCAGTAACTCCCGTTCCTCCGGAGTCGACGCGATCGCCTGCAATCGTTTCCAGGCCAGCGACGGATTCTCGAACCGGACCGATTCAATCAGGGCGAGCGCCTCGGCTGCATGGGAGTCCCCAGGGGTCAGGCATCGCAGATAGGCGACCGTGTCGAACATCGCATTATCGTAGGGGAGACAAGAGTGGAGGGGGAGCGAATGAGTCAGACTCTGTGGTCGGAGTCGGTTCGGATTCTTCGTCGCTCATCTGATCTTGACCCCCTTCGCCTCTCGACTTACAACACCGCTCTCATCAGGGGCTTCTGCCCACACAATCCCGGTTCTCGGCGATTGACCAACATTCCCATTGCAATCCTGATCGTCCTCTCCAAGGTCACATGATGACTCATTCGCCCTGTATAAATGCCGCTCGGTGGCTGGCCCTGCTGATCGCGATCGTCTGCTGCGGATGTACCAGCACGAAGACAACCAACACCGCACGGTCTTCGACGGAGCAGATGCTGGTCTCGAATGCCGTGGACCAAGCACTCGACAAGGTCGACTTCGAACCGTTCGCCGAACACGCGGTGTTTCTCGACGAGAAGTATGTCGATTGTGTGGACAAAGCTTATGTCATCGCATCCGTTCAGCATCGCCTGCTACATGTCGGAGCGCGACTCGTGGACAAGATCGAGGACTCCGAAGTCGTGGTCCGACCCCGAGCGGGTGTGGTGGGAACCGCTGGGTCCGATCAATATCTCGGGGTGCCGGAAATCACGTTGCCCGGCTTGATGGCGGTCCCGGAAGTTCGACTACTGACTCGGACACGACAGATCGGCGTCGCAAAAATCGGGATCGTGGCGTATGACACCAAGACACTGACTTCGCTGGGAGAGGGCGGCACGACGCTCGCCCAGTCGGATGACACGAATCTGTCGGTCCTGGGGATCGGACCATTCCAGTCGGGAACGATCCGCAACGAAGTCACTCGCTCCACAACGGGACCAGCTGCGTTTTCGCGTACTCGAATCCCGGTCCAGGTCGCCTTCAGTATCCCTTCACCAGTGGCAAGTCCAGCAGCCCCCGCAGCTGCCGGTCAGGTGGAGTTCACCAGTGCGGAGGAAGCTGCGACAGAACAAGTTCCCGCCGCTGAAACAGCGGAGACCGACGCCCCCGGTTGGGCACAGTAGTCAGACTTCGCGCGGCAGGAAATGAGACGTAGTTGCCCGTCGCCAGAGGGCGGGCCCGCCAGCGGATTCGTCTACGCTCTGGCGAAACGTGGCGACATCAGAATGTCTCACTTCTGAATGTGCGAAGTCAAAGCGTCGACAGACCACTCATTAACGAATCAGTTCACGAGCGGCAGCACCCCGCAAATAGTCCAGTGCCGGTCGGAGGTTGGTTGCACCCAATCGCGACTCAGACCCAGTCGAGATAGCATCTCGGCGACCTCCTCCACGGTCAGTGCCGCATGCAGCGATTGTCGGAACAACTGTCGCATGCTTGGGGTGGCTCCTTGGGTGTAGGTCTGTACGAGGGCTTCGAGTTCCGTTTCGGTCGCGGGCCGCAGCAGATCGCGGACGAACAGTAGGCCACCAGGTGCCAGCACTCTCACCATCTCGGTCAGCGAATCAATCGGCTGGGGGATGTGGTGCATGATGCTGTTGGAGACGACGGTCTGGAACTCGCCGTCCTTACAGGGGATGCGTTTGGCATCGACGAGACGGAGTTCGATCAGCTCACTGAATCCTGCCCGCTCCACGTTCGCGGCGGCGAGCTTCAGCATCTCAGTGGCCAGATCGATGGCGATCATGTTGAGGTTGGGGAAGGATCGACAGAACTCGATCGGGATCAGGGCCGTCCCCGTGCCGACATCAAGCATCCGCAACCTGGCTGCTGCTGAATGCCCCGTCGCCCGTAAAGCCGATCCCCAATCGTCCACAAATCGTCGATTGACCTCGGAGTGGTCCATCGCGTCGTAGTCCGCCGCCTCCTCGGCGGTGTCCATCACTTCCGGTTCCAGGGTCCGGGGCAGCATGGCTAGACTCGCGAGGTGAGGATGGTTTCGCAGACAACGACGATCGTGGTATCAGGAAGAGACCATTAGAAAGTGACGTACCAGACTTCCGAAGTCTTTTGGCCTGCCAAGTCTGGCCGCTTGCTTTAAATCAAGATGATCGTTTCCCGAATGGTAACGCTCTCGCGTGGGCTAAAGCCCACGCTACGGGACTCTTTTGTGACATCTCAGAACTGACCACCTCAATCCGAACTGCTCGGGCTCTTGGCGGGAGTCGGTTCGGGAAGGGCAGGCACCAAGGGAGCTGGGGCGAGAGCGGGAGTGGGATCGCCCTCTGATGCAGCCGGAGAGACTGCATCATCGTCGGCTGGCTTGTCCGGCATCTCACCGGGTTCATCGCCGAAGAGCGGTGCCGGGATGGCTTCCCCTTCGTCCGGAGTCAACGGCTTGACGATTGCGGCTTCGGACTTCGGCTCACTCGGGGCGGGAGTCGGCTTCGCCGCAGGGGCGGGCTTTTCCAGCAGCGGCTTGGTCGGGACCAGCAATGGCATCCGAGCCGGTTCACCCGACGCTGGTTCGGGTAGTTTTTCCGCCATCGGGGGCGGCACGGGCATCGGGGGCGACATCGGCGTTCCGCCCGGCTTGGTCGGAGCCTCCGTCTCCTTCGAGTCCGTAATCGGCTTCAAGTTCGGCCGCGCGGGGCCCAGAGGCGTGAGCGGATTGGTCGCCGGATTCAGCAGCCGAATCGGGGACTCGGGCGTATTGCCGGGAGACATCTTGGGGTCGGTGACCTTCTCTGGATTCGGTGGAGTAGGGGGAGTTGTCCCCGGAGCAGGGTTCTTCATCTCCGGGGGCAGCTCAACCACTCGTTCCGGTGGCACGAGACTCGAGGGTGGTTCCACGCGGTTGCGATACAGGACCAGTGCGTGCAAGGCGTGATACATGGCTCCCGTATCGGGTGTCCCCAGACCGACAGACCCGTGGCGAATGAGATCCCCCGCAACACTTTCCACCCCTTTTCGCACCCACTGCTCTTTCAGCTGTTCCGGTGGCAAGGCCATCATCAGCCATTCCAGCATGTGGCCCGAGGATTTGAATCGTGGGCCCATCTCAGCAGACCACCCCGTCGAGCGGAAGAATTCTGTCGAGAACGAACCGTCCTGGTTCTGCATGCGTCGGGCCGCAGCAATATGGTCGTTGAGCTTTTGGCGAGCAGCGACCCAGGCCCCTTGGAGCTGGCCGTGTTTCTGTTGATACGAGTTGCAGGCACACGCCAGTGCGAACATCCCATGCGTTCCACCGCACGGAGCCAACAGCTTGTTCCCCGAAAACATGGGCGCGTTCGTCTGCGTCGTGACGAGTTGCTCCATGCTCCAGGGCTTGCCATCCTTGTCGATCCAGGTGGCATCCGGCTCCACGTAGTTCGTGAGGAACCACAACGTCCAGGCCATCTCGTTCGGGTTTCCGACGTGCATGTTCATCTGCGCATGCCGGACCATGTCGGCCATGGCAATCGTTTTTGTCATCCCCGGACGTTGCGGATCACTCACCACAAACGTGTGCGTCAGGGGCAGATCCGCCATGCTGAGGATTGCCAGAAACTGGTTGGTATGCCCCTCGAACGCGAAAGACACGATATACGGCTGGGCTCGTCCTCCATACGCTGTCGATTGGAACCAATGCTCCCGGATATGGACCACGGGCGACCCCGGTGGCAGCAGCGGGTCGGGTAATGACGCCACGTAAATCGGGTTCTGTTTAGTGACGTACTCGATGGCATTGACCGTCGTGTTACCGACCTTCAGTTCATATTCCTGCCGCAGAGCCAGCACCCCGTGCATGATCATCCAGGGAGTGTGCCCCCCGGGGCTGGCGTTGAGGAAACGCAGCTTGTTGATCGCGATGGCCTGTTTGACCTGGGCCAGCAGGGGATCCACGGGTACCGCAGGTATGGCCGCAATCTGTGAGGGTGTTTGACGCTGACCGGGAGGGGTCAACGGGATGGAAGATTTCGGGGTGGCCCGGGTCTGAGGCTGCTCATTGTCCCGCTGCTTCTGAAACAGTCGAGTGCGAGCGACGTTCGTGACCGGTGGCGGGTCGTGAGTAACGGGGAGTGGAGCGGTTCGCGAGGATTGCGAAAAGGCCAGTGAGTCCGCACTCTCCAGGAGTACGCACACCAGCAGAACCAGCTGAATACTTGATGCGAATCGACGCATGTCACCGCCCTGTGTTCACTTCTGTCAGAATCCTTTCCGACGCGAGGGGAGGTTATCGCATCTGGCACACTTATGAAAAGAGCGAGTTTTTCGATCAAGCGTCTCGATCAACGCGAAAGCCCAGGGGTTGCCACCCCTGGGCTTTGTGAGCGAGCGAGACTTCGACACGACAAACTGCGAGTCACCCGACCAGGATCTGACGTTCCAGCGTTTCGACCAGTTCCTCCACCGTCCACTCATTGGCTCCGATGCGAACTCGGGACTGGGACGAGACGAGTTCTTTGATGCGCCGTTCGGCGGAAACGACCGTACTGTGATTGCGACCGCCGAAAAACTGACCGATTTCGGAGTAGGCTGTCCCGGTCAGGCGGCGCGACAGGTACATCGCTAGCATTCTCGGCTGGGTCGCGGTGCGGGTTCTCTTGTCGGACCGCAGGTCCTCCGCCGTCAGTCCAAAGGTCAGACAGACAGCCTGCTCGACATCGGTGAGTCGAACAATTCGCATGCAGTCTCGCTCCAGTCGGACGAGTTGCTCGCGAGCGACGGCGGGGGTGACGCGACGCTGGGAGGCCAGAGCCCAGTTCTGCAGGGTGTTCAGGGCACCCTCCAGCTCGCGGACGTTGTCCTTGAAACGTGACGCCACGAACTCCGCCGCCTCATCCGTCATGTCGACTTCGAGCGCTGTGCGGAGGCTCTCGACGATCATGCGGCGCGTGGCGAAGTCGGGCGACTCAATACGGCAGACGAGACCCGACGTGAACCGCGAGAGAATCTCCGGACTGGTCCGGGTCAGCAGGTTCGGGTGCCGATCTCCCGCCACGATCAGCTGGCCTTGGCGGGTTTCCAGGCGGCGAAGGGTGTTGAGGAACTCCTCTTGAATGCCTTTCTTGCCATCAAGGAAGTCGATGTCATCCATCACCAGCACATCGACATTACGGAAACGCTGGCGGAAGCTGGCAATGGTGCGGGCATCAAGGGCCTGGGTGAAGTAATTCGAGAATCCTTCGGCGGACAGGGCCAGCACCTGCTTGCGCGGATCGTCGCGCCGGACTTGCTGAGCCACAGCTTCGAGCAGGTGCGACTTTCCGTTTCCGACCCCACAATAGAGGTACAGCGAACGTCCATGACCGCAGAGGATTTGCTGAACGCCACTCCAAGCCAGCATGTTGCTGGGGCCTTGAACGAAGCTGGAGATGTCGCGCCCCCGCCGCCCATGAGTGGTGCGGGCCAGAGCCTCCACATCATGGGTGGTCCGAGCCACTGAGCGCGGGGCCGGTGCAGACGCCGGTGCCGAGGCCGGAACCAAGACCACTTGATCGTCGTGAGTCCAGGTCACACGGATGTGCGAACCCAGCGACTCATCGACGACCCGTCGTACGACCGTGCGGTACTGCTTCTGGAGCCAGCCAGCGAGATAGGAACTGCCACAGACGATGGATAACTCGTCTGCGGTTAAGCTCATCCGGGTCTTCTGGGTGAACCAGTTCTGGTATTTCGGGGTGCCAAGTTCGGCTTCCAGTCGTTCCAAAAATTGCTGTAGACGTTCAAGTTCACCACCCTGATTCTCGGGCTGCATCTTGCGACCCTCGGTACACACCCTCCGCGAGACCGAGACCCTAATGGTCCC
>JAYSUV010000079.1:0-6142 GCA_043718945.1 Planctomycetota bacterium
CGGTCGAAAATGATCGGTTGACACACGCCATTTTGGGTCTCACCGTTCTCATTCCCGCCATCGGTTAGTGAACAATCCGTCAGGCAATCGCCTCACGGACCGCGTGCAGAGTTTTCACACCTCGCCGGTCTGGGCGGTGTAGGCGATTCGCTTCGCTTGGTCGTTGATGTCGCGGATCATGCCCCACGAGTATTGCAGCGATAAAGCCGTCGTTCCGAGGGCTGGATGCCCCATGATGGTGACGGAACTCTTGTCACCCAAGCGTTGGGGGCAGGCGGTGAAGAACCCTCGATCAGCCTCAACATCCTCATCCAGTGGGAGTACGGCATAGTCCAATCCATCCACATCATCCATCGTGACGGGAGCATTGAGGAGAATCCTTTTCCGAGGCAGGCTCTCATAGCCTTGATCGCCCGAGTAATCGAACACCGCTTGAATGTGGGTCGGATTCAGGCGGAGGGCCTCGTCCAGGACGTGACGATTCGTCAGGATCAGTCGCGGTCCGATGAGAAAGCCGGTTCCAATCGACCGACCTGGGACTTCGATCACGCAGATTCGCCGCCGGGCTTCGAGTTGTCTTTTGATCGCCACATCGAGGGATATGGTTTGCTCTCCCAGCGACGCAGCCACGACGCTCGCCTGCAGCCCCGTCGCTGGCGAGAGTGCCGCAATGGATGGTGCTGCTTCTGCATCGCTCTGCCCCCTGGTGAGATCGGCAGCCTGGATGTGAGCCGTCACAATTTCCACAATGGGGTTCAGGTCAGCAAGTGCCTTGTTTTTGGGGCGAGCCTTGCTGGCAGCACGAAACAAGTCCGGCAGTTTGTCCCGGCGATCAAACCACTCAATTACCTCGTCAAACTCGTTTTCAAGTGAATCGTTCTTCACGATGCGATCATAGACCACTCCCAATTCGTCTTTGAGCAGAATCGAGAACTCGTCGCGACTAAATGACTCAAGCAGAGGCTCGCGAAGTTTGCCGTGGAAGCTGAGTGGCGTGGGCATGAATCGCGGCCTGAAGTGACGAGGCAGAACACTCTGATATCTGATTCTGCCAAAACGGAGTCACTTTGCAACTCATGTGCGGGACGCGTGGGACGCCCTGACGCTTTGGGAAGGGCGTGGTTTGGTGTATCGCCACGGCCTTCGAAGAGCCTGCTCGGACCGGGGACATGGGTCAGGGATGCTGTCTGATTTCAGGCGTTTTGGCACGCGAGGCGAAGTGGAGCTTCGGGGAGATGCGGTCCCCAGCGGAGCTTGAGGACCGAGGGCGTATACCAGACCTCTCACTTCTCCGCCGTCTGCACCGATCGGTCTGAGGGCACCTGCATGTACTTCAGCAAGTCCTCCACGATCGCGGCAGCAGTGGGGGCGGCGACCATGCCGCCGTAGTCGCTGTCGCCTTGGGTGGGCTCATCGACAGTCACGATGACGACGAGGCGGGGGTTGTGGACGGGGGCACCGCAGACGAAGGAGCTAATGTGGCGGGTGTGGGAGTAGCGGCCGTCGGGGTCCATCTTTTGTGAGGTGCCGGTCTTGCCGAAGAGGGTGTACTCGTCGAGCTGAGCCTTGGTCCCGGTGCCGCGCTGGACGACTTCGACCATGGCCTGTTCGACAACCCAGCGGGTCGATTCGTGTCGCAGCACATCGGTGGTGACGACGTTCGGTGCGATCGACTGGCGACCGACGGAGCCCAGATACAGATGTGGTGTCACCCACCGGCCTCCGTTGGCCAGGGCGGCATGGGCGGCCAGTAACTGGAGTGGAGTCGCTAGGACCTCCTGCCCCATCGGGATGGAGCCGGTCGAGTAGATTGTCCACTTGTCGAGCGGATGCAGCGTGCCGGGCAACTCACCGGGCAACTCGATCCCAGTGCGGTGGCCGAAGCCGAACTGCGTCATGACCTCGTGCAGGCCGGGGTTGGTGAGCTTCTCGCCGATCTTGGCCATGCCGATGTTGCTCGACTTGACGAGTACGTCCTTCAGGCTCAGCACGCCATACCGATGATGATCGTGCAGCACGCGCGGCCCCATGCGATAGACCCCGCGCTCGCAGTTGAACGAGTCCGTCGTTTGGAGCAACTGCTGGTCGAGTCCCCACGCGACGATGACTGGCTTAATTGTTGAGCCGGGTTCATAAGCCGCCTGAATCGACAGATTTCGCCACGAGTTCGGCGGTGCCATCTCGGGGTGAGTGGGATCAAACGCCGGTCGGCTGACCATCGCCAGCACCTCTCCGGTCGCTGGATCGAGGACCGTGGCACAGGCTCCCGCCGGCTGATGCTTCTGCATCAGTTCGTCGATCCGCCGCTCCACATGCAGCTGGCTCATGATGTCGAGGCTCAGCTGGATGTTTTCTCCGGCTTGGGCGGGGATGGTGTCGGCCTCGACGAGATCGATGACGAAGCCGCGCGCGTCGCGGACGACGGTGCGGTGACCGGGTACTCCTCGCAGTCGGTCATGGAAGAATTCTTCCACTCCGCCGTGGGGAGTCCCGTCGATATCGCGCCACCCGAGCACGTGAGCGGCCAAGGCTCCCTGCGGATAGACCCGCAGATATTCGGGCCGGAAGCCCCACTCGGCTGTGGGGAGGTTCGAGGCGATGACCTGAGCGACTTCTTCCTCAGTCAGGCGGCGCTTCACCCACAGGAACCGCTTCTCGCGCTGATCGAGCAGCTGCTGTTGCAGCTCGACCGGATCAACCCCGGTCGCGTTGGCGAAGGCACACGCCGTGTTGAGCGGGTCGACCACGCGAGCCGGGTCGACGTACAAGCTCTGGACGGCGATGGTGGTCGCGAGCAAACGGCCCTTGCGATCAAAGAGGTCGCCGGGGCGAGCGGAGACGGCCTCTTCGTGCAGCTGCTGTCGCGTCGCCCGGCTGGCGAACTTGTCCTGCTGGAGATACTGAATCTGAATCATTCGCCCCATGAGCAAGCCCCAGGCCAGCGTCAAGATCAGCAGGACGCTGGTTGATCTCCAAGCGAGTCGGGGTTCGCTGGGGGGAGAGGGGGAGGAGGGCATTTCAACATTCGCTCGTGTTATCCGTCGAGCTGGATCGACGTGCCCACTCATCACGGGCACACCTGATGCTGAGGAACTGGCTCGATACAAGTTCCCGGAATTTACCGCAGAGGACGCGGAGGTTCGCAGCAGGACATTCTGGAGATCACTCGGGCCTTTGCGGTCCTCCGCGCCCTCTGCGGTGCATTCTCTTCCGAACTTTCGGAGAGTGGTTTCGGAACAGAACCTTAACGTCCAGATCGCGGCGCGGCGGGCTTCCTGTGCTGTGCGGCTCGCTCAGCTTGTACCCGTTCCAGAGATTCCAGCAGCCGAGCCGGGGCCCCCAACTGTTGAACTCGCAGCTTGAGGCGAGCCAACTTCTCTTCCAGCTGGGCGAGGCGGTAGACCTGCAACGTCTGTTCCCGCTTGCGATCGAGGATCTGCTTCTCGAGCGTGATCCCGGTGGCGGCGATCAGTACGACGAGAGACAGAGCGGCACAGAAGCGGAAGAACATGGGGGGCTTCAGGCTCAAGGCTTGCCGGTCTGCCGCCCTACATTTCTGGCTTGGCAAGATCAGCGGGGGCTTCGGCGGCTGGGTCAACGGGTGGTGCCGCAGCAGGATCGGCAGGATCGGTCGGCATCGTACCCTCGGCAGGGGCTTCCGCACCTTCCTCGGGAGTGAGTTCCGGGAGAATCGGTCGACGTTCTGGATGCAGGTGGTATGTGGGGATTCCGGAATCATTCTCTTTCAGGCAGACAACCAGTCCCTGTTGCGTGACGAGAAACAAACGATCCGTGCGGTCGTTGGTCGGGGTCGCGGTGAACTGGCGGTAGGGCAGCTTACCGACCACTCTTCCATCCGAAGCCTGGACAATGACAATTTCCTTCTGCGCATTGAAGGCATACAAATGCGACTGCCCGACCATGAGGATCTTGCGAGCCTGCTCTTGTGGCTGATCCCATATCTGGCTGCCAGTATCGGCGTTGAGTGCGTAGGTTCCGACGGTTTCCGGGGTGACGTAGACTCGGGAGCCAAAGAAACGGGGCTGTTGCCGAATCGCGTGAGCTGAGGTAAAAGCCCAACGGTACTGACCGTTGTCTTGGTTCAAGCAGTACATCCGCGAGTTCTCGGATGCCAAGAGAATCGAAGTCTCATTCCGTCCCAAGGGAGTCATAATCTTCGCATCGGTCTCGAACTGAAAGATCAGCTTTTGGCCTTTGGCAGAGACAGAATAAAACGACCCGCTGGAGCTGGCAAAGCAGACGCTCCGCGAGGTCGAGATCGGGGGAGACACGATTTCCGAGGGGGTCTGGTATCTCCAAATCTGAGCGATATGCGAATACTCGGGCAACTTTCGTTGATTGTGCAGTTCCTGCGTGACTCGCAAATCGAACCCATAAACACTGCCGTCCACCATCCCAATGTAGACTTGGTCATCGTCCACCGCCGGGGGTGACGAGGGATGCTTGGGGAGTTTCAACTGCCACAAGACATCTCCATTTCGCTTGTCGATCGCAATGAGATTGAGTCCCACCGCCACCAGCAATTGCCCGGCATTGGTCACTGGCGCAAACGATTGTTGATCGGGTCGACCGACCAAGGTGGACCACGCTTTGCGTCCCGTCTCCGCATCGAAGGCTGTGATGATGCCGGTCGTCGAGCGGACAAAGATCATCGCTTCGTCATTCACGACGAAATCGACTTTTTCACGACCCGGATCAATCGCCGCCTGGCCCCACCAAGCCATCTTCAGGCCATGACGAGCCAGATCAGCACGGCCTGGCAAGTCGCTGGGCAGGGCTTGAGCGGCTGCGAGTCCGAAAACGCAGGTGGTCAGAAAAAGACGAATCGCCTGCATGGACAGCTCCATCGAACAGCGGGGAGATCACGGACGGGGAGACGGAAACGCATCTCCACCCCGGTGAGGCCACCCCGTTCCGTCATCGTCGGCATTTCCCGGACCGATTTCCAGCCCAGACTGGGGCCGACCTCAAAAACTCTTCGGTTTCATGGTCCTGCGAGGCACGACCGCTTTCCCCCGCTTAGACGGATTGACCCGCATGCTGGCAACTGGGGGGAAGTCGCCGACGCTGCGTGGGACAGGTCGGAGCCAATGGGCGGTACTCCTTCATTTCTGCTCCCTCTCCCCCACCATCGGCACTGCTTGCGGAGTGGACTCCACTGTGGAGGAGAGGGCCGGGGTGAGGGGGCAAGAACGGGCGATGTGGCCCCCTCACCCCCACCCTCTCCCCCGCAACATGCACAAGGTGAAAGCCACGTCGTTGGCGGGAGAGAGGGGGCCGGAGACCGCCATTTAGCAAATGCACCCCCGTGTGACAGGTCGGAGCCTATCCCGTACTCAGAGCCGGGGCTCCTCCTCCTCCTCGGTGCCCTGCCCCGTCTTGCCTCGCATCTCCTTGATGAACCGTGACGGAACGGAGAGCCGGCGTTTGCCCCACTTGATACGGCTGGCAGCGCGGGTCAGGGTCAGGAAGTCCTGCGCCCGAGTGACGCCGACGTAACACAGGCGGCGTTCCTCGGCGATGTTGTCCTCGGTCCCGTCGACCGACCGTTTATGCGGCAAGATGCCCTCTTCCATGCCGACCATATAAACGCGGGGGAACTCCAGTCCCTTCGCGCTGTGCAGCGTCATCAGCTTGACGGCGTCCTCGAGCGACTGTTTCGTCTTATCCGGCTCCTCTTCACGGCCTTCGAGGGCCACGGTCGCCAAGTAGCCGGACAGCTCGGGCTTCGGCGTCTTCTCGATGTACTGCGTGATCGAGTTAATAAATTCGTCGAGCGTGGCCTGCCGGGCGAGTTGCTGGTGCGGCTCTTTGTATTGACGCTCGATCTCGGCATGATAGTCGACAGCTTCGATCAGCTCACGAGTCAGTTCGGCCATCTGGCGCGGCTGCTCATCAAAGCGGCTGCGAAAGCGGTCGAGTTTCTCCTGGAACGTCTGCATGGCTCCGGCCGCCTTGGCGGTGATCTCGCCGTCCTGGACGCAGAGGGGAACGAGGTCAAAGAATGGGCGGCCCGACTTCACGGCGCGGGTCAGCACCTTCTCGACGCTCGCCTCGCCGATCCCGCGCGGAGGGGTGTTAATAATCCGTAATAATGCAGACTCGTCTTTGGAGCTGGAAA
>JAYSUV010000781.1:0-21800 GCA_043718945.1 Planctomycetota bacterium
CGCAACTCCGCGACCTCCTTGAGCAGCGTCTCCACCTGTCGCCGAAGCTCTTCCATGATGCCACGAAATCTGACCGATTCCAGTGTCTGTGGCAAGAGGAGTTAACAGTTACTAATGGAAGAGGGGAATCGACACTCCTCGCTCAAGCCGACAGCCTCTCATTGAACACATCGCGTATCGAGTCAGAGTCCATCGCCTGTTCTTTGAAACCTTTCGCCCCAGACAGAGGAATTGGTACACAGATTTCGCAGATGGTCACAGATTCAGAGGGGAGAGAAGAAGTCTCTCCGGTCTGCAATCACCGCCCCCGCTGGCGTCGCATCTGTGGAATCTGTGTACGACAACCTGCTTCTGCCACCGTGATTGAATTGAGGTGTGCGCGGGCAGCGGTGGGGAACACTCGGGAGACTCAGTCGGCTTCAGCGAGACGTGTCGGAGAATCGACAGGATCTTGGTCATGTCGAGGGCTGTCTGTTGTGACAAGTGATAGTGCATCATCCCTTGTCGCAGGTCAGCGGGTGAGGTGAGGCGTCAGTCTCGCGTTGACTGCATCTCGCCAGGATGTGGAGTGTGTCACGCGAAAATCGCTCGCGGTCGGCTCGATGACAACAACGGTCTCTCCGAAGTCTCTACGGCAGTCCTCCACTCTCACACTCCAGGCATCGAAGACTTCACCGCTCTCGATTGCAGACGACCCCACCCATCCCCGACACTCGGGTGTCGCGGTGGCCAGTGCCGCAGTTCTCATCCGTTCCTGAATCCATGTGTGCCCCCTCGTGAGCGAACTTCCTCCCACTCCCACTGCGGCCTCGAAGCCCAGCCAGCTGGTCGTCTTTCTCGTGGTGTTCATCGACTTGCTGGGATTCGGGATCGTGATCCCGGTGCTGTTCCGGTATGGCGAGTTCTTCCACGCCAGCCGCCTGATGCTGATTCTGTTGATGTCGTCGTTTTCGGCGATGCAGTTTCTGTTTGCTCCGCTGTGGGGACGGTTGTCCGACCGGATTGGGAGGCGGCCCGTCTTGCTCGTGGGCCTCCTGGGGTCGACGCTGTTCTATGGGCTGTTCGGTTACGCGATCTCTCTGGGTGCCGAGGGGTCGATGCTCGGGTTGAAGGCGATGACCTGGATGGTGATCGCCCGCACCGGAGCGGGTATCGCCGGAGCCACGATCGCTACCGCTCAAGCCTACATCGCCGACTGCACGGGAGCCGCCAGTCGCGGCAAGGGCATGGCCCTCATCGGAGCGGCGTTCGGCCTCGGGTTCACCTTCGGGCCGCTGCTCGCAGCTGCGTTTTCAAGTCCGAACATGCTCGCCCCCCCGAATCCCATGGTGGGGTACGCAGCCTCGATCCTGTCGGCAGCGGCGTTGTTGCTGGCGGTCTTCACGTTGAAGGAATCCTTGTCCGCTGAGTCCAAACCGGCAGCACGGCGATTCCTAGACCCGCAAGCGATTGCCGCCTGTTGGCGGAGCCCTTTGCGATTCAGCGTCCTCGCAGGGATCTTCTTGACGACATTCGCCTTCGCCCAATTCGAAACGACACTGCCCGCCGTCACCCAGGCACTTGGCGTCGGGGAACGCGGGAATTTTCTGGTCTTCGCCTACCTGGGGTTCACGCTCATGTTGTGCCAGGGCTTGCTCGTCCGGCGGTTGATTCCTCGGATTGGGGAACGGCGGATGGCTCTGTCGGGGTGCATCCTGCTGGTGCTGGGACTCGGGCTGGTCGGGTGGGTCGGGCACTTCTACATCGGGGCCATGCCTTCCGAGGTGGCCAGTGCCGTGGCTCGAACCGAGGCCAGCACCGTGGCCGAAGCCGGGCAGAGCATGCTCGCCAACCCCGGCGTCCTCACGCTGCTAGCCATACTGCCGCTCAGCATCATGGGATTCTCAGCTGTGAATCCATCCCTCCAATCGATCCTGTCACTGGCCACCGCAGACTCCGACCAGGGGGAAGTCCTCGGCGTCGGCCAGGGTCTCTCCGCCCTGGCCCGCATCCTTGGTCCCGCTGTGGGAATCCCTCTGTGTACGCCTGAGCACATCTACTGGCCACACATCTCCGCCGCGACAGTGATGGTACTGACGCTGGGACTGTTGTTCCGGATGCCGAAGGGGACTGCGAAAGCGTCGCAGAAGCCGGTATCGGCCTGTTGAAAAACGTGGCATGGGCGTCTCGCCCATGCGTTTTCCAAGGGATTCACGGGCGGGACGCCCGTGCCACGGGACATTTTCAACAAGCCGGGTATGACTTCTGCTTGCTCGCCACCCGGGAGTGCCCCCTCAGCAGAATTCGGAAACCATCGGCATCCACTTCCCTCAAGGGAATACGACAGGTGGTGTTTGGGTTCGATCAGGGACTTGTCGGGAGTCGGATCGAGGGCGACAACCAGCTCCCAGAGGCGATAACATCGCTGGCCGCGAGACTTCAATGGACGGCGGTTGAAGCAGAATGTGGACTCGTCTTCTTCATCACAGAATCACACTGACAGGATTTTCCATGCGAACCACTTTCCTTGCACGTTTGGTCGCCATGCTCGTTCTGCTGAGTTCACTTCCACTCATGGTGATGGGCGAGGACAAGGTGATCCCCGAGAAGCTCGGCCTCTGGAATGGACACGCCGCGCTTGGCGATGGCAAGGTGCAAGAGACTGAAGTCTTCATCACCGTTTACCGTGCCGCCCAGCCGAACGGGACAGCTGTTGTGATCTGCCCCGGCGGGGGATATGGGGGACTGGCAGTTCAGCCCGAGGGGCATGGCATTGCCGCTTGGCTCAATAAGCACGGCGTCACGGGTGTGGTACTGGAGTACCGGATGCCCGCCGGTCGGCATGCGGTGCCGCTGCTCGATGCCCAACGAGCGATCCGCACCGTACGAGCCAATGCGAAAGCCTGGAACATCGATCCCGCCCGCATCGGCATCATCGGTTTCTCCGCCGGTGGTCACCTCGCCTCTACAGCTGAGACGCACTTCGATGCGGGAAAGCCGGAGGCGACGGACACGGTCGAGCAGGTCAGTTGCCGTCCGGACTTTGCGATCTTGATCTACCCGGTGATCTCGATGGGCGAGCTGACTCACGGAGGATCGAGGAGCAATCTGCTGGGGAAAGACCCCTCTGCGGAACTGATTGAGTTGTACTCGAATGAGAAGCAAGTGACGGACAAAACACCGCCGACGTTTCTCGCACATCCCTTGGATGACACCGTCGTCGCGTCGGCCAATAGCAAGATGTTTTACGACGCACTGCAGGCTCATAAAGTGCCGAGCCAGTATCTCGAACTCGCCTCCGGTGGCCACGGCCTGAACGGGTACAAAGGCCCGATGTGGGATGCGTGGCAGAAGCAATCGCTGGAGTGGCTCAGGGAGTTGATGCTGCTGCCGGTGGCGGGGAAGGAGTGAGCGGATACAACTCAAGTCTACCTGACCACAAACAAGGCATGCGCCGCTCCGGGAGTTCCATCCACACACAACCCACCCAGTCTATAGATGCCGCCACCCATGCCGAGGAGGACATGCTGTTCAGGCAGCGGCTTGAGGGGATCGGATACCGGAAGATGACTCGCGATTTGAGACTCCCGGAGTTTCTCGCGGGCCTGCCGGGCGATTTCGTATTCCTGTATTTGAATCTGGCGATGCGTCTCGTCGAACAAGAAATCGGCTTCACACGGGCCGTACTGCGATGATCTCACCGCCACTTCGCCTCGGATCGATTTTCCGATCACGGTGATATAAACAGGGACACGCCGAGCCGTGATGGTCTGTCCATAGACGCCCCCGGCGGTCTTCTTGAGATACCTGCTCGAATCAATCTCACTCGCCCAAGGGGCGTCGTACCACAAGCTGTACGGAATCGCGGTATACGTCGCCCCCGTGTCGATTTTGCAGAGCAAGCCGAGTGCGGGACCGTTACGCTCCAGTCGAAAGAGGCATCGACATCGAATGGCATGTCCGTCGAACTCAAGCGGAATCTTCAGTTGGGGATTCTCAAACACGGTGTCGTTTCCGTCGGAGTGAAATCAAAGAGACTCGATGGCTATTCTTCGTCATCCCAATAATCGATCACGAATCGTTCGGATGGAACGGTTCCGTTCATGGCCTGAAATGCCTTGTTTCGCACATCTTCCCGAGACAACCCATGGGCGACGACTTGAGCTTCAAATACGGCGATATACCACCCGAGAAAAGGGCGAAGCAGGGGATCAACACGACGCGTCTCCCAAGCCTGTTGTGTCCAGGCTGTGTCTGTATCTCGTGTATGAATGGTTTCCGCATCAATCATGGCGGCACCCGGTTCCTCCGCAGAAATCTTACGGGCTAGTGTCACCCCTGCATGCCTTACTTCATTATCTGCCGTTTTTGACCCCGCAGGGAGAAAATCCGCCAGAGTCACCTTGTTCTCCTCAAAATCGATGAACTTTCGCAATAGAGACAGGACTTCTGGCTGGCCTGTCCTGGGGAATTGGTTCAACAGGTCGCGAACGACCTCGACGAATTGGAATGGTGTTACGTCATGGATCCACGCGGTCTCCCACCGTTGGAGAGACTCTTTCTCGGCCTGATCGTGAAACGCCTTAACAAGGCTTTCGGTCGCTTCGGGGCGATCCACTTGTACGCCGGTTGGTGGTGTCATCGGTCTCTTTCCCCGTCAAGCACGCCGATCAATGTTTCCACGAGGTCACTGGGAGGGGTGTCAAGTTTGTGAAGCACTCGTTTCACAACCCCGCTGGTGACCAGTTCACTGAAGAGCGAGTTCTGCTCCTTCCGGAGGGAACTGGGCATGTTCGAGAGCATCAGAATCGGCAAGTGGGGCCATTCTCCGTGAATTTGGCACGCCAGTGCAATCCCTGTCGAGATTCCGCCTTCACTGTCGTAGTGACGATTCCCATCAATTTCGCTTGTGGGCATCATCACATCAAAAATCGCGGCGGCGAATTCGTGTTGTTGCAACAGATCAATCGCATCATCGGCGTTGGTGGCCACCTCGACTTCGAAACGCCCAGTCTCACGCAAATCGATCAAATAGTAGTCCATATAACTGGCGACTGATTCAATCGAACTCCGTCTCAACTCGTCGTCCACGAACAGAATACGCTGGCTCATGGGTTCCCCGCTTGAGGTGGAGCAATGGGCAACCGAATCGTGAACACTGTGGGATTGACTCGATGAGACAGCGTCAGAGTCCCCTCGTGTCGCTCAATGAGTTTCTTTGAAAGCCAGAGTCCAAGACCGCTGCCGGGGATTCCAACTATTTCCGCGTCCTGGCAGCGAAAACCTTGCTGAAAGATTTTCTCGACGTCTTCGTCTCGTATTCCAACACCATTATCCTCGACATCAATCTGAAGCATCGAACTCGTTTCGCGACACATCACTGAACATCGAAAGTTGCTGGGGGGGCCTTGGAAATACTTAACTGCGTTATCGAGCAGGTGATAAAGGGCTTGTGTCATCAGCCGTCGGTCGACGAGAACCCGAGATGAGGATTGAGACATTGGGAGTTGGAACTGAATATCACTTATCCCCCTCCCACCAAGTACCCGACTGATAAATCGTCTCGCAGGGGTCACAACATCCAAAACGAAGTCAGACTGTACTTGATCCATGCGGATCACGTCGGGACCAACCCTGGCCAGTTCAACATCCCAGAGCTTCCATTGCATTATGTCGAGGTACATATTTGCCTCCCCAAAGTACGGGTACTTGAATCGAAAATCAGAGTTAGCTTCGTACTCCTTTTCCATTCGGCGAAGCACTGCACGCAGTGCTACCATTGGTCCACGAAGTTCATGCTGCAAGAGAAGCCAATGATCGTCTAGAGGATCGATCGGTTCCAGGTTTTCGCCTGCTGAACTTGAGTTTGGATTCACTGCATTGCTTCCATTACTACGCCCGGAAGAGCAACTCGCCCTTCCCCAGTTCCAGCATATCCCCGCAGTACCGCTTGTAGCTAGATTGAATCGCCTCCGCCGGGACTGGGAAACCCAGGTTGGACAAGTACCGCAGGTACACCCGCAGGAACGTCGGTTGGTAGGTACACGCATACCGAAACGTCGGCAGGATGTCCGGGTTCGAGGTGCCCAGCAATCCGACCGTGCCGCGTTTCATCCCGGCTCCACAGCGGATGCCCGGCTCGCCGAAGACGAGGACAGACCCGGCGATCATGTTGACCCCGGCGAAGTCCCCGCACTTGCCGCCGATGGCGATCAGACCGCGGCGCATCGAGTTCCCCATCTCGTTCCCGCCGTCCCCATCGATCAGGATCTCGCCACTGGTCATCCCCTTATGACCTCCGCGATAGACCGCCCCGATCATGTGCCCGGCGTTCCCATGCACTCGAATCCGCCCGCCGTGGAGTTCGGCCCCGAGCCAATCGCCGACGTTGCCGCGCACGGTGATCTCGCCGCCCCGCATCTCGGCCCCGAGGTGCATGCCGACGTTCCCCTCGACGAGGATCTTGCCGGACAAGAGCCCGGTCCCAATCAGCTTGACCTTGGTGAGGTCGCCTTGCCAGACCATCGTCTCGTCGTCGCGGGCTGAGCCGCTGACGGCGAAGAACTCACCGAGGGTGACCTGCTTGTTTCCCCGCTGGATTAAAGTCGCCTTCACCTCGTCCGCCGATTGCGTTCGCACGTTCTCCATGCGAACCGTATCGACTTCGAGCGGGATGGACGACGGCGTGTGGAGAGAGATTGTGAGGGGCATGAGGAGGTTTATGGTGGAGGGTTGATGGGGAATTGACTGGAGTCGGGAATCGCTTCGTGACCGGGCCACCGTGACGAACGCACCTGGCCCCAGCGTTCCAACGCCTAGTCTCCAGGCAATCAGCTGGGCCGATACAATGATCGGTCCACGCGATCCAGTCAACGCGGCAGCGGAGCGAAGCCATGTGGGGGGTGCGAATCACAACGCTCGTGGCATGATTCCCCCGCTGACTCGGTGCTGAACATTGGTTGCGAAGGAGAAACCGATTGGCACCATCCTACGCGATGTTCGAATGGGTCCGTAGAATGTCTCCATGTTGCTCCCCTCCCTGATCGCTCCCGTTTTGCCCATCGACTGGTCCGTCGATGAGTCACCACTGGCCATTGGCCCGCGAGTGATGCCGTCGCGATATTTCCTGGCTCCATTGGCGGGCTACACACATCTCGCATTTCGCCGAGTGATTCGGGATCAAGGGGGACTCGGACTGGCCACGACCGATCTGGTTCAAGCCACCATGCTGCTGGGTCGCCGCCCCAGATCCATGGAGCTGATCGCGACCGACAGCCAGGACATCCCTCTCTCGATTCAGATCTTTGGAGGTCAGGCCAGTGAACTCGCCAAAGCGGCTCGCTGGCTCGAACAGCAGGGATACCAGGGGATCGACCTCAACATGGGTTGCCCGATGGCCCACATCAATGGGCAAGGCGGCGGGGCCAAGCTGATGTGCGACCCCGAGGGAGCCTGCGGGCTGGTCGAGCAGGTCGTCCACGCCGTCTCCATCCCGGTGACGGTCAAGATGCGTCTCGGCTGGGATTCCACCCAGCTGACCGCCCCGGCCCTCGCTCGGGAGTTCGAACAGCTGGGCGTGGCCGCCATCACGATTCATGGTCGCACGCGGGCTCAGGGGTTTCATGGGACGGTCAGTCATGACGGGATTCGCGCCGTCGTCGAGGCCGTCGAACGCATCCCCGTCATCGGGAACGGGGATGTCCGAACGGCTGCCGAGGCGCTGAACATGCGGCGTGTCACGGGGTGTCACGCGGTCGCGATCGGACGCGGGGCCCTTCTGGATCCGTGGATCTTTCGGAGGATCGAACGAGCCTCACACGGCCAGGACTCGGAGTTCGTCCCGACGGTGACGGAACAGATCAGCTTCCTGCGCCAACACTTCCACCTAATGTTTGCCCAGCATGCCGAGTACAGCTGCCTGCTGTTTCGCAAATTCGCGGGTTGGTATGGGGCACGGCTGGGCGTCCCCGAGGATTTGGAAGACCGCTTGCGTCGATTCCAAACGGTCGAAGAGTTCGAGGCCATCGTCACCCAGATCACCGCGCGGCATGGCGAACGCGAATCATCCGTCCCGACCGCGCTGATCAAAGTTCCCAACGGTCCGATAGAGCACTGGTAAGTCGTCCCATTCAGCGGCGCGATTATTTCTCACGCTTCTGGTTGTAGACCTCGAGCAAGATCTCGTCGACGGCTTTGAACTTGCCCTTGGTCTTCATGACCTTTTCGATCTGTTCGCGGGCATCGCTGGCCGAGTGACCGAGGGCGACCAGGGCTTCCAGAGCATCGGCCACAACACTACTGGCCGGTTCGTCCGAGTGTGGAAACTCGCGGGCGATCAGCAGGGCGAACTTGGCCATCTTGCGGCGGAGTTTGGCGACGATCCGTTCCGCCATCGCGGGACCGATGCCGGGGAGAGCCGAGAGGGTCTTCACATCTTGCTCTTCGATGGCGACGGCCACCTCGCTGACCGGCTTGACCATCGCGTTCAGCGCCTTCTTGACGCCGATCCCGTCGACCGAACAAATCATGTCGAAGAAGTCCTTCTCGACATCGGACAGGAATCCAATCATCCGGGGGACCAGTCGGCCCTTCTGCGGGTTGCCGTCGAGATACTCGATCGTCCGCAGCGTGATCTCCTTTCCGATCTGCGATTGCAGCTGTCGTCTCACGAAGTCGGGGACGGCGACTTCGTATTCAAAGGCACCGATATCGATCCCCGCTTCGACTCCGTTGAGAGAGACCAGCTTGCCCGTGATCCGCGTAATCATCTGACATCCGTGTGGTGAAAGGACCGAGGTGGCTCACTGCCACGGTGGGGAGTGTAGGGAGTCGAGCGAAGAACGTCAGCAGGAAAATCGCCGGAGCGCTGAAGGTCGGCGAGCACTCGGAGAGTCTCACGGCTTCGGCGGGGCGGTGATCGTGATCGTGACGGGCCGACTGGGCAGCGACTCGAGCGTGTTGGGCCGCTCCTTGGACAGCGGGTCTTTGTGGAACGGCACCTGCCCCTGACCCAGGAGCGTCAGTGTATGCACTCCCGGCTGCGAGTTGGCTTGGATCTTGATCGTGACGGTGGCCTCGGTCTTGTCCCCCGCGATGTCGAAATTGCTCAGCTGGATGTTGCCCGGCCAGTTGAGCGGTTGGAGAGCGACCTTGTCTTTGAAGTCGGGCCAGAGACGCTTGACGGTGACTTTGATTTCGGCCTCCTTCCCAGCCTCGATCAAGAGTTCGCTCGGGTCGCACATCACGGAGTACGGGCCGAGTTCGCGGATCGAGGCAGCCAGTTCGCGCGTGGGCCGACTGGAGCTGAGCGAGTTGCTCACTCGCGTATAGGGGCGGACCTCGCGCTTGAATTTCTCGCTGCCGCGTTCCCCTTCGATGGTCAGCTTGATGCTCCCGTTCCAGTCGGGGGCGTCCTCATCGGTCCAGACGACAAACGTGCCGCGCGTGTTCGACGCGATCCTCAGTGGTGCCGCGTGCATCCCTGGCGGCAGACCCTCGGCGGTGATCGTCATCGGCCCGGTATGTCCCTCCCACTGGTGGATCACGACATCCAGAAAGTTGGCTGTCCCTTTGTAGAAATTAAACCCACTCGGAGCCGGGTTGCTGCCATGGATCACAGCCGCGAACAGGTCGGGCTGGGGCTTGCGGATTTCGAGGACGTACTGGTATCGCCCGCCGCCTCGGCGGTAGCGGTCCTGCACCAGGACGCGGTACTTCTTATCCTTGGCGAGCCTCACCGCCTGCGCCGATGGGTCTCGCAGATGGCCATCGAAGGCACTCATGCGGTGGCCGTAGTCATCGAGTTCGGCGACGCGGTTGTCCTTCTCGTCGAACACCACGAGATAGGGATCGGCCCGCCCGGCGATGCGTTCGCAGTAGACATCGAAGTAGTAGTTCTCGTCGGCGTCTGCTGTGAACTCGAACCAGTCCGCATCGCGCGGAGCATCGAACCTCCCGGCCACCACAGCGGGCAGCGTGATCAGCTGGGCCTTGTCCCGCTGATCGTTCGGCTCGGCTTCGAGGCTGACGGGCAGATCGGTGACCAACATGGGTTGAGCATTGAACGTGTTGTCGAGCGGCTCCGCAGTGATCTGTCGACCGAGCAGCGTGGCGGTGGCCGCTGTCGGCAGGACGGAGTGATGGGTCGGGTGACTCAGGAAGCGATAGGCTCCGACCGCAAGTTCCTCAGTTCCAATCGGGGCTGTGAACGAGAACTCATCCAGCAGTTGATCCTGCACGGTCCGCGTCGAGGTGTTCGAACCCGATCCAAGGTTGGTCCCAAACGCCTTCAACGTCGCGGTCGTTCCGGCCTGCACCGCAGCCGGATAGATCAGCTCGACATGTGGGAGATTCGACACGACCAGCCGATACGGATAACCGCCGCGATAGGAGAGATCGTTGAGCACGATCAGATACTCCCCATCCTCCGGAAACATCACATCCACGAACGGGTCGACACCGTACGAGTCGCCGTTGCTCGCGACTGTTCGCCCCTGCGTGTCGAGGACGCTCAACTGGCCATCGAGTTCGGTGTCGAGGCGTTGGGCCTGGCAATCGACCCAGATCCGCTGGCCCTTCACGCCAATGAGCTTGTACATGTCCTCCGCATTGCCATCCATCGTGCCGTTGATGGCGGTGTTGATCTCGATGATCTGAGCCTCGGCCACGGAGCGGTTCTTGCCGTTGTCGGCGATGTCCTTCAACCCGCGACTGACCGCGAACAGTCGCGAACTACTCACCCCAAACCGCCCGAGGGTCCGCATGTCATACGTCCCCGGCGGCATGTCAGCTGCGGCCTTCACCTTGAACCAGCGTTCCTTGCCCTCAATGGCTGTGGCCGACAAGCCGGGATGATCGAACACCAGCCCAGTAAGTCCCTCCAAGTCGGCCCCGACGACTTCGAGTTCCACTTCGCCCCCCTGATTGACACCCAGAACCGAGATCCGGTCGAGACGCGGCGAGGGCAATTCGGCCCACGCCCATGTCGGCAGGGCACACACCGTGAAAACGAGGACGCTGAATCTCATGGTGTTATCCCGGATGCCACTGGAGGTCGTGAACTGCCAAACGCCGGTCCCTGACAGCTCATCCCCCAAAGTCTAGTGTGGCCGGAGAGCGACGAGAATGGGAGGGACGGCGTACATGGCCTGCTTGGCTGTGCCTCGTAAAGTAGCGTGGGCTTTAGCCCACGCGATCGACGGACCTCCCTGAGTTCGCGTGGGCTAAAGCCCACGCTACCCATCCGAAATTCAAATAGGCGACTGCTGTGCCGCGTGTATGGCCGACCTGCGTTTGCGACATAGTCAGCGGTGAAGAAAAACTCACCCGCCCCCTGTCGTCGCCTCCTGCGGACTGCCGTCGGCGGGATCGTTCGCTACACTGCCGTTCGTCTGGCATTCCAGCCAGTGAACCTCAATGCCTCCCCTGGTGTCCTCATGCCTAAAGCCCCCGTCAAACGCGCCGACATCAAGCCGGGAGAGGTCCTGTGTCAGTATTGCACTGCCCGCTGTTGCAGCTATTTCGCCCTGCCGATGGAGACGCCGACGGAGCGGAACGATTTCGAGAACATCCGCTGGTTCATGCTGCATGGACGGGTCTCGGTGTTTGTCGACTCGGGAACATGGTTCCTGTGCGTGTTCAACAAATGCGATCACCTGCAACCCGACAACATGTGCGGCATCTACGAGACGAGGCCGCAGATCTGTCGGGATTACTCGACCGATGGCTGCGAGTACGACAACGCTGGGATTTATGATCAACTGTTCGAGACTCCGGATCAGATCCAGGAATACGCGGATTCGTTCCTGGGCCCGGTGACGACGTATACGTTTTCGCCCGAGCCGATGAACCCGAAAGAGGTCCTGCTACCGCTGGCGTGAGCTTATTTCTGACGCTTGTTCCACAACTCCCGAAAGCTTTGCTTCGGTGGCTCCGGCAGGTCGCGCTGCTTGCCCCACATGTTCACCAGCGGGTTGTTCACCAGAAACTTCGGCGTGATCCGCAAGGCGAACCGCCCCAGCTTCCCGGCGAGTTTATACAGCCACAGATTGGACAGGACCGTCTTGGCGGCCACCATCATCAGTTGCTTTGATTTCGGCAGCAGGCCTTTGAGAGCGATCTTGTTTCGCCAGGTGTAAAGCTGCAAGTGCAGGTCGATCTTTACCGGGCAGACATCGGTACAACTCCCGCAGAGGGTGCAGGCGAACGGCAGCGATGAATGCTGGCTGGAGTCCATCGCCGGGGCGAGGATCGAGCCGATGGGGCCGGGGATGACGTTGTTGTAGCTGTGCCCGCCGCTACGGCGATAGACGGGGCAGGTGTTCATGCAGGCCCCGCAGCGGATGCAGTTCAGGGAGCGGCGGAAGTCGTCGCTGCCAAGCAGATCGCTGCGACCATTGTCGACCAGCACGATGTGCATCTCGGCTTGGGCGTCGCGCGGGCCGTGGAAGTGGCTGGAGTACGCCGTGATCGGCTGCCCGGTGGCGGAGCGGGCAAGGAGTCGCAGGAACACGCCCAAATCAGCTGCCCGAGGGATCAGCTTCTCGATCCCCATGCAGGCGATATGCACTGGCGGCAGCGACACGCCGAGATCGGCATTCCCCTCGTTGGTACAGACGACGATCCCGCCCGTTTCGGCGATGGCGAAGTTGACCCCGGTGATCCCCGCCTGTGCCCCGAGGAACTTCTTACGGAGTTCGTGTCGGGCGGCATCGACCAGATAGTCCGGGTCAGTGGCCCCCTTCTCGGTCCCAATGTGTTTGTGGAACAGCTCGCCGATTTCTTCCCGCTTCGTATGAATCGCGGGCATCACGATGTGGCTCGGCGGCTCGTCGCGCAGCTGGACGATCCACTCGCCGAGGTCGGTGTCGACGACCTCGATGCCGTGCCGGGTCAGGAACGGGTTGAGGTGGCACTCCTCGGTGAGCATCGACTTACTCTTCACGAGCTTGGTGACGTTGTGCTTTTGGAGGATCGACAGCACGATCTCGTTGTGCTCGGCAGCGTCTTTGGCCCAGTGAACCTGGATGCCGTGCCGCTTGGCGTTGGACTCGAACTGCTCGAGCAGGTCAGCCAGATTCGCGAGCGTGAACTGCTTAATCCGCGAGGCCGACTCGCGCAGCTCTTCCCACTCGGGAATCGTGCTAGCCGCGCGGTCGCGCTTGCTGCGGACGAACCACAGCGTCTGGTCGTGCCACTGCGCCCGCTCACCATTGGCGATGAACTCGGAGGCTTCTTCGGGATGGGACTTGGCGGCGGTAACCATGGGGGCGCTCAGGGGAGTCGGAAGTTATGAAAGATTGTAGTACGTCATGTCAGACTTCCGAGAGATCTCGCACAAGAATCGCCCTCGCGATCAATTGAATTCATCTCGTTGTTTGAGTACCGCCTCCAGGCGGTCGCGAACACCGATCAAATCCGCCCATCGTCGCAAGTACACCCAGTCGAGTTCGCCTTGAGTAAACAAGATATCACCGATGTCACTCAGATCCCGAGATCGGTGTGCCAGGAGCTTCAGGAGTACAATATCTTCCGGACTGGCGAGCCATGTGTCTCCATCCGGGGTTTCCACACGTTGCCTGCGCTTCAACAGTTCGCGCTGGAAAGGCTTTTCTGCGATGAAGACATCAACATCGACCCCTTGCCCCTGAATGTAACACCGAAACTTGACCAGAGGCATCCCGCCCACTTCATCGATCCATCCAGATCGATAGCTTTCTGCGACCGTGTAGCCTTCATTCTCGACCGCATCAAATAACTTAACGAGCCGTTCCCGAGAGATGTCGATCGTGAAATCCAAATCGTAGGTCGGTCGCGGAATCCCGTACGCTCTGACCGCAACTCCACCGATCACCGCATAGGAGATGCCGAACTTCTCCATCACAGTGGTGATATCCCGCAGAGCGACACCGATATCATTCATCATGCCCTCCAGATGATGCCAACCCCATCAGTATCCGTCGTGTTCGGTCATCGTTCTGCTTTCTGAGCAATTCAAACTTCCGTTCGACCTGCTCAGGTGAACCGTAAAACAGAAACGGCGTGCTGGCACGAATCATGTCCAGGGTGATTCGTAGCCTTTCACTCGGCGTCATCCGGCGATAGGCTTCTAGGGTTTCGGGATGCAGCATGGGAACCTCTCCGAAGTGCGAGTAAGAGCACGTTCATCCTATCGGAGTCAGAGTATCCCGCCGAGTCCGTGTGGGTGGCAATCAGTACCGGGGCACCTTCGGATCAATTTCCAGCGACCACTGGTCGATCCCACCGGCCATGCTGCGAGCCTGCTCGAAGCCGTTCTTACGGAGCCAGCTGGCGACTCGCAGGCTGCGACCGCCGTGGTGGCAGTGGACAATGATCTCGCGGTGCTTGTGCGGTTCCAATTCGGCCACGCGGGTGGTGAGTTCGCTCATCGGGAGCAGCGTCGCCCCGGCGATGCGGCAGGTCTCATACTCAGACGCTTCACGACAGTCGACGAAGAAGAAGTCGTCGCGGGCGTCGAGACGCTGCTTCGTGGTCGCACAGTCGATTTCGATGGGGAGCGGTGTGGACATCGGGTGTCTTTCGAAGTGCCAGTGGAATAGACCGGCAGTGTAGCAGATTCATTCGAGGCTTCTGGAGTGGACTCCACTGCTGCCCGAAGTCTTGATAGACACTTGTCACTGATCCGTGCGTCGGGCAGAATTGGGGAGGTGATCGACAATCGCCAGTTCTTCGTCACATGGCCGTGTCGGCTCAAATTGGAATCCGAGTATGCTTCGCTTCTGCCCTGTGACTTCTCGCAATTGCCAGGGGCTGACCCGTCGGCAACTGCTACAAGTTGCGGGAATCGACTTGCTCGGGTTATCACTGGCCTCAACCTGGCAGACGCAGGCCACGGCATCCGAGGCCAGACCCGCTCTCAAGCCCGCCAACGAGCGCAGCTGCATCTTCATCTGGCTGACGGGTGGACCGAGTCAGTTCGAGACGTTCGACCCGAAGCCGAAGGCCAAGGACGACGTGCGCGGCCCCTTTGGCGCGATCAACACGTCAGTCCCCGGCACCAAGATCAGCGAATTGTTGCCACTGCTCGCTGCGCAAGCCGACAAGTACGCTTTGATCCGGTCGCTGACACACGACAATTCCAGCCACAACTCCGTCGCCATGTGTTCCGGCTTTGAGACCAGGAATGAATCGTTCGGGGCGGTCGTCACTAAGCTGCGCGGCAGCGAGTCGGCGATGCCGCCGTATTTCCATATAGGCTCCAAGCCCGGCGATGGTTCGTGCGAGATCACGGGACTCGACATGGTCGGGGGTGGAACTTTTGGCAGTGCCTTCTCGCCGCTGACTGTCCGCGATCCGACCGGGAAGAAGGTCGAACTGCCCGACCTGTCGCTGGCCTCTGGAATCTCGCCAGACCGCTTCCAGGATCGACGCGCGTTGCTCGCCGCAGTCGACAGCGTGCGCGCGGAACTCTCCCAAAGCCTCGTGGTCGAGAAGATGGACCGCAACTATCAGCGGGCGGCGGAGCTGCTGACCTCCACCAGAGTGCGTGAGGCATTCGACCTCGAACGTGAATCGGCTGATCTGCGAACGAGGTACGGGGCCAACTTCTTTGGACAGTCGTGCCTCCTCGCGCGGCGACTCGTTGAGGCAGGAACCCGCTTCGTCCAGCTGAAGTGGTACGACTGCATCGCGTTCGACGCCTGGGACACGCACGGAGCCGAACTTCCCGGCATGATGCGGCTGGAACAACAGCTGTGCCCGCGACTCGATCTGGGACTGTCGATGCTGATCGATGATCTGTCGCAGCGGGGGCTATTGGAGTCGACGCTGGTGGTGGTGGTCGGAGAATTTGGTCGGACGCCGCTGCTCAACAAGTTTGGCGATCGCGATCACTGGCCGTATTGCTTCTCGTCGCTGATGGCCGGTGGGGGAGTCCCCGGCGGAGCGGTGATTGGAGCGAGCGACGACAAGGGGGCCTACCCGGCTCAGCGTCCCGTGACGCCGCCCGAGTTCGCCGCCACGATCTACAAGCTGTTGGGGATCGACACCAGCGGGGACTTGCGAGTCAGGCCGTTCATTGGGTCAGCGCTGCCAGTCGTGGAGTTGACGGGGGGAGTGTGAGGAGAGGCCCAGGGGCGAGGGCCTAGAGCCCAATGGCACTGACTTGAGATCACTAGCCCGACGCGTCAGCGAGGGATTCTGTAGGAAAAGTCGCTTTCGCTCGCCCTCGCTGACGCGTCGGGTTAGTGGGCTGACATTTGCCATTGGCCGAGGGCCGGAGATGTATGATAACTCTGAATCGGAGTGAGTGAGTGAAACGTCGATGCCTCCTGGCTTGCTGCTGCCTTTCGTTTTCGAGCTTGGTTGTCCTGGCTGACGATCCGCCTGCGGTTCAGCGTCCCAAACTCTTGCTGGCGTTTGCCTCTCTGCGCGATCGAATCCGGCACCCGCAAGTTTACCTCTACGAACATGATGGCCAGTCGACTGGAAAGCTGCTGCCCGGAATCCCCGCCGTCGACAAGCGGTCCGACCATCACCCCCAGCTGACACGAGATGCCCAGCAGTGCGTCTACTGCTTTGAGGTCGAGGGACAACCGAGTCAATTGGCGGCCTGGGATCTGGCGGACGGGAAAGCGATCGAGCTGCCGAAGATTCATGCCGGGGACCAAGCCCACATGGCTCCCACGATTGATGCAACTGGCAATCTGATTGCCTTCGAAGCCTGGCGCCGACCGGGCAGCCCCGGACGCTGGGACTTGCAGCTGTACGATCGCTCGACACAACAATTGGTCGATCTCTCATTTCTAAACGCCGCGTCGCATGATGAACGCAAGCCGTCACTGAGCGGAGACGGCCAATGGCTGGCCTTCACGACGAATGCTCCTGATGGGGAAGGGCAGACGGACCTGCGAATCTGGAGGCGCGGCAGCTCAACGACTTCGACCCCGAGGGGACTGAACTCGCCGGTCGCTGATACCGAACCGTCGCTATCGCATGACGGTCGGCTGGTGGCCTTCATCTCGGACCGCGCGGGCGGCAGCGGAGCGCGGGATGTCTATCTGTACGACCTGCAAGAACTACAGCTCGTCCCGCTACCGGGTCTGAACTCAGCTGGGCAGGAACAAAGCCCCCACCTGAGCGCGGATGGCCGCTATCTGGCCTTCGTGTCGGAGCGACTCGACAGCGCCGGAGAGCGCGACATCTACCTGTACGACATCGCCGCCCGCCAGCTGCTTCCCACGCCGGGACTGAACAGCTTTCGCGATGAGTATGACCCGTTTGTGATGGGGGTGGGAAAGTAGGCTGAGCGAATCTAGTGCCTCCTCAACGCTCCGATGGGGGGGGAAGCGACCTGTCCCGGGGAGGGCGAAGCTCCTGCTGAGCCGCGAACCAAGGGACACGTCGACTCGCAATCGCGGCTCGGCAGGAGCCTCGCCCTCCCGAATGGAACCATCCCGACGTTCAGCAATGCCAAGGCACTCGGCCAATAGCAATAAGCGATCACTTCTCAGCCATCTGCTGTTTGAGCCACTCTCTGACCTGCGTCCGAGCGGGGCTGGGGCGGAGGGCCCACTGGTCGCTGTGGTTAAGGAACCCGGTGGTGGCAAAGGTGAAGTCCCCCTGCACGCCCGACTTCTCGATGAACTCGCGGGCTTGATCGGAGAGAGCTGGCCCTTCGGTCGGGGACTCGCTGATGATGAACTGCGGCTTTCCACCCAACCGCTGGAGCCGCTCGATGGCCGAGGCTGCGTCACTCTTCGGGAACGGCCAATTGCCCACGCCGTCGTAGTGGCTGAAGCAGACGGCGGCTTTCCACAGTCCAGCGGCCTCATCGGTCGAGAGGCCGACTGCGTTGACGGCGATCGACCCGCGCGAGAAGCCGACGAGGATCACACGGGTGGGGTCGCCGTTGTATTTGTCACAAGTTTCTTTGATGAAGTCATTCCAGCATTTGATCGTCTTCGATGGTTTCCCGGATGGAGTCGTTCCCCACCACGTTGGAGCGAGGCATCCGTTCTCGTCGAGAAACGGGAGTGTCAAGCAGATTGCTCCGTACCCTCCTGATAGTCCAAAGGCGAATTGACATTTGTGGGGCAAGCCGTCACAGGTATCACCCAGTTCATTTCGAAAGTAACCATTTCCGGGGAGTTCCACGAGAACTGGCCATCGATGGTTTGGGGTCCAGTTCGTTGGCAAATAGACGCTGTGGCTGCCAACCGACATTTCACTTTCCATGATGCTGCGACGTCCCGGTGCTGGCGGCGATGTTGTGGGAATCGGCGGAACAAGATCCGGAGCAACATCGCGATAAGTGATCGGACCGGTTGTTAACGCCAACACGGGAACCAGTCGAACCTGCCGCATATCCATGACGGCACCCTTCGCCAGCTTCTTGCACTTCAGGGCTACTTGATGGACGCCCATCTCCTTAAGTCGGATTCGTCCAATTCTCCGCCAGACGAAGTTCTGGAAATGTCCCGTCTCTTCCACGACGAACGGAACAGGGCCTTCGGGGAAGCCCAGCTCGACATCACTCCCCGCGTGGCCTCCGCAGCCTTGCATGATCTCCACATGAAACTCTCCGGGCTGATCGAGGGCATAGCTCCACTCGGCATAGTCTTTCGGGTTGACCCAATACCCGACCGTGTTCTTATGCGTCAGCGGCTCGAATTGGAGTTTCTCCCCGTGGACCACGGCATCGCGAGCCGAGAGCGTGATGACTCCGTCTGCCCCCGGTCGTGAAACTGCGGGCATCCCACACAAACGAGGCATCCCGTCGACATGGAGTACCACCGTCGTCGTGTCCAATCTGTTAGTCCCCAAGCTGCGGTCGTCCGGCAAAGCGATCGTCCACTCTGTGGGAGTCTGAGTGACTACGAGATGGGCACTCAAATTGTTTTTGCTCTGCATCAACGCGGATTTCACGACATTGTTCAACCGCGGAAATTTCAACTCTTTTGTGTTCTTTGCGATCTCCGTGAATTCGACAACTCCATATCGGCGATAGGGAATACCACCAATGGATCTCAATTCCGGCCAGTTGCCAATCAGATCACCGGGTTTCGGATTTGTAGATACCTGCGAGGCAACTTCCTCTCGCATCCGAGTCGCCAATTCCCCATGCCCCTTCGGATTTGGATGATACCCATCCGTCGTCCACTCATTGAGATCAGTCCCGCTCTTGGAGACTTCGGCCCAAGCGGCGTAGTGGTCGACCAGAGGCACTTGCAATGTCTCGGCCACCTGCCGCGTCACCTCGGCGTACTGAGCGAGCTTCACGTTGCAATGCTCGCCGATTCCGTTCGGCCCTGACTTCTCCGCATACGCGGGCGGGGTCATCAGAATCGGCGTGATGTTCGACTCGCGCAGCCGTTGGACTAACTGCGACAGGTCGGCCCGGAAGCGGGGGATCGGGATGCGGGCCTCGGTCTTCCCGATGTCAACGTAGCTGTCGTTGTGACCGTACATGATCGTGACGATCGCGGGCTTCTTCGCGATGAGATCCTTCTCCAATCGCTTCAGCCCTTGCCCAGCCATCTCGCCACCGATGCCGACGTTGATGACCTCGCAATCGGGATGACCAGTGTCTCGCAAGTTTCGTTGCAACTCAGCGGAGAAGGTCTCCTCCGCAGTCACTCCAGGGCGAACCCCCTTCGTGATCGAATCCCCCAGTGTCACGATCCGCAGCGGCTCGACAGCTGCCAACCCGGTGATGAACAACAGGCAGACGATACACTGCGTGACGGCACGGCGAGCAACATGAGTCAGCATGGATGTGTCCCAAGGAGATGGGGTGCGGCGGAATCGACAGGGGCGGGATGTCGTGTCAACAAGCGTAGCAGAATTCGTAAGAATTCTGCGGTATACGGAGTCCCAGTCAGCCAGCGGTCAGAAGTCTGACGACCTCTGCTACCGTGCGTCAGGCGGTGTCTCCCCGCCCGGTTACGAATTCGTTAGAATCCCGCCGCCGCGAACGCTCCGCGCAGAACTTCCCCGTTGTGTCCCTTCAGATTGAGTTGTCCATGCCTTTGGATTCCTGGAAGCGCGAAAGCCACACCAAAATTGTGGCCACAGCTGGCCCCGCTTGCGACACGATCGAAAAGCTTGAGGAGTTGATCCTGGCGGGGGTGGACGTGTTCCGTCTCAATACGGCACACGGATCAGCTGCGGAGCATCAGGTGCGGCTGGATCGCATTCGTCTGGCGGAGAAGCGGGCCGGGCGGATGGTCGCGGTGCTGGTCGATCTGGCGGGGCCGAAGATGCGGCTCGGGGAGATTCCGGGTGGGTCGATCGATCTGCTGGTCGGGGAGCAGGTCGCGTTCATTCGCGGGCATGTGACGACCGACCCGCGCGAGTTCACCTGCATCTACGAGCCGCTGCTGGACGAGTTGACGACCGGGAACCGTGTGATGCTGGCCGATGGAACGGTCGCCTTGCGGGTCCTCTCCAACGATGGCCAGCGGGCTCTGTGCGAGGTGACACAGGGCGGCACACTGCGCAGCAAGCAGGGCGTGAACCTCCCCTATGTCCAACTCAAAGCGGCGGCGATGAGCGACCTCGACCGGACAAACGCGGTCTGGGCAGTGGAAGCGAGGGCCGATTACGTCAGCTTGAGTTTTGTCCGCACAGCCCAGGACATCATCGACCTCAAGGTTCTGATCCTGGCCCAGCATTCGGCCAATCCGCCGCATGTGATCGCCAAGATCGAAAAGCCCGAGGCCCTGGAGAACTTGGAAGCAATCGTTCACGAGGCCGATGGCATCATGGTGGCGCGAGGCGATCTCGGGGTCGAGGTCGACATCGCGGAAATCGCCGTGGCCCAGAAGCGGATCGTCGCTGCCTGTCACCGGGCGCGGAAGCCGGTCATCATCGCGACGCAGATGCTCGACAGCATGCACAACTCCCGCATCCCCACCCGGGCCGAGGCGACCGATGTGGCCAATGCCATTCTCGACGGGGCTGATGCCTGCATGCTCTCCGGGGAGACGGCCATTGGAAAGTATCCCTGCGAGGCGGTGCAGATGATGCACCGTATCGCAATTGCCACCGAGCCACTGCTGCGCGATCGCCTCTACATTCGCAACGAAGAGAGTCGGCCCACTCCCGGTGTCAGCCCGATCACCGATGCGGCCGCTCGCGCTGCTGGGCGACTGGCCGAGGAGCTGTCGGCCAAGCTGGTGGTGGTGGCGAGTTCGACAGGGCGGGCGGCACTGAGTCTCTCGAAGAATCGCCGGTTTGTACCGACGATTGGCGTCAGCGATAGTCTCTCGTCACTCCGCCGGATGTGCCTCTACTGGGGCGTGATCCCGGTGCCGGATGCTCCGGCGCATGAGGACCGGGAACTAATTGACTTCGTCACTCAGCGCGGTCTGGCGACGGGCGATCTGCAACGCGGTGACCGAATTCTGGTACTCTCGGGGACGGGGCTGCCCACGAGTCGCCATAATGTCGTGCTGGTGCATGAGGTATAGTCGTGCTGTCGTCCCACCATTCGAGAATATGAGTGAGACCCATCGCGGCACAGCCACAACCTCGTAGCCAGTCAGAAGGCCACTTGAAGTCGCGGACGGTGCGAGGGGGCGGGGGCGTTTGAGGATGGTGCGGTGTCCGTTGATCCAGCGCGGCAGCACGACTTCGGAGGCGGGTCGATCGGGAGTTGTGCGGGCGACGAGTTTAATTTGCAGCAGTCGTACGGCGATCAGGCCGATGATGGCCTTTCAGGACTTGATCCACAATCACATCCCGAGATGAGCAGATGGATTGAACAGAAGGTCGCAAAGGAAGCAAAGGGGGCAAGGACGATGCGAAGTGTCTTTGCTTCCTTTCCTACCTTCTGTTCA
>JAYSUV010000782.1:0-21774 GCA_043718945.1 Planctomycetota bacterium
CGGCCCGAATCTTCTCGCGAAGTTCTTCGGTCAGGGCACTCATCGGTCAAGCTCCGCCGCAATGATGTTCAGACTTCCCAACACGGCCACCACATCGCTGAGCATGTGGCCGCGAATCATGTGGGGGAAGGCTGCGAAATGGATGTAAGAGGGGGGCCGAGTGCGGGCGCGGTAGGCCCGCGTGCTGTCCTGGCCCACGATGTAGAACCCGAGTTCGCCGTTGGGCGATTCGGTGGCGGCGTAGATCTCTTCGTGAGGGACATCGTAGCCCCGGTTGGGCATGTTGACTTCGAAGTGCTGGATCAGCCCCTCGATGCTGCGATACACAGCGGGCTTGGCGGGCAACACGACCCCCGATCCTGCGTCGACGTTGACCGGTCCGCCGGGGATGTTCTCGATCGCCTGCTCGATGATCTGCAGGCTCTCGATCATCTCCTGCATGCGCACCAGATAGCGGGCGTAACAATCGCCGCCCTGGGAGCAGATGACCTTGAAGTCAAAGTCCGGGTAGGCCAGGTACGGCTCATCCTTCCGCAGGTCGCGCACCACACCGCTGGCCCGCGCCACCGGTCCGGTGCAACTGAAGCTGATCGCGTCCTCCTTGCTGAGGACGCCGATCCCTTTGGTGCGGTCGATGAAGATGCGGTTGCGGGTGAGGAGCTTGTGGACCTCATCGTGAGTCTTGCGGAACTGCTTGGTGAAGCTGCGAACCTGGTTGACCCATTCGAGGTTCACGTCGAACATCACGCCGCCGACACGGGTGTAGCTGGTATGGAACCGCTGTCCGCTGGCGTACTCGACGATGTTGTAGATCAGTTCCCGCTGTTCGAAGAAGTACAGGAACGCCGTGAACGCCCCCAGGTCCAGGGCACTCGTCCCGCAGTTCAGCAGGTGGTCATGCAGCCGCATCATCTCGGCCAGAATCGTCCGCAGGTACTTGCACCGCGGCGTCAGCTCGATCCCCAGCAGCTTCTCGACCGCGTGGTGCCAACTGATCTCGTTGGCCAGCGGCGACAGATAGTTCATCCGGTCGACGATGGTGACGTACTGGTTGAAGTCGAGATGCTCGGCCAGCTTCTCGAACCCGCTGTGCAGATAGCCGATATGCGGAACCGCGTCGACGACGCGCTCCCCATCGAGCGTCAGCACCAGACGGAGGGTCGTGTGCGTAGCCGGATGCTGCGGCCCGAAGTTGAGGGTCCAGTGATACTCCTGGTCGGGAGCATCCGGAGGCATCGTATTGGCGGCTGTCAGGGGCATGGGGTGGTGGAGGGTGGAGGGTTGAGGGTTGAGGGTTGAGCGAACGGCGTCTACCGATGGCGGAAGTCTGACAGGTCGCTGAACAGTTCGGGAAGGGGGAATTCGAAGCCGGGAAGGACTGCTTCTCCGGAGAGCAGCTGTGATCCCCGCAGGTGGATGGCGCTGCCATCCGCGCGAAGGACATCGACGGTATTGGTCTCGGGATGGATGATCCACACCAGGCGGACCCCGGCTGCCAGATACTCCTCCGATTTCAGGGTGAGCTCGTAGGCGAGGTCATTCGGGGACACGACCTCGACAGCCAGATCGGGAGTGATGCGGATGTGCCCCACTTCGTACTCGGCATCACCCATTCGACCACTGGCAAAGAAAGCCACATCCGGGCGGCGGACTTTTCCCGGATCAGCGAAACACTGGATGCTGGCCTCGGTAATCACGTACCCCAGACGCCGAGGAACCGCGAAGTTGACGAGTTGTGTCGAAATCCACGTCGCCAGCCACAGGGACTTCCCGCTCATACTGCACTCCACCAATTCGCCGTCGACGAGTTCATACCGCTCCCCATCGGGCAGCTTCAACAGCTCCTCGGGCGTGATTCGGAGATGGGCGAGGGTGGACATGAAGGCGGGATTCTCTCAGGAGGGTGTCATGGGCGAAAGAGAGCGTTGTATTCCGCGTTCGGCCAGCAGCGCGAGTATCCAACTCTCCTCCTTCGCCGGAAGTCGCGGGCAGGGGGCTCGTGAGTAATCCAGGCGACTATAGGCCCCGTCTTCCCACGCTGCGTCGACGAGCAATTGCAAGTCGAGGTGGATGTCCTGATCGTGCTTTCGCAACGGAATCCGGATGACCGGGAGTCGTGATTCCAAAGGAGCCTTGTAGGCTTCCGGAGCCCAAGGTGCGTCCGCACGAACGACACAGATTCGATACGGAGTGCGATAGTCCGGCGGAACTCGGTCATCGCGGACGAAGACGGTCCAGCCTCCGCCGATGAGCAGGTCGATCTCAACAAGGTTCGCTCCGCCGCCCAAAAGATTGAGCTGCTTGCGACGAAACCGCTCGCGAGCCAGTTCGCTTTCTTTGTTAGACGGGCTGAGTATCTCGATTGACGTGACCAGCCGATCATCTTCGATGCTGGAGATGCGGATACGGTGCAGCGTTTCGGGTTCATCGATCGCGATGAACGGGACAGCCACTCCGGGCGCAACGAGAACGGCTGTACCGGATTGGGAGACGCCGCAACTCTCGGTTTGCACGACAGCGACATCGGGTCGATAATGGCGGGTGTCGTAGTCGATTTGAACAGCGAAATACTCCTCGATATCTGCGAGCAGACCCTCGGGAAGTTGAGACTGCAGTTGCCGCCGGGCGTGAACAATCATCGTGGTGTGGGCACCGCCCCACCGGGCTTCGAGAAACGGGTCCATTCCGGGGAAAGGCGAGGGCATTGTTGAGGGAACGTTGAGGGTTGAGTTGAGGCTCTCTGGCTGACCACTGAAAACTGACGACTGAAAACTTCCCCCTCTAACTCTCCGACCGCGTAATGACCGGGAAGTTGTGCCTCTCACCTCGCCCCTTAATCGGGTAGTCCTTGCGGAGGGGGAAGGCTGTGAATTCGTCCGGCATGAGGATCCGGCGGAGGTCGGGGTGGCCGGTGAAGGTGATGCCGAACATGTCGTACACCTCGCGCTCCATCCAGTCGGCCCCCTTCCAGAGCGTCGTAACCGTCGGCAGGCTGGGACTCGGATCGTTGATGAAGGTCCGCACGATCAACCGCTCGCCGGTCGTCATGTTGAGCAGGCAATACACCACTCCGAACCGGTCGCTGGCCCCTTCGTACTCCAAATAGTCGACACAGGTGATGTCGACAAGCATGCTGAACCCATGCGAGTTCTTCAGCGCATCCAACAACGCCACCACCTTGTCCGCAGCCACCACCACGCGGCGGTTGTCACGGAACTCGCTGGTGGTGAGAGCGAACTTGTCGAGGAGTGGTTGCAGGTCGGTCATGGGGGAGGTTTTCAGTCGTCAGTGGTCAGTGGGGCAGGGCGGGGGAAAATTCAGTCGGCGTCAAGGGCCTCGGTGACATCGATCTCGAATCCCGCCAGAAGCCGAGAGGTGGCCTTCTGACCACGCTTATACTTCCCTGCCTGCTCGTACTTAAGCCCCTTCAAAGTCAGAACCGTAATCACGGAGTTCACGGGATCGACGATCCAGTATTCCGCGATTCCGGCTTCGGCGTACTCGCGACGCTTCTTCACGAGATCACGACGGCGATTCGCATTGCCAGGGCTGACGATCTCCATCACTAAGTCGGCCCCGTGGGGAGCATTTTTCCGGTCCACAAGCTTCTTCGAGATGTAGACCAGATCAGGCTCGCGATAAGCCTTCGAGGAAATCCGGATGGGAAGCGGGGCGGCCATCACCGTACCGAGCCGATTCTTCTTCACAAACCCTAAGAGCTGGACCTGAATATGCTGGACGATGAGTTGATGCTCAGGAGAGGGCATGTCCAGAAACTCCAACACGCCATCCGTGTATTCGATCAGCAGATTCGTTTCGAGTTCGAGGTAGTCTTCTTCCGTCCAGGAGCCTTGGGTTGGGTACAGCTGCGCCAACTCCCACACCGGTTCTCCCCGGCGGGATCGTGATCTCTCGATGGGCTTGACGGCGGTTCTCATTGATCGGTCGTTTCTGATGAGCGGCGCGGATCGATCTTCCGAACAGAACACTCGATGGCCAGCGCCTCGGCGACATCGATCTCAAACCCAGGCAGCAACTGGGATGTTGCGATTTGCCCGATCCTGTACTCGCCGACAGTTACATAAACTTCGCCCTTGAGGGCCAGCACCGTGATCGTCTCCTTCGCTGGGTCGACAATCCAGTATTCCGAGATTCCTGCCAGCGCGTAGTCATTCCGCTTCTTAACCAGATCGCGCTCTCGGCTCTCCAGACCGGGGCTGACCACTTCCATCGCCAGATCAGCCCCCTCCGGCGGGATCGTCGTGTCAGCGGAGAGGCGTTCCTTGGCCAGGAACAGGACATCGGGTTCGCGAATCGTTGAGGGGGCCACTCGAATCCGCAGGGGCGCGAAATGCACCTCGCCCAGGTCCCGTTGCAGGTTGTACTGGTACAACTTGTGGTACAGGGCTGCAACAATGAGTTGGTGTTTCCGTGTCGGCACCTCAAGAAACTCCAGCACACCTTGGGTGAACTCGATCAACTGATTTGTATGCAGGGCCAGGTAGTCTTCTTCTGTCCATTGCCCCTGGGCAGGGTACAGTCGCGCCAACTCCCAGACCGGTGTTCCCAGGCTGGATCGAGGCTCCTCGATATGTTGTTCCGCGACCGACATGAACCCTCCCGACTTGTCCCTTCGACTGAAAGGCATCCTACATCTTCGGCGGCTGGTAGATCTCCAACCCCTCGACCAGCGTCGCCGCCCGCGAGCGCCGGACTTCCTCGAGTTCCACCGGAATCGGCCCCATGGCTTCGGTCCGCTTGGCAAACTCGCGACCGTCGAAGGTGCCGGTTTTCATGATCTTTTCCTGCATCTCAATGATCGCGGCGATCAACTGCTCGGGACGCGGAGGGCAGCCGGGGACGTACAGATCGACGGGGATAAAGCGGTCGACGCCTTGGACCACGGCGTAGGTGTCAAACACCCCACCGGTACAGGCACAGGCCCCCATCGAGATGCACCACTTCGGCTCTGGCATCTGGAGCCAAATTCGCTGCAACACCGGCAGCATCTTCATCACCACGCGGCCCGCGACGATCATCAGATCGCACTGCCGAGGCGAAAAACGCATCACTTCCGCCCCGAACCGAGCGAGGTCGAACCGGCTCGAAGCCGTCGCCATCAGCTCGATCCCGCAGCAGGCCGTCGCAAATGGCATCGGCCACAAGCTATTGGACCGCGCCCAATTGGCAGCTGCGTCGAGCTTCGTCATGAAGACGTTGTCGGGCAGTCCGGCGTTGCTTCCTCGATCCACCATGGGTCACCAATCCTCTGTCGATCCACTGTTCTGTTGAGTCGGGCTTCGTGGGCTTGTCGACTTTCGCTCCGCGAAAGCACGTCCTTTCGCGGAGCGAAAGGCGACAAACTACCGCCACTTGAAGACGCCCTTCTTCCAGGCATAGACGTACGCAATCACCAGCGTGGCCATGAACACCAGCATCACGCCGAACACCGTCCCGCGCAGCTCCACCGGAATCCCGCCCGTTTGGCCGTCCGGCAGGTAAGCACTTACCGCCCACGGGTAGAGAAAGAGCAACTCCACGTCGAACACCAGAAACAGGATCGCGACGAGGTAAAACTTGACGTCAAACGGCTGTCGAGCATCGCCAATCGGGTCCATTCCGGACTCGTACGGCATGTCTTTGACAGCTGTCTTCTTGCGCGGGCCAATAATGTGGGTCAGGATCATGTTCGTGACGACGAACCCGATCAACGCTCCCACATACAAGAGCAGCGGAGGTATCTCCACGTCTGCACCTAACCTCATGCCAGAGAAGACTTTCAGCGAAGTGCCCCATCCATTGGAGTGCTTCCGGACCTGCGGCCCGCTCGCTGAACCTCTACGGATCGTAGGGGATACGACAAAGGCCATCAAGGGGATGCGGGGATCGTTCAACACACTCCGGCGGATGAGAAATCAAGTTTGATTGATAATGGCCGGAGGAGGGGGCACTCAGAGAGGCCCAGGGGATCCGGATTCCATACCGGACCCTCCTCTGGGAATCATTCGCAAACCGGCTAGAATCCAGAGTCATTCCCTCGCCCAGTCATTCCACACATGGGCAGTTCCATTTCTGGTGTGTTGATGTCCACTCCCCTCTCTGAAAACGGTGACGGAGTCTCCCGGCTCCCACCGTCGATTGCCCCTCCCACCTTTTCGGCGTCCTCGGGAGTGGTGCCGCCGCGAGCCGTTGTCAAGAAGGCCATCGGGCCAAAGCTGCGGAAGTTGTTGTATTTGGTGCTGGCTCTGCTGGCGCTGTTGATTGCCAACTCGGCCTACCTGACCACGATCACGGCAATGGAGTGGTCGACGGGGCGGACCTATCAGAACTTCTTTTACCTGTGCATGTTCTTGGGACATTTGGTTCTGGGTCTCTTGCTCGTTGTCCCGTTCATTGTGTTCTGTCTGGTTCACATCAAGAACACCTTGGGACGGAAGAATCGGCGGGCGGTCACGGTCGGGTACGCGCTGTTCGCGGCCAGCATTGTCGTGCTGGTGTCGGGGCTCGCTCTATTCCGGGTGGGAGGCTTCGAACTCCGGCAGCCACAGGCCCGCTCGATTGCCTACTGGGCCCACGTGATCAGCCCGCTGTTTGGGATTTGGCTCTACATCCTGCATCGCCTCGCCGGGCCGAAGATTCAGTGGAGGTATGGCCTGGGTTACCTCGGTGCTGTGGCCGTTGCTGTGGTCGCCATTGCCGTGAGTCACTCGACCGACCCGCGCAAATGGAACGTCGCCGGGCCGAAGGAGGGCGAGAAATACTTCCTGCCATCACTGGCCAAGACAGCCACCGGGAACTTCATCCCGGCTGACACTCTGATGATGGACGACTACTGCAAACGCTGCCACGCCGATGTCCACGCTCAGTGGAGTAAAAGCTCGCATCGGCTCAGCTCCTTCAACAACCCGATGTACCTTGCCAGTATTCGGGAGACGCGCGAGTTCGGCATGAAGCGGGATGGTAATGTGCAGTCGTCGCGATGGTGTGCTGGGTGCCATGATCCGGTCCCATTCTTCAGCGGGGCGTTCGACGACCCGAACTACGATTTGCAAAAGCACGCCACCGCCCATGCGGGGATCACCTGCACCACCTGTCATGCGATTACGCATGTGAACAGCACGGTCGGCAATGCGGACTTCACCATCGAGGAACCGATCCATTACCCGTTCGCGAAGGCGAGCGACCCGCTGCTGCAATGGGTCAACAACCAACTCGTCAAGTCGAAGCCGACCTTCCACAAGAACACGTTCCTCAAGCCGCATCACAAGACAGCTGAGTTCTGCTCGACCTGTCACAAGGTCGGGTTGCCGTATGAACTGAATCATTATCGTGACTTCGTGCGCGGCCAGAATCACTACGACAGCTACCGTCTGTCGGGCGTCTCGGGGCATGGGGTGAAGAGTTTCTACTACCCCGATGTGGCGAAGACGAACTGTGCCGAGTGCCACATGCCTTTGGCGTCGTCGCAGGAATTTGGCTCGAAGGACTTCGACAAGTCCGGCAAGCTCTCTGTGCATGACCACCGGTTCCCAGCGGCAAACACCGGGCTGGCCTGGCTCAAGGGGGACGATGAGAGTGTCGCCCGCCATGAGAAGTTTCTAGTCGGCACCTCGCGCATCGACATCTTCGGCATCAAGGAGAACGGCCAGATCGACGGCCAGTTGCATGCGCCGCTGCGGCCCACGCTACCGACCTTGAAGCCGGGAGCGAGCTATCTGTTGGAAACGGTGATTCGCACGCTGAAGATGGGCCATCCACTGTCACAGGGGACGGTCGACTCGAACGAGATCTGGGTCGATGTGAAGGTCACCAGCAACGGGAAGGTCATCGGTCGCAGCGGCGGTATGGACGAAAAGCAGGAGGTTGATCGCTGGTCGCACTTCATCAATGTCTTCCTGCTCGACGAGCACGGCAACCGCATCAACCGCCGCAATCCGCAGGACATTCGCGTCCCGCTCTACAACCACCAAGTGCCGCCTGGGGCAGGGCAGGTCGCCCATTACGGCCTCACACTGCCCGAAAAGCTCGATGACCATGTCACGATCGAAGTCAAGCTCCAGTACCGCAAGTTCGACCAGGAGTACATGGACTATGTCACTAAGACCGCGAAGGACGGCGACCTGCCGATGCGCGGGTACGAGAAGGGGAAGCCGTTCAAGAACCCGCTGCCCGTCGTGACCATCGCCAGCGACACGCTCACGCTTCCGGTCGAGGGAATCGACAAACCAGTGGCCTCGCAGAAGACCGAGATTCCCGTCTGGCAGCGCTGGAACGATTATGGCATCGGCCTGTTCCTCGAAGGCCGTGCAGAGCTTCGTCAGGCCGAGCAAGCCTTCACCGAAGTCGAGAAGCTCAAACGCTTCGACGGGCCGCTCAACCTCGCCCGCGTCTACTTCTCCGAAGGCCGCCTCGATGAGGCGACCGCCGCCCTCAACCGCTCCCGCGAGTACACAGACCCGCCCGCCCCCGAATGGACAGCTGCCTGGTTCGGCGGTCTGATCAGTCGGCAACAGGGCCAGCTGAAGGACGCCGAACTGGCGTTCCGCAGCATCCTCGATAACAACAATTCGCCCGAGCGGGTGAAGCGCAAGTTCGACTTCAGCTTGGATGATGACGTGTGGCTGGAGCTGGGCGGAGTGCTGTTCGATCAGGCTCGGCAGATCCGCGGTGAGGAGCGGAAGGCCGAACGGGAAGCCCTCATCAAGGAGTCGATCACCGCTTACGAGCGTGTTTTGAAGATCGACTCGGAAAGCTTCCGCGCCCACTACGGACTGAATCTGCTTTACACCCAACTCGGCGACGCGAAGCAGGCCGCGTACCACCACGACCAGCACGAGCGCTACAAGGACGACGACACCATCCGCGGCACCGCCATCCCCGCCGCCCGCGCCAAGTATCCCGCCGCCAATCACGCCGCCGAGCAGTTGGTGATCTACCCACTGCAACGCCCGGGGGCTGCGGAACTGCCACCGGTTCCGGCGGTTGCTGGGGAGTAGGGGGTAGGCTCTTTGGCTCACGACACAGGCGCGAAGAGCAAACTCAATGATGCTCGCATCACTGCGGTCCGTCGACCGTTGACTTGATCCGGTAGAAGCCTTTCCCGGCGGTCACGTAGAGCGTCTTCCGGTCGCCAGCACCGCCGAAGCAGCAGTTGGTGGGCAGCTCGGGCGTGGCGATGAAGGCCAGTTCTTTTCCGGTCGCGGGGTCGAAGACGGCGATGCCGAAGCGTTTTTCGTTGCGGATCGCCGCGAAAATGTGGCCCGCTTTGTCGGTACACATGCCATCGATCCCGGCGTTCTTGCCGAAGTCGACGATGATTCGGCGTTCGCCCAGCGTACCGTCCTCCTGGATCGGAAAAGCGTTGAGCGTCATCCGCCACGCAGCGAACACGGAGGTGCCGAGCAGCGGTTTGCCGTTGTTGGTCTCGGCCACGTAGAGCGTCTTCCCGTCGGGAGAGACGGCCACGCCGTTGGGTTTGGTGATATCGGTCGTGACGCGCGTGACCGATTTGTCCTCGGGCTTCCAGAGGTAGACGCTCATGTGGTCGAGTTCCAGCGGCTCCTTCCCGACATAGAACGGGTCGGTGAAGTAGACCCAGCCGCTCGGGTGAACATCGAGATCGTTGGGAGCGTTGAAGTGCTTGCCCTCGAACTTCTCGACGAGGGGTTTGACCTTCCCGTCCGGGGTGATCTCGGTGATCGCCCGTGCTCCCGCGTTGGCTCCGCAAGCTGCCAGCAATCGGCCTTTCGCATCAAAGACGAGGCCATTGCTCTTCTGGCTGTCGGGGCAGTGGACGGTGGTCTTTCCGGTCTGCGGGTCGAACTTGTAGACCTTCCCGACCTGCACATCGGCGATGTCGCTGAAGTAGATCGATCCATCAGGACTGAGAGCCGCCCCTTCGGTGAACTCGCCCTCGTTCCAGAGTTGTTCGAGCTTGGCGGCCCCCGGAAAGATCGGCGGGTCAGCGGCCCTCAACGCCGTGGAGAGGGCCAGTGAAGCAAGACACAATCCGAGCAGTGAGTAACGCATGGGACAACTTGCTGGTTGGAGGGAACGAGCCGGTGGAAGTAAACACAGTGTTTAGCCGCGACGCGAAGGCTCTGCGAGCGGAGCGCGGAGTCAATCCCAACACGGCCAGTGAGCGACAAAACATCTCGTTCAAACTGCTTCAGTCTCGGCTTTCGAGAAGTCGACCTTGTCGTAAATCTCAAGCAGCGGGATCGTGATGCCGACCGAGTTTAGTGAGAGCTGTGCATCAATACCTCGTGATTCCGTCAACGTCCAAGTGTTGTCGGGGTTCCGCTGGTAGCGCTCGACCAAAACTTCTGACTGCGAGACGAGCACATACTCTCGCAGTGATTCGATCTGGCGATAGTGCCCAAACTTCTGGCCCCGGTCGTACGCCTCGGTGCTGTCGGAGAGAACCTCAAACAGAACAGTTGGGTTGAGAACGACATCCTGTTGACCGTCCGCGAGTTCCAGCGGCCCACACACAATGCTGGCGTCGGGATAAGTGTAGAGTCCAGTGGGATGGACGAGGATTCGCAGATCGCTGTTGTATGCGGTACAACGGGCACCTTTGAGTGCCTGTCGTAATTCCGCAGTCAGATTCGTTTGAATCAAGCTGTGCCGTGGTGAACCACCGGCCATGGCGAAGATCTCGCCCTGGAAATACTCACTGCGGTAACTCGCGGAGCGTTCCAGAGTGAGGTACTCAGCGGGGGTAAACTTCTTGACGAGCGCGGGGAGACCCATGAGATTCCTCGTTGATGACTGGCACTCAGCACAGTTTAGCCGCGACGCGAAGGCTTTGCGAAGCGGAGCGCGGAGTCACTCACCACACGGCGAGCCGATTACCGTTAGCGGATGTAACGCACACGGGAAAAATCGGGCACGCGGACGTAGGTCACCTTGCCGCCTAGGGCGATCCGACCGGGACGGGACGGCAGATGCACAACGAACGGCTTCCCGATCAAGGACCGCTCCGGCACACCCGGTGATTCCCAGCAGCGGCTGTCGACGGAGACCGGACTGTTGTCACCGAGGGCGAAATACTCGTCATCCGCCAGCTGGAACTGCTTGCCACCGGCCTCATTCTTCGGCGTGTAATACACATCACGATACAACCGGATGTTGCGGACGCTAACCGCAGCTCCCTTCGCACCGATGCGAGCGACACGTTCCACCCACGGTGCGGGCGGCTCTTCCGCACTTTCGGGAAGGAGGATCGGCTCGCCGAGCGGCTGCTCGTCGAGTCCCACCACCAATTGGCCATCAAAGACAGAGGCGGTAATCTGATGCGAGCCAGAACTTACTAAGCGGGGCAGGGGGATTGTCGCTTCGACTTTGGACAAGGTGTTAAAACGAACGCTCATGGTGCCAGCGGCGAAGTCAAACACGCAGTCAACTTGAGTTCGCTCGTGAGCCAGTCGCGCGGTCAGCTCGCCGGTACTCGGCACCTGGTCGAGGTCGAACTCCAGCATCACGTCGGGGACGCGGTAGTTCGCGACCCCTTCATACCGCTGGTTATAGCCGTACTCATCCGAGATCGGCGCATAGTGCGAACGGATGTAGAGCTTGTTGATGGCCTTGTGAAAGTCTTCGTCTGTGGTGCGATTGAACCAGCGCTCTCGCTCCTCAGCAGGAAGTGCCCCCTGAAACGAGAGCAGCTTCTTCTCGGTGTCATAGTCGAGCGAACTGAACTCGGAAGAAGGCTTCACCAATGACTTCGGCCATTGAGCGAGAGCCACCTGGGTCTGATGCGATCCGCCCGCAACGACCCAGTGCCGGAACTCCAGCCAGTCGGGGGTCGCTGCGGGACTTGCACTGCCCCCGAAGTCGAAGCCGTCGGGCGTTTCCGACCAACGGGTGTCGTCCTGTTCTGCCGACCAGCGAGGCCCCCAGTCTTCGTTCTCGGGGTCGGGCTGATGAGCATGCTCGTCGACCAGAATCCGCGTCCCTAGTTGAGCGGTCAGAGGCTTGCGCTGCTGAATCCCGTTGGCGAAAACCTCGCCGTCTCGAAGTTCAATCGTCTCACCCGGCAGACCGACGGCCCGCTTGACGTACGCCTCCAAGGGGTCGCTCGGATTCCGAAAGACAATCACTTCCCAGCGATGCGGGTTTCGCAGCATAAAGGCATGCTTGTTCACCAACAGCTGGTCCCCCTCGTTCTTGGGGAGGCCGTTGACCGTCAGCCCGGTCCGACCGCAATTGGGGCAAACAGTGCCGGAGATGCCATGCGGGTCGCCAACACTGGCAGAAGCGGTCGAGGCGATCGATGTACTTCCTTCAGCTTCCGCGATCGACATTCCCTTCGCGAACTGATGCGAGCAGCTCGGACACGTTACCTGCCGGTGATACCCGAGCAGGCAGGGAGCCATCGAACCCGTCGAAATCAGATACCCCTCCGCTGCGAATGTGCGGAAGATCAGCACACTGACCGCGAGGAGCAAGAGTGCCTCGACCAGATGGCGAAACGCCGAGGTGGTGTGAGGCTCGGGATTGGGGAGATCCCCGTTCAACAGCATCGTCCAAGAGAGGTGGGGTTGTGCGGCGTGAAACGACAGTGCCGATCTTACCCGTTCTCCCTATTGTAATGGAATCCAGACCTGTGAGGATTTTAGGGATCAATGGCGAGCGGTGTGGCGTCAGCCCTCCGAGTTTTTCCAGGATCGCACCGAAACCTCGCTGTCGTTGTGGTGTTTAAGACAGTGAGACCTCGGCATTGAGTCGACGGAACCTCAGTGGATACAATGACCTTCTGACACGCGGGTATCGTTCCGACGACCTTGGGAGAGAGACCATGAAATCTTTGCGTTGGTCCCGTTGGGGACTGTTGTCGATGTGTTGTGCGGCCAGTGCCTTTGCTCAGGAGGGAGAAAAGCCCGCTGATCTGTTCGCGAAGCTCGATGCGAACAAGGACGGCCAACTGACCCTCGAAGAGGTTCCCGAAGACGATCGACCGCACTTCGAGCGGCTGATGCGGAAGGGGGACAAGGACGAGAACAAGTCGCTGTCGCAGGACGAATTCGTGGCGGCACACACTCCGGACGCCGCTCCGGAAGCGGGTCGCGGGCCGGATGCTCCCGGTGGGCGCGGAGAGGGCCGCGGCAACCCCGGTCAGTTCTTCGAACGTCTCGATACGAACAAAGACGGTAAGGTCTCCAAGAGCGAGATCCCTGAACAAGCCCCGCAGCAATTCCGGGACATGCTGAACCGGCTCTTCGAAAAGGCGGGCAAGGAAGAACTGAGCCGTGAAGAGGTCATGCAAGCCGTGGGCCAAATGGCGAAAGATCGCGGCGGCAACCCGCCAGCGGGAGGACGAGGTCAGGGCGAGATGCTCCAGATGCTCAAGCAGATGGACAAGAACGGCGACGGCAAGGTCACTCAGGACGAGTTCCCCGCTGAGGGGGGCGAGCGGCTCAAAGGGCTGTTGGAGCGTTTCGGCGACGGCGATGCGATCGACCTCAAGAAGGCCGAAGAATTCGCAGCTCGCATGGGTCGTGAAGGCGAAGGACGCCCCGAAGGCCGTGATGGCGAGCGTCGCGCCCCCGAAGGTGCCCCGCGTGGCGAAGGGCGTCCCGAGGGCGATCGCCCTCGCGGTGACGGCCCGATGCCCGAAGGCGCTCCGCGTGGTCGCGAAGGCGGCGAACGGGGACAGGATGGTCGTGGGCCAATGCCTCCCATGGGTCGCAGCCCACTGTTGGATGAACTCGATGAGAACAAGGATGGCCTCCTGAGCAAGGAGGAGTTCTCGAAGGCGGCGGAGGTCTTTGGAGCCCTTGATCAGAATCAAGACGGCTCACTCGATCCCCGGGAGCTGATGGGCCCACCTCCGTTTGCCCGAGAAGGTGGCCGTGACATGGGACCGGAAGGTCGTGGTGGCCGTCCCGCTGGCGAAGGAGAGCGGCCACGTCCTGATGCAGAAGGCCGAGGCCCTCGTCCGGAAGGCGATCGTCCCGCAGCTCGAGGTGAAGGTGACCGTCCCGCTCCGCGTGGTGAGGGTGCCCCACGAGGTGAAGGCGATCGACCGCGTGGAGAAGGGGATCGCCCACGTCCCGAAGGGGACGGCCCGCGCCCCGGAGCAGATGCTGAACGCGGCCGCGAAGGCGGCGGCGACCGTCGCCCCGATGGTGCCCCCGCTGGAGCTGGCGCACGCTTCAATCCCGACGAGTTCTGGAAGCAGCTGGATAAGAACGGCGACGGCGGCATCTCGAAGGAGGAAGCTCCCGAGCGGATGAAGGCCAACTTCGATACGATCGACGCCAACAAAGACGGCAAGATCGACCGCGAAGAAGGTCGCAAGGCCATGGAACGCGGACGTGAGGCCGGTGCCGGTGGACCAGGCCGTGACCGTCGACCGGAAGGGGGGCGCCCCGACGGAGAACGCCGCCGTCCCGAGGCAGACCAGCCGAAGCCCGAAGGGGACAAGCCAGCTGACGAGAAGCCAGCCGACAAGCCCGTCGAGTAAACAGGGGTACTGAAACTCTTTGAATCCCACACAGGCCGAGCAGCACTGCTCGGCCTGTGCCGTTTGGGGTGGTAAGACAGACAGTCATGCTGAGGGGCATACGATAATCGATGGTCCTTCAACAAGTACGAGCATTCGCTCGTGATCGCGTCTAGAGCATTCCACAATTGCGTGTGCGCCGTAAAGTAGAACGGACCCCCAGGTCCGTTCGGCCCGGACCTAGGGGCGCATACCGAATCGTGGAATGCGCTAGCCGAAGCATCCGTAGTCCCGTCCGGGACGACAGATCACGCCCCGTTAACCGCCCTGGCCACATGTCTTTCGTCCCATACGGGACTGTGGAGTCAACGAGCAAATCCGAGTCCCACGGCTGAAGCAGTGGGCTATTATCGGATGTCCCTGGCGGGACAATGAAGACCGTCCACTGATGTCATTCAAGCGTCGATTCCCCTTTGAGGATGCACGGGGTGCATTCGCCAATTGGAGGTCTCCTTCCAGCCCCCTCTCCCCCGCAATGGAGTCGCCTCCGAAAGCCAGATCCATTGTGGGGGAGACGGAGCAGAGAGAACGGAGTACCGACGTTTGGCGAATGGACCCGGATGCACTGCCACCGGCACCGGCACCGCTGCATTGCATTCCATCACTGTTCCCCCGATAACGATCATCGTCTGCCCATGTCCCCTTTCCGCAATCCCCACGGCAGTGCTGCCTGACATGTCGGACGCCATCGAGACAGTGAATCCTGCGAACGATACCCCCGCCACTCTCCGCGATTGGCTGTGGGAGTTCGTCTACTTCACAATCAAGGAAGCCCTCGCGTGCGTCTTCGCAGGGTCGTTCTTTTTGGGGGTGTTACTCCTACCTCGGGCGGGGGTTCTGGGCGTTCCTCGCTATGATTTGCTGCTGGTGATTGCACTGGCCATACAGGCGGCGATGGTCTGGTCGGGCTGGGAGACGAAGGACGAACTCAAAGCGATCTCGCTGTTCCACCTGCTCGGGATCGGACTCGAACTCTTCAAGACCTCCAAGGCCATCGGCTCCTGGTCCTACCCCGATTTCGCCTACACCAAATTCTTCGGAGTCCCGCTCTTCTCCGGCTTCATGTACGCAGCTGTGGGTAGCTACATCATCCAGGCGTGGCGGCTGTTCGATCTGAAGATTGTTCACCACCCTCCGTACTGGATGGCGACGACGGTGGCGCTGGCGTTGTACGCCAATTTCTTCACGCACCATTTCATCGGTGACTATCGCTGGTACTTGGCTGCATGTGCGCTCGGTCTCTACGCCCGCTCCACAGTGACGTTTCGTTCGTATCAGAGGGAGCTGCGGATGCCGCTGGTGATCAGTTTGGTGCTGATCGGTTTCTTCATCTGGCTGGCCGAGAACTTCGGCACGTTCTTCGGTTTGTGGGCTTACCCGCATCAAGTCGGAGCTTGGGCGAGAGTGCATGTCAGCAAGTGGAGTGCGTGGACGCTGCTAGTGCTGATGTCGTTTACGATTGTGGCGAACTTGAAGCACATCAAAGCGACGATCCAGGTGCCGGAGTGATTGAAGCCCTGAGTGACTAAAAATGTCACCGCAGAGGACGCCGAGGCTCGCAGAGGAGGAACATCGAAAAGTCTCCGATCTCTCTGCGTTCCTCCCCGTCCTCTGCGCTGGGTGGCCCCGGTTGGCTGCTTTGAGCCTACCGGGGTGGCGGAGCCAGAGGAGGTTCTGCCGTCGAGTATCGCATCATAGCGAACCTCTTGTGCCAAGGCACACCGGTAGGCTCCCAAGCGAGCCAACCGGTGCCACCCAACGATCACCGGAAGAGGAACTGGCGGGACGCCCCCTGCGTGAAGATGGCCCCTAGTTCCTACGTCATCCAGACGCCCCAAGCAGCGTCCTAGCCACCCCGCCGGAATGACAGAGAACAGGCCGCTCTGTTCCGCCCTTGGCATGTCACCGGGTCATAGACGATTCCACCGACATCAATATGATTCACTCTGGGCACGGACTAGAAATCTGATCCAACCGACTCGTTCCCATTCCGGGTCCCAATCGCCCGCCAAACATTGCGATCGATGGAATCGGAGATGAAGCGCACCGAGCCATCGGCCATCGCCAAATTCACCCCGCCACTATGCTGGCTCGACGCCGTAATGGCTGCGTAGATTCCCGACCGAGAATCGCTCGTGTCTCCGTTTTGGCAACTGTGACGATTGGGGGTCTGGATATGGTTGAAGCCATCCGATGAGTATTGAACGACCAGCGGAGGGACCGAGTTGTGTTCGCACTCATCGGCAAATTGGTCATAGTCCGCAATGAAGACCGGCGTCTTCCAAACAATCCGGTGATGCCACAAGTGATCCGTGTAATCTGACCCGACAACGCGAGGATCGAGGGCCGCTCGCTGTTCGCTGATGGCCGCAGTATTTGACAGACCATCAGAGATATCCCGTGGCTGAATCGGCGTTCCGATCCCACTTTGACAGAAACCATTTCTTCGAGACAACCCGTGCCCGTCACTGGGAAAATAGCTGCGGCCCGTAAACATCATGACGGACCCTTCGGAATACGTGTCGCTGGGGCAGCGAAATACAGAAACTTTCTCAGATCCCCCCGTGATTTGTCCATTGTTGAGCACCGGTTTTTGCTGTTCGAGATAAGGGAGTATTCGGACCTCCCATGACTCGGAACCCATGCCAGGCGTTCCAAAGTTCCCATGAGATTCTAGATGCTCATGACACGCTAGGATAATCTGTTTCAGGTGGTTCTTGCATTCCGTTTGCCGGGCGGCCTCCCGCGCATACTGCACGGCGGGGAGAATCATCGCCATGAGCAGCCCAATGATCCCGATCGAGACGAGCAACTCGACCACGGTGAAGCCGGATCGGTATCGCTCCATACCAAGCCATCGATTTCGAGAGTGATGATGCACGTTCATTTAATCCTCGTCATCGGGTCGATATGCTCTGCCAATGCTTTTTTTATCTTCCAATGGAACATATGTCGGCTCTGTCGATTTGGATTCAGTCACGACTAGGCGACTTTGGCCGACGAATTCATTCCGAGAGGGCCCCTTCTCAGGATCGAAGTTCATGATTTGGCGATAGTAACGCACCATATACTCACCGGGACGTAAACAGAAGGTGGTGTTGGTATAGAACTGTCGTCCATCACCTAGAGTCGTTGGGACCGGAGAGTTCAACGGCAAGATAGAATCACACCGAGCATCGATCCATTCGAACCCATCAGGATCTTGGCTTGGAAGTCGCGGAACTACAATAATCATCTCTAATTCACGATCAACACCAAGAGGCAAGACCACACCGATGGAAACTTTGTGATTGGTCGGCACGGACGGGATTTCCGCGATCGCATCGACACCATCAATGGAAATCGCGATATCCTTGGCGGATGCAGCGATTTTCGTTGGACGAGTGAAAGTCGCCTTGCCATATTTATTGGAAGGCGTCAGTGGGGCTGGCTTGAATGCCCACAGGAGCAGCCCTAAGACGACTGCTGCTGACACCAGACTCCAAGTTTTCTTCGACATCTTGACTCCATAGTTACTGCAAGTCGGCATGACTCGTTTTGTTCGAGATACCTTGCTCAGTCCTCACACTCAGCCCCCTCACAAAGAAAGGGGGCCAAGAGTCCAGCGAAGACCGGACAATCCACTCTAAGGCACCCCTCCACTTGCAAGCGTCGTCGTCGGACTGCCTGCAGCTCCAGCGACCGCATACCACACTGCTGGTCCAGTGAGTGTCAGTGTCCCGTCACTCACGAAATACCCCCTCCCATCCCAAGTCAAGGGGCCCCAAACCGGACAATAGTCCCTTACGGCAACGACCGGAACCACCGCACCCACCACCATCAGTTGTTCCGCAACAACAGTCTCGATGATAGTCCCAGCAGCATACCCCTTGGTGGTCCCTGAGGCCGAAAGAACTGTTCCTCTCGGCAGATTGCCAGAGGTGTTATTTAATGTGACCTCAAACGCCACAAGCGGTGGCATCCCCGGCCATGGAGGCAGCACTGGCCAAGGCGGCATTACTTGCGCCTGCACCGGGCTACTCAGACAGCAGACAGCAGACAGCAGACAGCAGACAGCAGACAGCAGACAGCTTCATCTTGAACCACGCCCTTCTTACTGTTTCGTAGACTGCAACAAATCGACACTCGGAATCGAGTGTGACGTTGCAAATTTACGATACGCCAGCGGAGGTCTGTCTGTCAAGCCATCCAGTGGGATAGCACCGGTTGGCGTGTGTGCGTCAGAAAAGTAGGCGCGGGGTGGCCCAGGTTGCCGCTTTGGGCGACCTGGGTGACGCAGGAACAGGAGGTTTCAGCAGAGGTGGCTCGCGATCACACCTCTTGTGCCAAGGCACACCGGTAGGCTCCCAAGCGAGCCAACCGGTGCCACCCAACCAATCGGCGGTCAGCTAAGAGTGGCCGCTCGCCGAATGGGACCTGTATTCGAGGCTCACTTCCAGAATGAGCAGAGGTACATTGTGGGGCCGACGCTCGCCACAGCTGTCGAGGACTTCGACTGGCCGCTGCTCCGGGCGATGGCGCTGCGGCCCCGGTGCGGTTTGCGTACTTCCCGATGGGGACGTGCCTCTGGTTCCGGAACTTTGCGTCCCAGGAGGAACGGATCGAGAAGGGGCTGGCGGCGTTGGCGATCGCCTCGCGAGTGGGCTGGAGAGCGGTCGATGCGGCCTTGCAGAAGTACCGGGTGCTGTCCGAGGCTTACTTCACACGGCCCGCAGCGTACTTTGAGGACTTTCGAACCACGGTGTTGGCGATGGGGTAGGGATCACTGGGTGAGCAGCGGAAATACGAATCGACGAAGTGTTGGCCAGAGGTTACGTACTCTACCACTGAGCTACAGCCTCCATGTGTGAGAAGGGAGACTGGTGGGATTCGAACCCACGACCACGAGGATCTCAACCTGGACTCCGAACCGGCAGTCGATTCTGCTTCACGCACAACGGCGGAAGTTGATCGAGGGACATCCGCAGCCACGGTCGGGTTCGGTGCCTATGCAGAATGTGATAGGAAATTGGAGGCGGTGGTGTGTCTCGAAGGCAAGGCCTGTCGAGCTGGCTTGATGGCTCAACGAACACGGCGGACTGATGTCCAGCCGCTCGCTGATTACTCCAAACACCACTCCGTCGCCGCTGGCGACTCGCGATTCAGGATCGCCGGGCGTTCGATCGTGACCCCCTTGATCTGGACCTTCAGTTGCGGCCAGACCTCGCAGGGGGTGATTAACTCCGTGCGGTCAGCGTGAATCAGGATCGTATCGCCGGTGGCGGCGAACCTCACCGAAGGGTGCCAGTGCAGAACCTGACCCGCGCTGAATTTCGCGGTCTGCTGCGGCGAGACCTGCATCCCGCACAAGTCGTAGCCCAGCGACTCGGCCTGCTCGGCCATTCGCCATTCATCCGGGACGCCGAACTTTTCATAGATGCGTTGCAACCGCTTCCAGGTTTCCGCGACCTCCCACCCCGCTTGGGAGAAGTAGATGCCGGTGGCCTGGAGCAGGCAGGCGACCTGGTGCGTGTCGACCGTCTCAGCGGGTGGGGTGCCAAAGCAGACGGTCCGCGTACACCCCGCGTGCAGGCCGCCTTCGCGACCGATGGCCGAAATCACGCAGTGCCGCTCGACTTTATCCGTACCATAGGACCAGTGGCGATAGCGTGCCCCTTGCCCGTCGGCTTGGACTTGAATCCGGACGGGGGTAATCCCGTGCTTCATCAACCGGTGAGAAATCTCGCCGGCGATCTCCGCTTCGGTCAGTCCCCGCTTCATTCCCCTGGCTGTGGCTTCGACTGCGTGAGACACCCAGCGTCCCAGAACCCGCAGCCGCTTCGCCTCGAAGTCGTTGATCGTACGGCGGAAGTCGGCCAGTTCACTCGCGACGTTCGGAGTCCCCAGCACCCCCGTGTCGCTGGCCACGTTGCGACCTCGGCAAAGATCGTTAATCAACACCTCGCGAGATTCATACCAGGGGCGCTCCTTCACTTGGAAACCCATCCCCGGCACCTCCCGATCAAAGAGCTGGCCGCTGTCGACGGCATTACAGAGGACCACACGGGCATCGCGACTGATGAACAGGGCGGCAGTCGTCTCGGCGGTCCCGTGACGGGCGTTGTCACCGCCGCTGGTCAGCCACGCAAAGTTCTCGGGCCGCTCCAGGACCACTCCATCGAGCTGCTTCAGTTGTAAGTATTCCGCCAGCAGCTTGTGCTTGCGGTCAATCTCATCGTACCGATCCCCATCCGGCAGACGGATTTCGCCCGAGGACATGTGCTGGTAGGGAGGGAGTGAAGTGAGCGACATCCATGCGATCCCGGGGAGGGGAAGCTGTCAGCCATCAGCAGTCAGCGATCAGCGATCAGCCAGAGAGAGCCGAGTCAGACTTCCGAAGTCTTCGGAGACTTCGGAGACTTCGGAAGTCTTGGGGGCAAGCCACCGCGTGCATCGACATCCCTCACCAGCTTAGCAAACCCGTGGCCTCATTCGTAGAATCTTGAGTCAGTCAACTGGCAATTGCGAAATGAGGGGACTTCTATGACGAGGACTCGGATTGAATCGGATCGCGAAGATTTGCTGGCCCAGGCAGTGAATCTCCGCGAGCGAATCGAGCTACGGGTGCCCGGTTCCGATGACGCCGTGACGATCGGTTGTAACGATTTGGGGCACTGGTCGTTCTACTTCGGAGCCGAGCCAATGTATCGCTTCGACGCCGAGGGGCGGCTCTGTCGGGCAGTCGTCAACGAGAAGCTCTACCGAACCCAGGGGAACACTTTGGCCGAACTGACACGGGTCAGGCTGGAGCAGGAGACGCAGCTGCAACGTCGGGATCTTTCGCTCAGCGAGGTCGAGGCGTTTCTGGGTGAGGTTCGAACCCACCTGTCGCATCTGCATCAGGGATTCCCAGCCGGGCAATGCCACACGCTGCGCGAGGTGGGAACCCCGGCGAATTTCGCAGAGAGACTGTCGGCGATGCTGGCCAGAATTGCTGAATCGCCGATCCAACTGGCCCCCGCGCTGGTTGCCGTCAGGAAGTAGGAAGGGCACTCTTGCCCGTCCCAGAGCGACGTTCTCGCGTCGAGAACGGGTGGCATAGGACAGGGGCGATTGGCTACCCAGATGGAATCGCTTTGGTCGGTCACACGTTTCGGGGATGGGCGCTTTTGCCCGTCCCACATCGTGAGAGCAGATTCAGAATCTGTCTTCAGTTGGCACAGACAGGAATGTCTGTGCCACTCATCAGTGGGGCAGACATTCCTGTCTGCCTTTCCGGCAAACCA
>JAYSUV010000783.1:0-1003 GCA_043718945.1 Planctomycetota bacterium
CTGACCCTCGAGACATTGCGATGTCCTTGCCGCACTGCGCAGGTCCAGTTGGATCTGTTTCCCCCGGATGCCCGTCGTCGTGACTGGGACACTCTGACCGAAGGTCAGGCAACTCACGCAGTCAAAAAGGCGTGTGGGACTCGCTCCAGCACGCCGGGGTCTACCTCGACGACACCCAGATCAAACGAGCTGTCGTAGAGATGCACCCGCCTTGTCGTCCCGGTCACGCGGCAGTCGTCATCCGTCCGTTCACTCCGTCACCTGAAGAACCCACGCCATGCTCACCATCGTCCATGAACGCGAAATCGTCGATCCCCCCGACCTCGCTCCCGATGATCCGCCGGTCATCTTCGAGCGGCTCTTCAAGATCACAACCCCCGACGGCACGGAAGAAACCTACACGCCGGACGAAGCGTGCGACCTGATCGCGAGTCTGGTCTGCGAGCAATTCTGGGACTGGTTTCTCAACCCCGCGTCGAAGCGTCGGTTCAAGCCCCGCATCAAACTGTATGAGGTCTACTGAACGTGTTGACGCTCCGTCCTTACCAGCAGAATGCGGTCGATGCGGTGTACCACCACCTGCGGGACCACGACACCAATCCGGTGGTCGTGATCCCGACCGGTGGCGGGAAGACCCCAGTCATGGCGACGATCTGCCGTGACGCGGTGCAGCAGTGGAACGGTCGCGTGCTGGAACTCGCCCATGTTCCGAGCCTTGCGTCTGGCATGCAGCACTGCTCATCTGGTCTTTCCATATCCATGATCTCCGTCCCAACAGCGCCAACCAGCACGAGTTATGAGAATTCTCGGCTGCGCAGGGGCGTTACGCCAGTCGTTCGATTGACAAGAATCTCGCTCAACCTAACACTGTCAGGTTCGTACGCCCCTTTTTGGCTGTTGGCCAGCTAAATGCCTCCCCACGAATGCGAAAGTGGTCTGCGTGAAAAGGGAGGCCGAGTCTTACGATACGGGTTCGTTCTGACGGAACCTGGATTGCAGAGGA
>JAYSUV010000080.1:0-19138 GCA_043718945.1 Planctomycetota bacterium
CGGGTTCCGCACCCTCCGCGTGGCCAAACTGGCGTTATTCCATACCCTCGGCCACCTGCCGGAGCCGGAAGACGGCCACAGATTCTGCTGAGGAGGCAAGATTATGAGGAACTGGCAGGATGAGCACCGTGCGGCCCTCGTTTGAGGCACCCAACCTTGTCTGCGTCTCGCACAGCGATGTGGAACCCCTTCAGGGTTCGATCTCAGGCGATATCGCAACCCAGGGTAGGCTCCCTTCGGTCGCCAACCCTGGGCTATTCGCGGTTACCCCTTCGGGGTACAGAGCCGACGCTCGATATGCATTTTGGCTACTCGCTGACCGCTTCCCTTTGGGATTGCATCCCGGAGTCCGCGCCGGGGAGTCCACACTCCCTCGGCGCAACTGGATCGGAATCGTTGACACGCTCACTCTTCCGCTCCACTCTCGAACCGGACCGCCGACCGATGTTTGATTTCCTCCGCGATAAGCTGGCTGCACTGCGTCTGAAGGCCCGTCACGAACGCCTCGTGCAGGAGCAGTTACTTTCTCTCACCGAGACCAATGACCCGGTCGCCGAAGACCCCGGTCGCTGGCAGCCGGTCGGCGAACTCGGTGCGAGCATGTCGGACGGAGTGCGGCAGGATCTCCGCAGCCGGGCGAGGACTTTGGTCGCTCAAAACCCGCATGCCAAGAACGTCTTGCGTCTGCTGGAGTCGTATGTCACGGGGGCGGGGTTGAGGCTGACTCATCACGCTCGCACGGGGGCACCGGCGAGTGACCTGCTCGGTCTGGCCGACCGCTTGTGGAGTGATTTCCTGTCGGCCAATGTGACGCACTACTCCTTTCGCGAGCACGCCCGCCGCTCGTGGCGTGACGGAGAGTGCTTTGTGCGCCGGTACACCGAATACCAGTGGCCACCCGCCGTGCGTTTCCTCGACCCCGAGACGATCGGCTCTTGTCCCGACTTTCCGGTCTCACAGGGCATCCTCACTGACCCCCACGATGTCGAGTCGCCGCAGGAATACCTGCGCATCGACCCCTTGCAAGGCGGCCTCGCCGAACGCATCCCGGCGAGCGATATCCTGCATACGCGGGTCGGCGTGGACTCCAACCAGAAACGCGGCGTCACCGTCCTCGCCCCCATCCTCGGCACGCTCGACTGCTATGAAAAGTGGATCGATACCGAATTGCATGCTCGCAAGCTGCAAGCCTCGATCGTCCTCTGGCGCAAGGTCCAAGGCTCTCCGCAACAGGTCCAGTCCGCAGCTGACCCCGGCGGCTCCGGCCTGTCGAGCGGTCCGCGGACCGAGAGGTTTAAGCCGGGTTCGATCCTGACTACGAATCAAGCCACCGAGATTAAGTTTCTGCAACCGGATACGAATTTTGGCGACGCGGTGCCGCTGGGTCGGTTGCTATTGCTGAGTGTGGCTGCCGGGGTCGGGCTGCCGGAGTTCATGCTGACCTCGGATGCCTCGAACGCGAATTATGCGTCCACGATGGTGGCGGAAGGGCCAGCGGTCAAACTCTTCCAGAGTGAGCAGCAGTTCTTCGCCCAGGAGTTCACCCGGCTGTGGCGATGGGTGATGGAGGTCGCCCTCCAGCAGGGGCTGCTCCCCGAGGACTTCTTCGAGCAGGTCGAAGCCGGGTGGACCTTCCCGCAACTGGTCACGCGCGATCGCCCTAGAGAACGGGCCGCCGATGCTCAACTGGTGGAGCTGGGCATCCTCAGTCGGTCGGAGGTCGCGCGAAGAGACGGCGTGGAGCCGGAGCGGATGCGGAGCGAACGGCAGGAGGAAGGGGCCGTCGAACCCACGTAGTCAATGCAAAGTCGTCAGCTTCTCGCGTGCTCAGTCCGCACGGGTCACGGAGTAGGGGGATAGGGGGATACGATCCCATCCGTTTGCACGGCCTCCTCCGGCAGGGTATAAAATCGCTGCATCACCAAGACTCGGGCCGTTCTCCAACTCAGGTGGCGCAGAAGTGAGAAGTGAGTAGACTGGCTGTAGCGGTTGTACTCATGTGCACGCAGACACCCCATGATGGATGCAGGTTCCCTGATTCACCGAAAGAACGGGCCTTGTCTGGCGGTTTAGTCAAAGGTAAACTTCATGGCACTGCCCAAAGATGCCGAAAGAGCGGTGGCCAATGGGCAGTATGGCATGGTGGAATTTGCCGTGAAGTCTCCGGAAAGGATGGCGGAAGCATGGGAATGGAAAGCGGACCTGTCGTTGAAGAAGTGGACTTCGTTCTGTGTCCTGTTTCAACGCTTGGTTGATGAAGGGGAAATCCACAACGAGGAGCAGTTCAAATCCCTCAGTGATGGGGTGTGGGAGTTCAAACGTGGTGGTGACAGACTTTTGTGCTTTCGCAATGGGAATCGCTTTCTTCTGACGAACACTCTCAAAAAAAGTGGGCGAAAGAACATCTCAGACGACATTGAGCGAGCCAGGACAATCGGAGAGGGGCATTTGGCGTGGGAAGCATCGCGAAACAAGAAAATCACCAAGCATTGACTCACCGTCAGCGCGGCGGGAAGTCCACGGACATTGCTGTGGATCAGACGAAACTGCTCTGGAATCAGGAGGCAGCAATTCTCGACGCCACGGAGTTGCTCTGCCAGTTGATGAAAGAGGCAGGCATCAGTCGCTCAGATCTTGCCGCGCGCATGGGCACAACCAAGAGCAATATCACGCAGATTCTGGACGGGTCGAGAAACATGACGATCCGGACATTGTCTGATGTCATGACCCATCTTGGCCACGAGTTCAAAGCATCATGTAAGGCGAGGGAGGACAAACCAGAATCCGGAAAGATTGTCATCCAAGTGGCGTGTCGGCTCACGATCACTGGTGCGATGGAATCGCATCTGGCCAATGCGTTCGTATCCAGCCCGCTCGGCATCCCGGAACTCAGTATCGGAAACCATTTGTCGAACGCATCGTACATCCATATTAATCAGATGGCTGGGGTGTGACATGGCTAAGAAGCGTTCGGCAACTCGTTCGACTCAGGCAATGCCTCGCAATGATGTCAGCTTGAAGGCAATTCGTCTTTTTGACACCAATGCGAGCCAGAAGATTTCTGCCTCACATGCGTTGACCACCCTCAACGTAAATGCTGCGTGCGAAGTGTCTTCTCCAGTACAAAATGGAACGCAGTATGAGATACGCATCTTAGTTGGCTCTATACTCACATGGACATCAGAGAATGTGGACGACTCTGAGGTGATAGCCAAATGCCGTTACGAAGCCATGTTTGTGGCAGATCACATTCTTAGCACCCCGGAGACCAACACTCTGCGCGACATGGCCATTCGAATCTGTTGGCCATACAACAGGGCTTTTCTATCGACAATCGTCACCCAGATGGGGCTGCCTGGCATCATGTTGCCACTACTTTTGGTAGACGCGAAGCATCAGATGCATTTTGTGTCCATGCCAGGAATGGAAAAGTCCAATGCATAGTTGAAGCTGTTGCCAAAGGTATCAACACACCATTGGGATACTACCAGAGCTTCGGGGAGAGGCGTTCCCAAGCGGAGCTTGAGGAACGAGATCGATCGACGATTGAGGTCTCTGGCTGGCCGCTGATGGCTATCAAAAAACAGAAGCCACTCGTCCCGTGTGGAATCATTCCACATGATGGGGCGAGTGGCTTGAGCCTTGGGGAAGGATTCCCAAGTCACGACTGTTCGGCAAAGCGTCTTGCCGCCTGTCCGCAAGCCCGGTAGCCGGCGGATGTCGGTGTGAAACAGCAGGACTGTTTCCGTCTGATTGGAAGGGGAGAACGTGTGTCTGGCGAGTGTTTTGTCGGAGGAGATCGGACCCAGCGGGACGTATGCACTCCAGCATTCATCCGTGACATGGACCCCACCCTCCATGAGGTGGGACGTGAGTTTCAACACTCTGTGTACGCAGTATTTGCGTCAATTCTTCACAAGGCAGATTGTCTTGCGAAGAACTCGACCGTGTTGGTCCCCACGAGGGCAAACAATACCAACGCTTCCGGACGGGTCAAGCGCGATCTCAGCGCTCTGGGTGAGTTTGAGGGGGGCTGATCGACGCAGGTCGCGACCGCCCTACGGATTGGGAATTTCAACAATCTTTCTGCGTACATATTTCAGAGTAACGAATCGCCTCGCAGACGCAGACATTCTGTGAACAGGGACTCATATTCCTTCGAAATCGCCTCCCAAGAGTGCCTTTTCAGCACAGCATCTAGCGTCTTCTGGGAGGGGATGCCCCACATCTGGTGTCGCACCTGCTCCACAGCCCGGCGCAGGGCCAGTTCGTCGCCCGGAGGAATCACGATCCCGACCTCGCCAGCCAGCAGTTCCCGCACCCCCTCCACATCCGTCGCGATGCACGGCAGCCCGGCTGCGAGCGCCTCCAGCAGGACATTGGGCATCCCTTCCCACCGCGAGGGCAGGACGAACGCTTGGCAGCTTTTCAGGATGCCTGGGATGTCGGCCTGAAAGCCAGAGAGGTGGACCTGCCCGGTGACCCCGAAACTGTCAGCCAGCCAGTCGAGGGTCTCCCGCTCCGGCCCCTCCCCCACGATCAGCAGGTGCATCTGGGGGTCTGCAATGAGCAGCGGAGTCATCGCCCCCAGCAGTTCATCGTGCCCCTTCTGCGGAGTCAGCCGCCCCACCGTCACCAGTGTCCACGCGCCCGCCGGGATGCCGAACTGGCTCAAATCGACCGGCGAGGCCGAGGCAAACCTCTCGGCGTCGACTCCGTTGGGGATCACGCGGAGTTTCGGCTCAGGCAGCCCCCCCGCCGAGATCGCAAACTGCCGCACCCCCTGGCTGACACACACATTGAGCGTCACCAGCCGGCTGGTCCAGCGATCCAGCCACAAATGCCACCGCTTCCCCCGCTCCGCCACCCGCAGCCCCGACAAGACCACCGGCACCCCAGCCCACCACCCAGCCAGCCGACCGAGGATGTTCGCGTGAAACAGAAACGTCTGCAGCAGCGCGGGCTGGAATTCCCGCAAAGCCCTCATCAATTGAAACAGCACGCCCACTTGATACGCCCGTCGTGCCCCCAGACATTCTGTCCGTATTCCAGCGTCCAGCAGCCGCCGTGACAGATCAGTTTCCGGGCCTAAGCAAAAAACCCGCACCTCCCAGTGGGCCGGGTCCAGGCGTGTCACGATCTCGAAGAGAGCCCGTTCCGCTCCCCCCGGGTCGAGTTCCGTAATACAAAACGCCACGCGAACTGGCACGCACAAGCCTCATGGAATTGAGTCATTGGGGAGTTGTTGAACCATCCTAACAGTCGGGAGTCGGGAGTCGAGAGTCGGGAGCAGGAGGGAACGAGAGAGTCGGCTGAGTGTTTTCCGCTGCGATCTGGCTCCGGACATCCGGACTTCCGACCCCCGACTCATCCCAATTGACCCCCATCGAAGGCCGCCGTACACTGAATTGGCAGCGATAATCCACCAGGTGATTTGCCTCCCGAGACTGTTCGAAAGGGGACTGAGATGGTTCGATTCATACGGCAGACTGTTTTTCTGGGGGCTCTCGTCGGGTTGAGTCTGCTTTCTTTCCCACTCTTGGCTGAGCCAAAACTCCAGACCGAAACCGCTTCGGCCCCAGACGCATTCCCCATCCGCTTCTCGTACTACCCGGCCCTCGCCGAGAAGAACTCCGATGGGCTGGAGAATGCCGGTGTGGTGATCTTGCTCCACAGCGATAAAGGGAGCCGGATCAGCTGGGACAAGGGGTCGGCCCCCGCTGGCCAACCCACCTTTCCCGCCGTCTTGCAGGAGCAAGGCTACGCGGTCGTGACCGTCGATCTTCGGAAGCATGGTCAAAGTGTTCTCGAAGGACGTGAAGACCCGCTTCAGAATGATGACTACGCCAAGATGGCGGCAGGTGATCTGAAGGCCGTTAAGGACTTTCTTCAGAAAGAGCATCAGGAGAAAAAACTCAACATGGGGAAAATGGCCATTGTCGGAGCGGGTTTCAGCGCCCCGGTCGCGACGGCGTTTGCCGAGTACGACTGGCTCCAAAAGCCCCACGATGATTCCCCCGTGCCGACCATGCGGACCCCCCGAGGACAGGATGTCAAGGCGATCATCCTGCTCTCTCCGGATGCCGCTGCGGGCCGCTTACAGACGAACAAATCGCTGGTGTTCTTGAACAAGCAAAATCTGGCGTTTCTATTTTTCGTTGGCAAGCAGGATGGGGCCGACAAGGGGGCTGCCAAGAATTGTTTTAAGGCCTGCGCTGGGGGAACGAAGAAGGCCGAAGGACGTGTCTATCTTCTGGAACCCGACATGAAGGACCGCGGGACCGACCTGCTCGGGAAAGCGACCCAAGTTGTTGAAGTTCCCATGCTGAAGTTCTTGGAGGAACACCTCAAGAATCTCAAAGTCCCCTGGGTCGACCGCCGCAGTCGGCTGGAGCGGTAATGCGGCACGTGGGATAGGCTTCCCGCCTGTCATGGTTCTCGAAAGACGACAGGCGGAGAGCCTCTCCCACGATGAGCGAATCCACCCCCGCCCACGAAGTCGCCCAGCTCCGCGCTGACATCGAGCGGCACACCCGCCTCTATTACGTCGAGGCCCAACCCGAGATCTCCGACGGCGAGTTCGACCGGCTCCTCAAAGCCCTGCAAAAACTCGAACAGGCACACCCCGAACTCGACTCCCCCGACAGCCCGACGCACAAGGTTGGCGGCACTCCCATCGCGGGGTTCCATACCGTCGAACACCGGCTGCCGATGCTGTCGATCGACAACATCTATACCGAGGACGAGCTGCGAGAGTTCGACGAGCGAGTCCGCAAACTGCTGGCGGTCGAGGCCGTCGAGTACACCGTGGAGTACAAGATCGACGGCGTCGCGCTGGCCCTCATCTACGAGCATGGCCATCTCACCTTGGCCGTCACGCGCGGGGACGGGCGACAAGGCGACGACATCACACACAACGCCCGCACCGTCGGCGGCATCCCGTTGCGACTCTCAGTCGACCACCCGCCGCCGATCCTCGAAGTCCGCGGCGAGGGGTACATCTCCAACACCGATTTCGCCCATCTCGTCGCCGACCAACGCGCACGCAGCGAGGAGGCATACGCCAATCCCCGCAACACCACAGCTGGGGCGCTCAAGCTGCTCGACCCGAAGTTGTGCGGGGGGCGGCGAGTGCGGTTCTTGGCTCATGGGCGGGGGTATATCGAGGGGGAGCCGTTCGCGACGCACCTGGAGTACCTCGCCTGGCTGCGAACGGTGGGGGTGCCGACCACTCCGAACGTCGAGGCCCGCACCGGCATCGACGCCACGCTCGAACTCTGCCACCAGATGATGGAGAACCTTCACAGCCTGGATGTCGAGGTCGACGGCCTCGTGGTGAAGGTCAACTCGTTCGCGCAGCGCGAGCAACTGGGGACGACCTCGAAGGTGCCCCGCTGGGTCGCGGCCTATAAGTGGGAAAAGTATGAGGCGAGTACGCAGGTTCTCTCGATCGATGTGCAGGTCGGCAAGACCGGCACGTTGACCCCCGTGGCCAACCTCGCTCCGGTCGAGATCGCGGGGACGACGGTGTCGCGGTCGAGTGTGCATAACCGCGAGGAACTCGACCGGCTGGGCCTCAAGATCGGCGACTGGGTGATCGTTGAGAAGGCGGGCAAGATCATCCCGCACATCGTGCGCGTCGAAGAGGACCGCCGCACCGGCGACGAGCAAGACTTCGTCTTCCCGACCGCCTGCCCGGTCTGTCACGCCGAGGTCGCCCAGGACGAGGGCGGCGTCTACATCCGCTGCCAGAATCCCGCCTGCCCGGCCCAGCTGAAAGAGGGGCTGCGGTTCTTTGCCTCGCGGCAAGCGATGGACATCGAGGGATTGGGCACTAAGCTCGTGGAGCAACTGGTCGATGCGGGGTTCGTCACCGGGTTCGCGGACCTGTACCGTCTCCAAGGCAAGCGAAACGAGTTGATTGCGTTAGAGCGGCAGGGCGAGAAGTCGATCGACAACCTGCTGGCCGGGATCGAGACCTCCAAGACCCGCCCGCTGTTCCGCTTGCTGACTGCTCTCAACATCCGGCACGTCGGCGTCTCGACCGCTCGGGCCTTGGCCGATCACTTCGGGAGCCTCGAAGCCATTCGGACCAAGACCGAAGCCGATTTCGCCCAAGTCCCCGACATCGGCCCGATCGTGGCGACGGCGATCGCCACCTTCTTCGGGTCCGAGTTTGGCCAGCGAATCGTCGACGGGCTGGTCGAGAGCGGTGTCGCCCCGCCGCCCGTGGAAGTCAAAGCCGTGGCGAGCGTGGCCGCCGGAGCAGGCAAACTCGCGGGGAAGACGGTGGTGGCGACCGGAGCCCTAAAGAGCTTCACCCGCGACGGCATCAAGGACTACATCCACGCCCAAGGCGGCAAAGCCGCTAGCAGCGTCTCGAAGAAAACTGACTTCGTCCTGGCCGGAGACGACGCTGGCAGCAAGCTCGCCAAAGCCCAAGAACTCGGGATTCGAGTTCTCACCGAGGAAGAGTTCCTGGCCGAGTACGGGCCGGAGTAGAGCGGAATTCATTTAGTTCTTCATCCAGAGCGGCACGGCGTCAGCCCAATGGCACTGACTTTACCAACCCGAAGCGTCAGCGAGGGCGAGCGAAAGCGAGTTTTCCCCAAGATTCCCTCGCTGACGCGTCGGGCTAGTGATCTCAAGTAAGTGACATTGGGCTGACGCCCACCCGCTCGTATGTCGCCACAACGCCTCGTGGTGGCGTTTCGGCATCATGGTGGATCTCATGGCTGCTCCACGAGTTCCGGCGGCGGGGCTCGAACCGTGTGTTTTCTGTGGCGAATACGCCTCAATGGCCTCGGGCGGGTGTTCAGGCTCTTGACAGCTGAACGATGTTTTTTGACTGGGCGTAAGCCGTTTAATGAGTCGGTGTTACGAGGTGCGACTGTCCTCGCTGTCAAGATTTCTGAACACTGTTTCGGGTCTTTGGCACCGAGCCTGCATTAGGTCATTTCATCGAAGTGACAGCCACCTCGAAGTGACAAACACCACCCCACCGCACGGAAAGACACTCTCATGCTCAAGCTCATCGCCGCCCTCAAGAACGACGAAGCTGGTTTCATTGTTTCCGCCGAATTGGTGCTGGTTTCGACCATCGCTGTCCTCGGCCTGGTCGTCGGACTGAGCGAAGTTTCGATCAACATCAACAACGAACTCGAAGATGTCGGCTCCGCCTTCAGCTCGGTGCAACAGAGCTACAACATGAGCGGCACCTGCGGCCACAAGGGCCACATGTCCGGCAGCAGCTTCAGCGACCAGGCCGACTTCTGCGACGGTCAGGATGACGTGCGGTAAGTGGAAGTTTTCAGTTTTCAGTTTTCAGTTTTCAGTGGTCAGTGGTCAGTTCAGTGGACAGTCTTCAGTTCAGAACGCCCGGGGGTTGCAACCCCCGGGCTTTGAGCCAAGCGACTCTCACTTGCTGATTTAGTGACACACACACACACACACTCTCTCTCTCTCTCTCTCTCACACACTCTCTCACTCTCTCACTCTCACACTCTCTCACTCTCACACTCTCTCTCACTCTCTCGAAACCTGCGACTCTCACTCGCGAACTCACCGGTCCTCCGTTGCCCCCCCACTGACAACTGATGACTGAAAACTGACCACTCCCTCGACGCAACTCGGTGGGGACTGTTTTGCTCCAAGCCCGCGTGGGATTCCCACGCGGGCTTGTTTGCGTTTTTCCGGGGGCGAGAGTGTCCTAGGGGAGTATTAGAGCCTGTGAGACATACTTGATAGTTCATAACATTCTACTCCGAAATGGGATGTGATGATTGAGTGGTGTTTTCATAAAAAGCCCTCGCGGCTCTCAATCCATGTGGTCTAAAATCGAGATTCGAGGTTTGTTCCGCGTTTTTTGTAGAATCTTGTGCTGCTGATCGTTGTCCTACTCGTAGGACAAGTCATCCATGAGAGGAGTCCAGGTCATGTGTGGTCGAATTTCAGGGCTGGTTGTGGCTGTCGCGTTGGCGTGGACGGGAGTTGCCTCGTCGCAAGAAGTTGCGCTACCTTCGCGTACTCGATTTGTGTTTCCAACAACTCCGGAAGTTGTTGTCAAAATGGAGAAGACGGGAAATTTGAAGTATATTCGAGGAAAGCTGTTGAGCCTGACTGCTTCCGAAATTGTTGTGGACACCGGCAAATCGTCCGCTCGTGATCGGGAGCTGGGAGATGTTGGTCAACGGATCGGGTTCGAACGGATCGAGAGCATTCGTACGACGGATGGACGTTTAGAGTTTCGCACTGAGGAGGTTTTTCAGGAAGTCGCTCAGCGGATCAGTGCCTCATACTCCAGCGTGACGACAGAGGTGGATTCAGTCCCGATGGAAACCTCCAGTGGCCCCCCGAGTGCAATTCCAGAAATCCCCGAAGTGCCTGAGACGCCCCCCCCACGAAAGCCCCCCGTCAACGGGTTGGGAAATGGCGGTTTCGGGGGCATCAAAAATATTCCCAAGACCAAACCGTCGGATAACGCCGCGCCCGCGACCACCCCCGACAAAGTGATGGAGGCCGGGGAGACCCCACCGCCCGCCCATACCCCCCCCGCAGCTGCCACATCAGGTGCCCCGGAAGTCTTGCAGTGCTCCAACTGTATGAAGGAGATTCCGGCCAGTGCGATCAAGACGGGTGTCTGTCCCCACTGTCAAATCGCCTTCTCGAATGATTCGACCACATCCAACAAACCGAGTGGTTCTCAGCCATTCTCGGCGGCTCCGGGCTCCTCCGGGTCTGGAGCTTTCTCCCCCACTTCGAATGCACCAGCTGTCGTCCCCGCAGCGACCAGCGGTTCGCAAGTCGTCCAGTCCAATGGATTCAGCATTGATTCCATTCCGAATTGGGCCAAGGCTGGCTTGTTCGTCCTGCTGGTACTCGTCGGCTGGCACTTGGTCTTTAACCGGTGATTGCACAGACATTGGCCTGTCCCATGCCGCCCCTCTCATTCACCCTCGCCAATCATCGCATTGACCGCCGTCGAACTGCCGAACGCGAACAAGCTGTCACCCGCCATGATCACAGCTGTCCCCGGTGGGGGCAGGAGTTTTTCTCCATTGGCCCGGCGGATACCAATGACCATGACCCCGCGTTCTCGGAGATCGGTGTCAGCGAGTTTCTTGCCCACATAGGGACTGTTCTCCCGAATCTGCACATCGGCCAGCTCCAGCTCTCCGCCGCGTTTGTCGCCGATCTCTAGGAAGTCTTCGATACTCGGACTCAGCATGAAGCGGGCCATCTTCACGGCCCCGCTGCTGAAGGGGCTGATCACCCGCGTCGCCCCCGCTCGCTGCATCTTCTCGATGGCGAGTTCATCACTCGCCCGAGCCACAATCTGGATCTTCGCTGACAATAGCCGCGCGGACAGCACGACATAGATGTTGTCCGCGTCCGTCGGTAACACGGTCGCGAGCGAGCGAGCCTCTAAGATCCCCGCCCGGCGCAAATCGTTATCCGAGGTCGCATCGCCCACCTCAAACAACCAACCCCGCGCACCGCATACGCTTTGCAGCTGGGCCTCGTCCCGGTCGATGACGACGAACGGCTGCTTCCGATCGTGCAGGTACTGGCAAATCGAGGTCCCCATCCGCCCGAGTCCGCAGACGATGAAGTGGTTCTTGAGGGTGGCGATGGAGCGGTCCATGCGATGCCTTTCGATCAATTTGCGGAATTCCGCATTGAGGATGAATCTTCCCACATCGGCGGCCAAATACGCGAACGTGCTCAGCCCGAGGATGATGTAGACGATCATAAACGCCATCAGCGCATCAGCGTTCGGCCCCTCGGCCACATCCCGCGAACCCAGCGTCGACAGCGTGATGAACGCCAGATACAGCGACTCCAGCCAGCTCGAGCCCCGCAGCCAGTGAATGACGCACGCCCCCCCCCGGCCAGTCCGAGCAACAGCCCGAACCGGATGGCAATCGATCGCAGGATGGTGGGCTGAGGAGCGGGCATGCGGGTGAATTGTGAGTGGTGAGTGGTGAATTGTGAGTGGTGAGTGGTGAGTGGTGAATGGTGAATGGTGAATGGTGAATGGTGAATGGTGAATGGTGAATGGTGAATGGTGAATGGTGAATGGTGAGTGGTGAGTGGTGAGTGGTGAGTGGTGAATGGTGAATGGTGAGTGGTCGAACTTGCCCGATGAGCGACACACAGTTTTGCGGCCCACGATGTTGTGTGTGCACCACAAAAGTAGGCAGCCGCCGGATTCTGCCCCCTCTCCGCCACAATCAGCACTGCATTCAAAGAGAACTCCTTTGTGGGGGAGAGGGTTGGGGCGAGGGGGCCACATCGCTCGTTCCAAGCCCCTCACCCCGGCCCTCTCCCCACAGCCACGTCCTCCCCGAAAGTCGCGCAGACAGTGGGGAGAAGGAGCAGGATCTTGCCGCTGCCGACAATTGTGAGGCACACACGTCGGTGTTCCCTCCCAGAAGAGATGCCCGACAATATCCCCGGCGTCAGACGACTTCAAGAGGTTGAGTCCATTCCGTCGGCCAGGGTGGATTCTGTGAGAAGTACGTGTTACGGTGCTCAGCGTAACGGATTTACAAATTCAGGCAGGGAGGCATCATTTTCTGACAGTGATCTGTACTGGGGAAGAAATGTTCAAATTCTGTGCGACGATAGGCTTTGGTGTCATGTTGGTGATGGGGGGTGCGGCTCTGGCTGAGGATGAGCTGAGTGACCTCCATGAACTGAATGATCCGGACACGGTGTTCCCGGAGAGTGAACCCCCTTTCATTGAGTTCACACCGCCCGATTCGTCACTTGACCCGGATGATGTGTTCCTGGATGCGGAACCGCCTTTCTTTGTTCCGATGCCACCTGAATTTCCGGTCGCTCCAGTGGACGATGGTCTGAGCCAACGGGGATTTCCTCAGTTTGACTCCTCCCTGTTCCCGCCCGAGGATCCGCGCATGATAGAATTGATCATGCCTCCCGCGATTCCCGGCGTCCCTGAAGACGGTGATTACGGGGACGCCGCGCAAGCAGGGGTGCAAGCAGTGCTGGCGACAATTGGAAACACTGTCGTCGATGATTTGAGAGACTATTTCCCTGGCCCAGTGAACATGATTGATCGAGCTAGAGATTTGGCGTCCGAGCATCCATACGCGACTGCGGGACTCGGATCGGGATTGCTGATCGGTGCTACCATACTGGCGGATGCCGGACTGGATGAATACGGTGACAACGTCAATCAGGACTCGGTGACAATTCCGATTCCAGCATATCAGAATCCTGACGTGAGGATTCCGCGTACGGACAACACCATTGGGATCAGCGTGAGCAGTGAGATTGAAAGGAACGTCAGCGCAGACGATTGGGTCTGGATAATGATTGGACTCAATTACTAATTGACTTCGCCCATTCGATTCGACATTTGGCACGTCTCTTGGCAGCAATCACTTTCGCAAGTTCGCCGCTCTTGAGACGTGCCATGTCTACTTTGACTCGTCGTGTTACTTCATAGAGCTCGCCCGGAATGAGATCGGTGGTTTCAGGTTTCAAGAGAATCACTTTTTTACCGAGATCGACGCGTACTATCCTCCCGGGTTGAGCAACTTCAAGCCCCCGAATGACATCGGCTGGAATCAGAAAATGGGGAGCCTCCGATTCCAGAAGTCCGCCTTTGGTACGGTATGAATCTTGTGAGAATTTCTCTGCGACTGTTGCGAATTCCTCTCCCGCATTCAGCAAGTCTTCCACCTCGGAAATCGTTGTACCAGTGACAGTTATTTGTCGCCAGCGAGCACTTCGTAAGACGAGATAGTCCTCTCGATGCGAGGTCCAATGAGTACGGACAGCATCTGCTCGATCAGGACTCTCTAGCCAAGCCAGTGCTGCCAATTCAGAACCAAGCATCGCATCCGCATGAGATGCGAGCCAAGCGTTAATATAAGGATCGGCCCTTGGTGATTTCGGGGACCAGTCATCAATCTTTTGCACTTTCCGGAGTTCTGTTAGGGCACGCGGCATGAACTTCTCGACAGTTGGCTGGAATTCTTCCTTCGTTGCGTCATTAGTCTTATCGCGAGCGTTGGACAACGCAGCCCGGAGCAATTCCGTATCGACCGCAGCCTCGCTGTGGGTGTCCAGTTCCTTTCGCACCCGCTCTTGAGTCGCGCTGTCATGCCCCTCGCCCGCCCACCATTTTTCCAGGTCTTTCCCCGCAGGCACTAGAATCAGCCCCGCCGATAATTTGACACCATCGACCGTTACAATCGTGGTCGAAGGATCGATCAACGCCGTATCGTCGGCCCTAGCTGGTCCCCAACAAACGCATAACAACGCCCAACCGCATGCCAGTAAGAATGCACTCCCTCGCCACATCTTGAATCCCTCCGTGGATGATGAACCCGACGATGTTGGGAAAAGCCAGCGATTCGGTCAAGGGCAGCTTTTCCATTGGGTGGCGAGCGATCACCAGACATGTGGCCAACTACCGAGTGGCGACAGGAGCCAGCCCGAGGTCCGCGAGATGCCTCGCCAACACCGTCCGGCGATCCTCCGGCAGCGGCGTCAGCGGCTCCGACAACCGCGCCTCACACAGCCCCAGCAGCGACATCGCCGCTTTCAGGCCGGTCAGGTATCCACTCGGAGCCAACCCGACCGAGTAGATCTTCGTCGACAACCGCAATATCCGTTGTTGCAGCACATGCACCTGTCGCAGGTCGCCCGTCAGCGCTGCCTCGTACATGTCGACATACATGCGCGGGCAGAGATTCGCTCCACCGCAGACGCCCCCGTGCCCCCCCATCAGCACCCCTTCGGCCAGTAACTCCTCCGGCCCCATGAGTATGCTGAAGTCGGGACGCTTCTTCGTGAGCGACAACAACTGGTTGAAGAATAGCATCTGTCCGGAGCTGTCTTTGAACCCAACAATGTTCGGCTCGTCGAGCAGGTGCTTGACCGTATCGAGCTCGAACGACACCTTGCAGTGGCTCGGCATGTTGTACAGAAACACCGGCAACGGCACCTCGCGGGCGATCGACACGCAGTAGTGCCGCAAATCGTTCTGGTGCATCGGAAAGTAAAACGGCGGGGCCAGTACCACCGCGTCCGCCCCGGCCTCAGCTGCGAATTGAGCGAGCTGGACCGACTCGCTGAATGCCGAGTCGGTGATCCCGACGAGGACAGGGACTCGCCGTCGGACGAGCTTGGTCGCCTCGGCCACGAGCGTTCGCTGAGCCTCATGACCCAGGCTCGGACCTTCTCCCGTTGTCCCCAGTAAGAACACTCCATGCACGCCCCCCCCGAGGACATGCTCAATGATCCGCCCCAGCGCCGGGAGATCAATCTCATCCCGCCCCGCCAGCGGAGTGACCAACGGAGGAATCACACCCTTCAACGGAAACCCAACCATTCCCGCTCACCACTTTCATGACAGACTGCTTCGAACCTGAAACGAGCTCGCATGATTCCGGGTTTGCTCGCTGGCCGCAAGCTCGAAACTTGACGCATGACAGACACCCGCCAATGGGCCACACACCAACCTTCATCGCTCAATCGCGGCCGTCGCTGGACGACTGCTTCGGATCGGTCGCGACTCGGGTGTAAACAACCCCCGAGGATTCCCGCTTCTTATCGGGGTTCCACCAGTTCACCGTCAACGTATTGGGACCGACAGTGGAGAGCCGACCGTTCGATCCCTCATGATCCATCACAATTCCGGAGACGCCCTGGATCGCGTTCTGGACTCGCCAGCGCGTCAGCCTCCAGAGTACCTGTATTCGTTTCGAAGCCGAGTGATTCGGATTGACCAGCAGCCGCCCGTCTCGAATCGACCAAGTCATGACTCCGTGGCTGTTTTTTGCTCTCGCGGGTTTCCCGAGTGCCGCCACCCAGTGGTATTGGTTGCGGTAGTGCAAACTTCGGTCGCTTCTCACCTGCCAAGTCCGCGTGCAGGTCGAGCCATCATCGTACCGCTCAGTCGTCGTCCATTGTCCCACGAACTGTTGTTCGAGTTCACTGAGTCGATTCACCCGCCACCAGACAAGGCCAGCGACTGTGGGCAGCAACAGCAGAAGACACAGCCACCCAAAGCGGCGGCGGCCTTTGAATACGGCAGGTGTCGTGGCGTCGGGCTGAGACATGGTCTTCCAGGGATTCACTGCGCGATTCAACCAGCAAACCAGTCTACATCGCTCGACTGGAGTCTCACGAGCGCATAATGTTGTCGCCGCGATTCATCCTGGATCTTCACAGCGGTCGACTTGCTTCCCCCGCCGTTTCCCTGCAAGATGTCATGACGGTGCGTTTGTTCACGTTTCCCTCATCACGTCCGAACGGGCCTGCTCGATGCTTGCGAAGTTGTTCACGTACTCGCTGTTCGGGATCGATGCCAGATCGGTCGAAGTCGAGGTCGATATCTCCCCCGCCTCGCTGCCCAAGACCACGCTCGTCGGGCTGGCCGAAGCCGCTGTAAAGGAAAGCATTCCGCGCATTGAGCGAGCGCTCGTCAACAGCGGGTATCACCGGCCTATCGACCGGATCGTGATCAACCTCTCCCCCGCTGACCTGCCCAAGGAGGCCCCGTCGTCGGACCTGCCGATTGCCATCGGGATGCTGGCCGCCAGTGGGCAAGTGAGTACGGAACGCTTCGCTCAATATTCGGTGGTCGGGGAACTGGCCCTCGATGGAAACGTGCGCCCGATCAAGGGAGCGCTGTCGATGGCGCTGCAGGCTCGCAATGAGGGCCGCAAGGGGTTGCTGGTTCCCGCTGAGAACGCTCGCGAAGCGGCTGTGGTTGAGGAACTCGATGTCATCCCGGTCGGCAGCCTGGCCGAGGCGATTGGCTTCTTCAGCGGCGAACTGCCGATTGCCCCGGCTGTGTTCCGCTGGGAGGATGCCCTCAAGGAATACGGCAACTACGCGGTCGACTACTCCGATGTGAAGGGTCAGGAGTCCGCCAAACGGGCCGTCACCGTCGCAGCTGCGGGACGGCACCACTTGTTGATGATCGGGTCGCCGGGGACGGGGAAGACGCTGTTGGCACAGCGGCTGGGCACGGTGTTGCCGAATCTGTCTCCCGAAGAGAGTCTCGAGTCGACGCGCATCTGGAGCGCTGTCGGTCGCCTGCCCGCCTCGCAGCCGCTGCTCCTGACACGGCCGTTTCGTTCGCCGCATCATACGATCAGTGAGGCCGGTCTCGTGGGAGGAGGTAGTACACCGCAACCGGGCGAGATTAGTTTGGCGCACAACGGGGTGTTGTTCCTTGATGAGTTACCCGAGTTCAACCGCCGCACGTTGGAGGTGATGCGGCAACCGCTGGAAGACCGGTGCGTGACGATCTCGCGGGCCATCGGCAGTGTCACGTTCCCGGCTAGCTTGATGTTGGTGGCGGCCATGAACCCTTGCCCGTGCGGGTTTCGCGGTGACCCCAAACGGAACTGCAACTGCTCGCCGATGCAGGTCGAGCGGTATTTGTCGCGGATCAGCGGGCCACTACTCGACCGCATCGATATCCATGTCGAGGTGCCACCGGTGCCGTTCCGCGAGCTGTCGAATGACAAGGTTGGCACCAACAGCGATTCCATGCGGGACAGCGTAATCGGAGCCCGCGAACGACAGAAGGACCGTTTCCGTGAGACACCCGGGGCCCTCAACGGCACGATGTCACCGCGTCAAATTCGCACCGTTTGCAAACTCGGAGCCGATGCCGAATCGCTCCTCAAAGCCGCCATGGAAGAGATGGGCCTCACCGCCCGCGCTCACGATAAGATCCTGCGTGTGAGCCGCACTATCGCCGACCTCGAGGGGAGCGAGGATATCTCGGCTGTACATCTGAGCGAGGCGATCGGGTATCGCACGCTTGACCGGGTCTACTGGGCGGGATGACGCAATAGAAAAAGCCCAGTGGTTGCAACCACTGGGAGGGATTTCCGAGAGTCTGACCAGATGACAGATCAAGAGATCGATTCTCAGCCCAACACGAGGCCCCCCGATGGTGATCTCGCATTGGCATTATTTGGGAGTATTGTGGTGGGAATCATCAGTCCCACGATTCCCGTACTGATCTATGGATGGATGAGCAGCCTATGGATGTTCTTCGCCATGTGGGGAGGATTCGTGGGCATGATTTGGGGGATACTCAATGTGATCGTGGCCGCCACCGTGACACCGGAGAAACGAAGAACGACCACGCTATGGATGTTCGCGATTCTCTTGATCGCTCTGATGGCGGCTCACTTGCTGTTGATACGAGGTGTTGCGAATGTATAGTAGCGGTAGGTCAGGCTGTGCCTGATCGTTCAGGCTACCTTGCTGGCCAGCCCTGCCACACCATCGGATGAACCGGAGATTCGACTCACGGATTCTTGACACTGAGAATCTCTAAATGCCTCCCCGCCCAATCGAAAGCATGGGATCAGGCGTTGAGCAGATTGCGGTAGGCTCGGCCTTCGATCTGGTGCTTTCGGTGTTTCAACCAGCGGAGGGTGGCGGCGATCAGGCGGTCGATAGTGGGGTGTTGGTGGTTGCGGGTGATTTCGTCGCGGAGGTGCCACCAGACGCGTTCGATCGGGTTCAGTTCCGGCGAGTACTTCGGCAGGAACACCAGTCGGATGCGCGGGTGTTCGGCCAGCCATGCGCGGACCGCTTTGCTCGTGTGGAAGCTGGCGTTGTCGCAGATCACATGGACGACTTGGAAGTGTTTCAGTCGCCGGTTCAGGTCGGCCAGGTGCGCGATAAACAGCTTTCCGTTGCGGCCCTTTCCGAGGGTGCTGAACACGCGTTTCGTGCGCCATTCGAGGCTGCCTGCGAGGTCGCGTTTGACGTTGTTGCCGGGCGTCACGATCTCGGCCTGTTGACCCTTCGCTTGCCACATCGAGCCGATCTCGGGGTTCAGATTCAGGTCGACCTCATCTTGAAACACAGCTGTTTCGGAAGCGGGGAGATGCTTCAGAAGTCGCTTGATTCGCTGGAGAATCCCACGCTTCTGCGGGTCACTCGGCCCGACCACTGGACGCGGACGACGCCACACCAGCCCCGCCCGGTGCAGCCAGCGACGCATCGTCTCGCGACTCCAACTCACTCCGGTCATCGACTTCATCAGCTTCGACAAGAGGTCGCACGTCCACCCCGTTCGCAGGTACCCGAACATCTCCGGCGTACACTTCTGAATGACCCACTTGAG
>JAYSUV010000009.1:0-2483 GCA_043718945.1 Planctomycetota bacterium
GGCGGCCCGCACTTCGACGACGGCTGTGCGGGCGGCGCGTTTGGCGGTGCGCGGCAGTCCACCGTGCGCGTGGTCCGCACCGCACCCTCGGCCAGGCGATCCTGCAACTTGATCCAGGTGTCTCCTGCGGCCTGAGTGTCGCGCTCGGGCAGACGTGCCGCTGAGCGATAGCTGTGGAGCCAACGGGCGATCTCCTTCGTCTCGAACGGGTCGTTCTGACGAGCTTTGCTCTGACCAAACCCCTCGTCCGTCCTCGCGATCATCTGCACCTCCACCACGCCCAAGGCCAACCGCTCGGGCGTCACCGTCAGCGTCGTGTGATCCAGATACCCCCGCGTCTTCAGCGACCGCAGCGGCCCCGACCCCTCCGGCGGATGCTTTGAGAAATCCATCTCTGTCGTATCCTGGACCAACAGCACCACCGGCTGCCCCATCATCCGCTCGATCGTCGCGTCCAAATGCGGCTCAAGCAGCTTCTCCGGCGTGACCTTCTCATTGTCGAAAAAACGATACGCCGCCGTGGTCTCCGCCAACCCTCCACAAGCCGCATTAATCGACGCCATCGGCTGCCGCGACAACGCCTCGATCAACGCCACCGCCCGCTCATTCAACCGCCGATCCCCCAAATCCATCCCCGCCCACTCGTCTGCAATCTCCATCTCCCCCGGCCTCCCTGCCCACTCGACATGCGATACCACACACGCCAATTCCATGGCACAAATCTCATGCCGAAAAACAAGCTCGCTGTAGACTATTGGGGGGAGTTGTGTAGAAAGGTCAGACAAGGATGTCCGTCCGTGTCGAAAACTTCGGGGAGCGACGGACGAGGACGTCCGTCGTACGTCTCAATCTCGCCCGCGTGAAGAATAAACGGGGATTGGGGCTCTGCTCATCGCCTGCATTCCGCATGAGCGGGCGACTTGTCACACTGCCGGATTCCCCCCGATGACCGTGTGCGGACCCGCTTGCCGATGCCCTCTTCATCACTCCCGATGGCCGAAATCACTCTCCGTGCGACGGACTTGCCCCAGCTGTTGGTGAGCGTCCGGACTCCGCAAGAGGCCCTGGATGCGCTGAGTGGCGGGGCGGGAATCCTGGACATCAAGGAGCCGACGCGCGGGCCGCTGGGAATGGCTTCTCTGGCCGATCTGTATTTGATCAGTGCCACCGCCAAGGCCGTTTCGTCGACCGCGATCAGTGCGGCGCTGGGAGAGATACTCGACTGGCAGCACGCCCCGCTCCCAGTCCTCCCACCGCATGTGCAGTACGCCAAGCTCGGGTTGGCTGGGCTGGCCTCGGAACGGCACTGGCGGGTGCTGTGGCGTCAATTAAGAGCCGAGTTCGATGTGCTGCGAGGGAAGCCACTCGACTGGGTGGCGGTGGCCTATGCGGATGCGGACCAGGCTGGAGCGCCGCCAGTGCGCGAGGTTCTGGAGGCGGCGATCGAGGGGGACTGCCGGGCATTTCTGATCGACACGTTCGACAAAACGAGCGGGCGTCTGGTGGACTTGATCTCCGAGATCGAGTTGCGATCGATCGTCGCCCACGCTCAGGCCCATCAACTGGCAGTGGCCTTCGCCGGTCGAGTGACTATGAGTGACTTGCCTCAACTCTTGCTGTGTGATCCCGATGTAATCGCGGTTCGAGGGGCGGCCTGTGAATCCGGACTTCGCGAGGGGGAGATTTCTCAGTCTGCGGTGGCAGCTCTCATTCGGGAGATCGGGCATCACTCGACGCTTCTCGCCGGTGTCAGGGGACGAAATTAGGCGAGGTATCCGAACTGGCGTCCCCAGAGACTTCCGAAATTTGGCGTGGTACGGGTTTTTGCATTCGATTGCATCCCGCAAACCTGCGGTTATGATTCACGCTTGTTCACAGAGTGTGAGAACCCAGGTTTCTAGTCCCAGCGGCGCTGCTGCGGGGTCGGAGAGGAATTTCGATCATGTCCATTACCCCAGAACGTAAGTCTCAGGTGATTCAGGAGTACCGTCGCGACGAGAAGGACACCGGTTCGCCGGAAGTCCAGGTTGCGGTGCTCACGAATCGGATCAACGAGCTGACGCTCCATCTGAAGCGTCAAATGAAGGACCATGCGGGCCGTCGTGGTCTGCTGCAAATGGTCAGCAAGCGTCGGAGTCTGCTGGAGTATCTGCGTCGGGTTAAGCCGGCGAGCTATGTCGAGCTGATCGGTCGTTTGGGGCTGCGTAAGTAGTCGCAGCTGTTGAGGTTGCGGTCGCCTAGCGATTGGGATTTTCATGCCGGGGGTGGAGCGAGTGGCTCCTCCCCGTGTGGGCGTTTTGGCATGGCCCCATGTGGGTGAACCGTCAGGGTGGATTTGTTCGGCTTATCCGCCCGTCTGTCTTGTATTGAGTCGGCGTTGGTGTTGGTGTCGGGTCGGTTCAGGCAGTCTGTTTCAAAGTCGGTTGTTTTCTTCGAAGTAGAAGGTTGTCCCAGTGAAGGTCTCTGTTCAACGTCAAATCGCG
>JAYSUV010000081.1:0-2245 GCA_043718945.1 Planctomycetota bacterium
AGTTGCCCCCAGAAGCGATAGTGCAGTTGATCCCCTCGCAAAAACCGGAGTCGGTAAGTTTCCGGCCCCGAGAAATAGATCATGCGGCCTCGACCGACCGGCTGCCAGCAGAGCAAGCTGCTGGTGGCCGCAGCTTGAGCCTCATCGAGCGTCTCCTTCGGTACGGCGGAGATCAGCGTGGTCGCCGAAGGGCGCGGGAGTCTCCACGGTGAGACATCGTGCAGCGGGGCGAACTGGCTCACGAAGTCCCAGGCCGTTTGGGTAGCCTCCTCGGTGTCAGCAATGCGGAGAGCGTTATGTTGCCGCCCCGCATCGGTCACAAAGAACGAATACTCCGATCCACTGGCGGCGACTTCATCGGGCAGTCGCGTGACGGGTAGGACTCCGGCGAGCGGCAGGTCCGCGAACGCCTGGGGCATCGCTTCCTTGCCCGCGATCACGATGGCTGTCCCGCCCCGATCACGCAGGTATTCAATCAGTGACTTCTGAGCGTCGAGCGGAAGGTGCTCCACCGTCAGGTCGCCGAGGATCACTATGTCGTACTGGTCCCAGGCATCCACGATCGTCGGGAAAGTTTTCGTCTCCTGCCTCCGTCCGGTGGCAATGAGACGAGGGTGAAACAGCAACTCGTCGAGTTCCACTTTCGGATCGCGACGGAACAGCTGCGCCAGGTAGCGGAACTCCCACCGAGGCATTTCGTCCGCCAGCAGAACCTTGATCTCGCTGCGGGTCACATTGACTTCGAAGTCGCTCCGATTGTTGAGTTCTGACAGCTCGCGCTCCAGCGGTGACACCTGAATCGAATACCGCTGGAATCCGACTTCACTGAGCTTGCGATCAAAGCGAATACGCCGCGTGGCATAGCCCACATCGAGCGGGATCGTCCGAGTGTCAATCACCTGATCGTCCTGGAGCAACTGAACCACGCAGTTGTCGCCCGCGCAGTCGTGGGCCTGGATGACTGCCTCGATGACGATGTCATCGTTGCGCATGGCGACCGTCGGCGTAAAGACCGCTTGGATCAACACGTCCCGCACGTACTGAGTATTCCCAATCGGAAGGACATACACCGGCAGCCCCTTCAGGGCCTCCGCAGCTACTCGCGGATTGACAGCCCCGATCGAATTGTGAGACGCATCCGTCAGCAGGATCGCGGCTGCAATCGGTTGCTCGCGACGATCGCGGTCGAGTTGTTCGAGCACGGCGGAGAGGTTGGTCTCGCCCGTAGTCGTCTCATCGTTTTCGTCATCGTTGTCTTTGGTCGCTGATAGGAGATCAGTCACCAGACTTCGGCGAACCGACCCCGCTGGGGACATCGAATCGGTCGAGGGAGCTGAGTTGGCACTGTCTCCCGTTGGCGGACTGGCAGCGATCCGCGTCAGTACTCGGGACGACTGATCGAAGGTGCTGATGCGAATGTCGGCCTTCTCGGCGATCTCTTGCAGAACCCCCGACTCTAGCATCCCCATGAGATTCGCGACGCGACTGAGTCGAGGTAATCGTTGGAGCTCGGCGAGCGACCGTGACTGACTCGGACTTGATTCTACGGCCTCAGCCACCTTGGCCAGTTCGGTGAGTCGTCGCCGAATGGTACTGATGCGAATCTGAAGATCGGACAGGCTTTCCCGCCAGCCGCGATCGGTCGGTGTGCGTTGCCTCTTCAACGCCTCACAGAGTTCATCGAACGCAGTGAACTCCGCACTCGTCAGATCCTTTGAGACTCGACGAGCCAGCGCCTTCGACTCCGTATCGACTGTCCCTTGATCCGACAAGCCAGCGTCCAGGACAGCCACATGCACGCGCACACGATCCAGAGCCTCGCGAGCGGCTGAGGTGGCATCGACGACCAGACTTTCTCTCTGATGCTGAGCCAGAGCGGTACTGGCCGACTGAAGATGCTGTTCCGCGATGACCGCAGCCGCAATGGCGGAGTCCGCCGCCCGCGTGATCGATGCGGAGGCAGAGCTGGACTGCATCAGTGCCCAGCGTGCATCATCCGCCGAACCCGCCGGGTCGACCGTCTGCATACTGCCGCTGACATCGGCCATAAGGACGATCGACTTGCGCGTCGTCGAAACCTCGACCAGCATCTTCGTTGGGGCCAGCAGCATCCAAAGGGCGATCCCCAAAGCTGTCGTTCGCAACAGCCAGAACAAGATCGTCTGCCACGACCCGAGGATCTGCCGCTCTCGTGCGAGCGACCAAGTGAACACCGCCAACAACCCCAGCGCAATGATCACCGCCA
>JAYSUV010000082.1:0-6124 GCA_043718945.1 Planctomycetota bacterium
CAGCGTCTCTTCAAACAGACCGCGTTGTTGCAAGTCACGAATCAGTCCGGCGATCGCCTGATCGGTATCGAGGGCATTCTTCTCGTGCCCCTTCTTGAGGTCCCCATGCTGATCCCACGTGCCGTTCGAAGCGCCCGGTGGACAGGTGATTTCCACGAATCGCACGCCCGACTCGATCAAACGCCGCGCCCGCAAACACTGAATTCCATACAGCCGCTGTGAGGGGACCGGGGAATTCAGCCCATACATCGATTGGGTCGCTTGAGTCTCCTGGGACAGATCCAGCAGATCCGGCACCAGCGACTGCATCCGGTAGGCCATCTCGTAATTCTGAATCGCCGAATCGACCGCATCGCCCACTCCCGACTGAGCCGCGAACGCCGCATCACGGTCCTTCAGCAGCGAGAGCTTCAGCTGCTGAATGCGACGGTTGGAATCGCCGGGCGTGATGTTGTCGATCGGTGTGCCATCCGCCGCGAAGAGAGTCGCTTGATGAGTGGCGGGCAGGAATCCGGAAGAATAATTCTCCATCCCACCACAAGGCACCACGCCAAAACTGAGAACGACAAACCCTGGCAGGTTGTGACTCTCGGCCCCCAGCCCATAGTCCACCCACGATCCAATACTGGGCCGCCCGGCCTGATTCGATCCGGTGTGCAGAAACAGCACCCCCGTCGAGTGAATCGGCAGCGCAGCTGTCATCGACCGGATCACGGCGATGTCATCTGCACACGCGGCGATATGCGGAAAGAGGCTGCTGACGGGCAGGCCACTTTCGCCATGTTGCCGGAAGGTCCACGGGCTTTTGAGCCACTGACGATTCCCATTGGCGGTGGGGTTCTTGGATTCGGTGAATGGCTTTCCGTCGAGTTCCTCCAGCTTCGGCTTGGGGTCGAAGGAATCGACGTGCGAGACACCGCCATCCATGAAGCAGAAGATCACGTTCTTCGCTCGCGGGCGGTGATGTGTGCGTGACGGGAACCGCACGCCTGACTCGTCCGCACGCAGCCCCTGCTCGGCCAGCATCCCAGACAAGGCAATCGCACCGAAGCCATTGGCCGAAGCGAGCAGTGCCTCGCGCCGCGTCAGCGGGAACAAGGGGCGACCCGTACAGTGGATGTGGGACATGAGAGACTCCAGTCGCAATGTTCGTCAGCAGGAGGACAACCCGCACTCCAGCAATCCACGTTACGGCACGTAGATGAACTCTTGCAGGTTGAACACTGTGTGGGCGATGTCCTTCCAGATCGGGTGACTCCGCAGGAGATCACCTGGCGGCACTTGGTGCAGTTCGGCCAACTGAGCGACGGCGTGTTCGAAGGCGACCATTTCCTGTGGCGTCGCTGGACGATTCAGTGCGGACTCGACGATGAACTCAATCCGTGCGGCCAGACTGTCGTCGGTCCGCGCAATCAGTCGAGTGGCCCAGACATCGGCCTGTTGCAGGACGAACGGGTCATTCAGTAGAGCCAGTGCCTGAGCCGGGACATTGGTGACATCGCGGCGGCCTTGAGCCACCTTGCCTCCCGGAAAGTTGAACGCCTCCAGGAATTTGGGGCCCTCCATCAAGTTGTTTTTGATGTACACGCTACGACGGCCCTCCCCATCGAGCGGTCCGGGGAACAAGCGGCGGTCGACGTACTCTTTCTCTCGAAACGGTTGGATGCTTTGACCGAACAGCCGGGGGTCAAGTCGACCAGAACTGCGGAGTATCGCATCGCGAATGGCCTCGGCCTCCAATCGTCGAGCCGGGTAGTGACTGAGCAGTCGATTCAGCGGATCGACTTCGCTCGCCTGCGCCCCCGCAGGCTGACTCGACAACTGGAATGTCTGGCTCAGAACAATCCGGCGAATCAGTCGCTTCACGGACCACTGGTCAGCGACGAACTGACTGGCCAGATGATCGAGCAGTTCGGGGTGCGAGGGCAGCTCTCCGACATGCCCGAAGTCATCCACCGATTTCACGAGTCCGGTGCCATACAGATGGTGCCAGATGCGGTTGACCATGACGCGTGCCGTCAGCGGGTTGCCGCCACTGGCCAGTTGCTCCGCGAGGGTCAGGCGTCCGCTGCCGGGCGGAATCGTCGCCAGCTCCGGAGGATTCCAGGCCGCGAGCGACGGGAGAAAATGGCGAGGCACCACCGGACCGGGGATCTGACAGTCACCTCGCAGGAACACGGCCTGATCGAACCCGGCATCCACATCGGCCACACCGGGAGTCACACGCGGAGCAACCAGCGTCGCCTCGATCTCTCGATACCTGCCCGTCAATTCCGCGAGAGTGGGAGAAGCCGCCGGGCTGTTGCTCAGTAGGCCATGCCGCAACATTGTGTTCAGCCAGATGACATCGTCCTCGGTCGAATGGTTGTCGCGAAATCGAGTCAGAGCCGCTCGCAACGCCTGGTCATAGCGCTGCGCCAACTCGGACAGCGAAGTCACGGCTCCCGCTGTCAGGAGCGGACGCAGGTGTCCCAGTTCCGGCTTCGGAGGCTCCCCGCAGTCATGCAGGACCACTCGCGTGAGTCCAAAGTAAGACCGGGGATTCTCGGCCGCCTTCTCCCAGGGCACTCGGTAGTTTCCCGAATCCCCGCCGAGTGCCGCCAGTTGATCCGGGAACTTCGGATTGTCAAACATCGTCATCAATTCGGCATACGTTCGCAGCTGGGCCCGGTCTGCCGGGAGCGTGAATGTGACCCAGTGCATCGCGGGATTGGTGAGGGCCCGATAGTTCTGATAGTTGAGCTGGCAGTTATTGGAAACCAGGCGGACAGCGCTGCTGCGATCGCCCAGCAGGCAGAAGCTGATTCGTTGTTTCCCGTCGGGGATGACTCGTGAACGCAGCGTGCCGTTGAGGCGGTCCGAGGTCGCATGCGTGAAACATCCAGCGGGCAAAACCATTCTGACCAGAGAGTCTCCGGTCCCCTGGAGGGCGAGATCGCCCGCAGGAGTATGCGTCTCGCGCAAGCCTTGGCCTCCCACGGTCCAGCCCTCCGGGAGACTAGTCTGGAAATCGGCGTACGATTCGAACTGCGTCCGGTTGAAATCGGTGCGGGATTTGTCCTCCGCTGAGTAATGATCGAGGACCGCCTGCCACGCCTCAGCCGGTGTCTTGGGCAGAGCGGGGGGTGGTGTTGTGCCATCGGCCGTAGCGGTGGGGATGGGTGGATGGATTGCTCGCAAAGTCGCTCGAAGCGGCTCAAAAGCCTCCTCGAACGGCTGCTTCTCGGCGAGCAGCGCTGTAATCCACTTGTCGAGGCGGGCGGGATCGAGCCCCTGAGCCAGTGAGTCGGCGTCCGCAGCTTTGGTGTGCCTGGCGATGGCGACGGGTAGATACTTGGAAAAATCCAGAGACTCAGCGACCCAGACGGTCGCGAGCTGATCGCGGATTTGGGTTTTGAGTTCCTTCAGTTGTCGAATCGGTTCCGCGTTCACCGAGGGAGCGTCAATCGTGTGAGCCACCAGCCGCGAACTGCGAAGCATGCCCAGGATCGCGTAGTAGTCCTTCGTCGAGACCGCGTCGAACTTGTGATCGTGACAACGGGCACAGGCGACAGTCATTCCCTGAAAGGCTTTCGACAGTGTGTCGATCTGATTGTCGGCAATGTCGTATCCGATCTGGCGCAGGGCGATGCAGTCATCGTGGTTCACTTCGCCGAACCGATAGAAGCTGGTGCCGATCACCGATTCGTTGATCTGTTCGGCTGCGTTCCAGCGGGGTTGCGGCAGCAGGTCGCCCGCAATGTGTTCATGCACAAACTGGTCATACGGCACATCGGCGTTGAAGGCCCGGATGAGGTAATCTCGATACCGCCACGCATGATGGACTTCGTAGTTCCATTCGTTGCCATGCGTCTCGGTGAACCGCACGACATCCATCCAGTGCCGAGCCCAGCGCTCGCCGAAGTGCGGCGAAGCGAGAAGCGAGTCGACGTAGCGTTCCACCGCAACGGCCCTCGTGGACTGCTCGATGTCCTTCAAGAAGACAGCCACCTGCTCCGAGGAGGGAGGCAGCCCCGTCAACACGAGACTCAGTCGCCGAGCCAGCGTATGGGACGCAGCGGGCACAGAGGGAGTAAGTTTCTGCTCTTCGAGTTTGGCGAGGATAAAGCGGTCAATGGGATCATGTGACCACTCCTGATACCGAGGGGTCGGCACTGGCGGAGCATGCACCGGCTGCAGGCTCCACCACTCTGACCGCTCACGGAATTGCTCGTCCCACGACGCCGTTGCGGCGCGCGTGACCGGCTGGTCGCGCGGGTCGGGAGCACCGCGACGAACCCACTCTTCGAGGTCGGCGATGGCTTGGTCTGGCAACTTGCCCGACGGCGGCATGTTGGTCGCTTCGTCTTTGTACCGGACCGCTTGCAGCAGCAGACTCATCTCGGGCTGGGCGAGATTGATCGCCGGTCCCGAATCACCGCCTTGCTGCACCCCGTCCCGACTGTCGAGCAGCAGGTTTCCCCCCAGCTTCTTCGCCTCGACGGCGTGGCACTCATAGCAGTGCTTGACCAGCAGCGGGCAGATTTTCTGCTCGAAGAATGCCGCGTCATCTTGCGCAAGTACCGTCGCCCCATTGATCAGCCACACTCCGAGAACGGAAGCGAGCATGAGAGCCGTGGATTGTGTCGACCAGCACACAGTACCGTCCCTGAGCATGAGATGAGGATCCTCAATACACGTGGCCCCGGTCCAAGAGCCAACCTCTGGACTGTCACCTTCGATGCCATAAACCATACTATCCCTTGTTGGCACACTTGAACATAGATTGATGGGTCGATGCGTCCGTGGCCGATCTTGGCACGCTTTCGTCGGTCCGTTCTAGGGCTGACAACTCCCCTCACAGAGGAACCTGTTATGAAACTCCTTGACTGTCTGCTGACTGTGGCCGTGTCTGCCGGAACATCATTCATCGTGACTCATTTCCTGCAAGGGGGGGAGCGAATCCCCTCAAGGCTGCAGGATCAGAGACACTGCACGAGCTCACTGTCGATCGGTTAATCGTTCATCAAGAACTGATCGTTTCAGATACGGGCAAACCGTGGGAGGCGGGGTTCGAACCGCACCAGATTCCTCGCGGCATCGTGGTCCGATCCCTCGCGAAGGAGCCGAATGGCCAGCCGGGCACAGCCGGGTTGTGGGTTCGCAGCCGGATCATCAAGTCCGAGATCGATGACCCGTTCGATGATCGATTTCACGCGATCAACCGCGATGGCTCCATGTTCCGAGCCCCGGGGCATATCTCCTGGAACGTCTGGCTCGATGGAGCTTGGCGTCAAGCGGCCATCATTCAAGGCGAAATCCTAGAGAAGAATGAAGTTTCCGAGGCCCCATGGAGCGGTGGCAACCATCCGGGGCGGTTGCGATTTCAATCGTTCCGACCGAACCACGGCGAACCACTCACCGATGCGATCATCGGACAGGGGATGATGTCCCTCGGGGGAGGCGGCTACGGCGGGGGCGGACTCCCCTATCCCTCGGAGGTCCTCCAACTCTGGGGGGGACGATCCAATCCCGTCCGGTGGATACTCCGTCTCCCCCTCGAATCATCAAGACCATTGGCGAGCAGCAGCAGACCTACTCCCTGATCGCTGTCAGCCCCCAGGGCCAACGGAGTGCCGCCTCAGCTGCCGTCACCGCACCAGGGCATGCCACATTGGAATGGGACAGCGTCGCCGGTGCGGATGCTTATGTCATCCTCCGAAACGGCGAAGAACTCCCGGGAGTATTCAGAATCGAGGGCTCGAACAAAACCTGGACTGACAAGCCCTAAATGGCAGGGTTTCCAAGGTGCGGTTTTCCAGCGAGAACTCTTGGTTTTGTCCCGCCAGGGACACTCGACAATAACCCACCATTTCAACGGTGGGAGAACGATTTTGATGAATCGCCGAGTCCCGCCAGGGACGGCAGAAGGCGACGAAACTGGGGTGGCGTGATTGATGGAGTGAAGCCATCGTTCGGGTTTCTGTCGCTCCTTCCGGGTCTGTCGCGGGGAGAGATGGGGTCCCACCACTGAAGCGGTGGGCTATATTCCGGTTCCTCCGACGATTGGGGGGAATTTCGGATTGCCTGACGGCATCGGGATTTCGGGAGGCATGGCTCCGATGTCCCATGTGCCAGGTCCGGG
>JAYSUV010000083.1:0-6112 GCA_043718945.1 Planctomycetota bacterium
CGCGATCGTCGAGGGCCTCGCCCAGATGATCGTCGACGGATCGGTGCCGGAGCCGCTGCGTGACAAGCGAATCGTGGTGCTGGACTTGGCGATGATGGTTGCTGGAACCAAGTACCGTGGTCAGTTCGAAGAGCGTATTAAAGCGGTGATGAACGAAGTCCGCCGGGCGAAGAGCGTGATTCTGTTCATCGACGAACTCCACACGCTGGTCGGAGCTGGGGGAGCGGAAGGGGCGATCGACGCCTCGAACGTGCTGAAGCCCGCTCTGAGTCGCGGCGAACTCCAGTGCATCGGTGCGACGACCCTCGATGAGTACCGCAAGTACATCGAGAAGGACAGCGCCCTCGAGCGCCGGTTCCAGATGGTGATGGTCGACCCTCCGGGCAAGTCGCAAGCTGTGGAGATCCTCAAGGGGCTCAAGGACCGCTACGAGCAGCATCACCGCGTGCAGTACACCGACGATGCTTTGGAGAAGGCGGTCGAGCTTTCTTCGCGATATATCTCGGGTCGCTGCCTGCCGGATAAGGCGATCGATGTGATCGACGAAGCCGGAGCCCGCGTGCGTCTGAAGTCGATGGTCCGTCCACCCGATCTGAAGGACCTCGATGGCGACATCGAGCGGATGAACGCTCAGAAGGAAGAAGCCGTCGCGAACCAAGACTTCGAGAAGGCCGCTTCCCTGCGTGACCAAGCCGACAAGCTGAAGAAGAAAAAAGAGACGATCACTCGCGAGTGGCGTCAGAAATCAAAGGAGTCGGACGGGATCGTCGATGCGGAGATCATCTCTGAAGTCATCTCCAAGATGACCGGGGTGCCGCTCACCCGCCTGTCGAGCGAAGACACCGTCCGGCTACTGGCGATGGAAGGGGAACTCCATAAGCGAGTCGTTTCTCAGGACGAAGGCATCAAGCTCGTTGCCAAGGCCGTCCGCCGCAGCCGCTCGGGCCTCAAAGACCCCAAGCGACCGATGGCGACGTTCCTCTTCTCTGGGCCGACCGGGGTGGGCAAGACGCTGCTCGCCAAGACGCTCGCCGAGTTCATGTTCGGAGACGAAGACGCTCTCGTGCAGATCGACATGAGCGAGTACCAGGAACGGCACAACATCAGCCGCCTGATCGGGGCCCCGCCCGGCTTCGTCGGCTTCGAAGAGGGCGGTCAGCTGACCGAGCGCATTCGTCGTCGTCCGTACGCTGTGGTGCTGCTCGATGAAATTGAGAAGGCTCACCCGGACGTGTACAACATGCTGTTGCAGATCATGGAAGAAGGCCACCTGACCGACAGCTTCGGTCGCAAGGTCGACTTCAAGAACACGATCCTGATCATGACCACGAACGTCGGGGCCAAGGCCATCGCTAGCCCGGCCTTCGGCTTCAGCGGAACTGACGAGACCAAGCAACATGACGACATGAAGAAGAACGTCATGGCCGAAGTCAGCCGCGTCTTCAAGCCGGAGTTCATCGGTCGTCTGGATGAGATCGTCGTGTTCCACAAGCTGACCGACGAGAACATGAAGCAGATCGTCGAGATCGAGCTGGGCAAGGTGCGTGAGCGCCTGCGGGATCGTGGCCTGAATCTGATCCTGACAGCGGAAGCGAAGGAACTGATCATCCTCAAGAGCCGGGGCGATGCCGACCGCGACTCGACCGACTACGGGGCACGTCCGCTGCGTCGTGCTGTGGAGCAGTTCATCGAAGACCCGCTCTCCGAAGAGCTGCTGCGAGGCATCTTCAACGGCAAGAACCGCATCATCGTCAAAGTTCGCGATGTCGGCGGCGACAAGCAGCTCGACTTCGAAGGTGTGATCGGCGACGGGGATGGCAGCGGCGAAGAAGAACTGGTCGGTGCCGGAGCCGAAGCGGCGACGTAGAGAACGCCCGATTGGTCGTTGTGAAAACACATTCAGCCCCCGACAATTCGTTGGGGGCTGAGTCGTTTGAGTGGCGAGCCCCTGGCGTGAGCCGGGGTGTCATTACCGGACAGCGTTGCATGTGGGTAACTCGCGCTCAGCTTCGCAAAGCCTTCTCGTCGCAGCGACAAGGGATATGTTATCCCCCGCCCCTATCCCGAAGGGATTCCAGCCCTTAGCCGGTGGTCGAGCGCAGCGATACCACCGGATCAGGACGACCAGTGATGAGTTCTATCCCGAAGGGATTGCAGCCATGAGGCGATACGGATGATTCCCAAGGATGACGATGGAGTCGGTCTCTGGATCAACGGTGGCTGTAATCCCTGCCGGGATACGAATCTCCTAGTGACCTCAGTCCGGTGGTGGCGCTGCGCTGACCACCGGCTATGGGCTGGAATCCCTTCGGGATAGATGTGCCGTAGCCATTTCTTCCCTCCGGTCGCTCACCCTCAACCCCCTCCCCCTCCCCCGCTGTCGATCAACCCTCAACCCTCAACCCTCAACCATAAATCTTCCCTCCCCATGCGTACAATTCTCCTCCTCATCGCCTCCAATGTGTTTATGACGTTCGCGTGGTACGGGCATCTCAAGTTCAAGAGCAGTGCTCTCTGGGTGGCGATCCTGGCCAGTTGGGGGATCGCGTTCTTTGAATACTGTCTGCAAGTTCCGGCGAATCGCTGGGGCCACGGGCAATTCACAGCTGCCCAACTGAAGATCATGCAGGAGGTGATTACGCTCCTGGTGTTCGGCGTCTTCTCGGTGGTGTTCCTCAAAGAAAAACTCCGCTGGAACGAACTCGCCGGGTTCGTGCTGATCTTGGCAGCTGTGGCTGTGGTGTTTGGTTTTAAGGAAACAAAGGCCGATCCCACACTCGCAGAGACCGAATTGATATCCTCTAATCCTCCGACACTCACGGAACGAACTCATTGAAGAGGCTGGAACACTAATCTTCACTAATAAACGCTAATTCAAAGCCAACTCCTGATTAGCGTTTATCAGCGAAGATTAGTGTTCCCCCTCTTCCCCTCTGTCGATCAACCATAAACCATAAACCATCAACCCTCTTCCCCCCGCATGCGTAACCTCCGCCTCCTTCTCGCCTACGACGGCACCGACTTCACCGGCTGGCAAATCCAGGCCGGACGCCGCACGGTCCAGGGAGTGCTGGAAGAGGCCATCCGCGACCTGACCGGTGAGACGCCGCGGCTGCTGTGTGCCGGGCGGACCGACTCGGGAGTCCATGCCCACGGACAGGTCGCCAGCTTCGAAACCAAGTGCCAGATCCCGGTCGATCGCTGGCGGAACGCACTCCAATTCCGATTGCCCGACGACGTGATCGTCCGCGAAGTCACCGAAGTCCCGCCGAGGTTCCACGCCACCTATTCCCCGCTCACCAAACGCTACCGCTACCTGATCCACAATAGCCTCGTCGAAGACCTCATCCTCCGCCGGTTCAGTTGGCGCGTCCGCTGGAACCTCGATGTCGCGGCCATGCAGGCCGGGGCCGACCGCCTCCTCGGTCATCACGACTTCCGCAGCTTCGAATCGAACTGGCCGAACAATAAGGTCACCAGTACCCGCACCGTCCACGAACTGAAAGTGTTCCGCACCAGCCCCGGCCCGGTACTCCAAGGCATGGCCTGCTGCTACCCCGAGGCCGATCCGCAGGGCTTCATCGCCATCGAGATCGAAGCTGACGGGTTCCTGTACAACATGGTTCGCATCATCGCGGGCACCCTCGTCAACGTCGGCCGCGGCTATTGGACCCCCGACGATGTCGAACGCATCCTCCTCGCCCAAGACCGCCAACTCGCGGGCGACACCAGCCCGGCCCATGGCCTGTTCCTGGTGCATGTGCGGTATCCGGAGAATAAGGACGAGTTGTAAGGGGGGAGTGGGATGACTCAGACCTGATGCGTTGGGATCATGTTCCGACATGCCCCCCCCGGAGGGGGCTCAGCCAATAGCCGGTGGTTAGCGCAGCGCCACCACCGGTCAGGATGAGGAAACAAGATTCCTATCCCGAAGGGATTGCAGCCGACTTGGACCATGCAGCGATTCGAAAGTCTGCAATCCCTTCGGGATAGATCTCGACAAGGTGTCGTATTCCGGTGGTGTCGCTGCGCTCGACCACCGGCTATTCGCTGCAATCCCTTCGGGATAAGTGCCTGTAGTGTCTGTAGGGTGGGACCAGCCGGTTTGGGCGCTGGCCCACCATTCTCGGATCACGCGTCAGGCAGGGTGGGCCGTCGCTCCAAAGCGAGCTTGTCCCACCCTACTTTTCCGTTGAGCTTGCCCGACATGCCCATACGAACGACGATGTACAGAGTCGTGCCCCCTCACCTCGCAGGAAGTATCGCCCATGCGATCCTGGTGCCGAGTTGCCCTGCTGGTTCTCTGTCTGGGCATGGTCAATCATGAAGCCCGCGCAGAAGACTTGGCCATACGGCTGCGTCGGCCCGTTGATGCGGTCTGGCTCGATCCCGGGCGGGTGTTGCTGACGGTGAACTCCCGGTCGGGGAGCTTGAGCGTTGTCGACGTGGGCCGACTGTCGGTGGTGACCGAGGCGATGATCGGCGGGCAGCCGGTGGGGTTACTGCCCCTCTCGGAGAACCGGATGGCGGTCATCGATCATTCGGCCAACCAGCTGCGTTTCTTGAAGGTGAGTCGCGATCCGTGGGCGGTCGCGATTGAATCGGAGTTGCCACTGCTGCGGGGGCCAAACTCGATTGTCTTGATCGATGAGGATGCCAGCGTTCCCACCCCTCCATCGACCACGCGCGTCGTCTCCGTCGCCAGCCTGTGGGATCGCTCGTTGGAAAAGATCGAACTCGACCTCTCCGGCGAAACCCCAATCGAAATCGGTCGCCTGCAAGTCCAGCTGTCGTTTGCCCCGCACAAGCAACTGGTCCTCCCCGGCGGGAAGAAGCTGTTGGTGGCGGACAATCATGCGGGGAAGCTGGCGGTCATCGACATCGAGAGTTGGACAATCGACGCCATCCGCCCACTGAATGCTCATAACATCCGGGGTCTGGCTCTCACGACAGATCGCGAGTCGGTCCTCATCGCTCACCAGATTCTGAACCAGCAGGTCACCACCGGCCACGATGCGGTTCGCGATGGGACGCTGATGCAGAACGTCGTCCGCGTGGTCCCGCTGACCAAGCTCTACGATCCGCAGGCTCTATTGCCGGTGCATGTGCGGACGATCTTCCTCGGGCGAGCGTCCGACGGAGCGGCAGACCCGGCGGACATCGTGTACGACTCGGCGGGGAACCTGTGCGTGGCCCTGGCCGGAGTGGATGAGATGGCACTCATCACGACCAAGGGTATTGAGAAGCAACGCCCGATGGTCGGACGCCGACCCACGAAGATACTCCCCTGCCCCGACCGCCCCGAGGTGATCGTCGTCAACACGTTTGGCGATTCGCTCACGCTGGTCAACACCAGCCAAGCTCGTGTGCGGCGCGTGATCTCACTCGGCTCGCAACCCGAACTCACTCGCGCGGAGCGCGGCGAACTCCTCTTCTTCGATGGCCGCGTCTCGTTCGAAAACTGGATGAGCTGTCACAGCTGCCACACCGACGGGCACGCGAATGGTCTGCTGGCCGACACGCTGGGGGACGGCACTGCGGGGACTCCGAAGCGAGTGCAGACGCTGCTCGGCACCCGCGATGCGAACCCGTGGGGCTGGACCGGCGAGGCGAGGGAGCTGCACGAGCAAGTCTCGAAGTCGATCCGCAGCACGATGCAAGGCCCGCCCCGCCCGCTGACGCAGGTGATCGATATCGTGGCGTATCTGCACACGCTCTCCCCGGCCCCGCCGCTCCTCCCCGCCACCGACGACCCGGCGGATCGAACGCTGCTCGATCAAGGCCGGAAGGTCTTTGCCTCGGCGGGTTGCGTCCGCTGTCACATCCCCCCACTGACCTACACCACCGACAGCATGTTCGATGTCGGTATCCACGACGAAGCGGGACGACAACTCTTCAATCCCCCGTCCCTGCTCGGGGTGAGCCAACGCGACAGCCTGTTCCACGACGCCCGGGCCAAGACACTCGAAGACGTCCTGGACCAGGGGCACTTCACCCAGACGCCCCTGACCCGCAACGAGCAATCCGCGCTGCTGCGGTTTTTGAAGAGCCTGTAGTCCCCACGAGCCGGAAGCGTCAGCGCCCGGAGTCAGCAAATCACTGAAAGATTTCG
>JAYSUV010000084.1:0-2238 GCA_043718945.1 Planctomycetota bacterium
CCGTGAACTGATTCTGAACTGGTTCGAGGCGAAAGGGACGATGTCGTCGGGCGCCGTGGAGGGGCTCAACAACAAGGTGAAAGTGGTGACGAGAAAATCTTACGGGTTCCGCACCCTCCGCGTGGCCAAACTGGCGCTATTCCATACCCTCGGCCACCTGCCGGAGCCGGAAGACGGCCACAGATTCTGCTGAGGAGGCGTTTTTTTGGGGGGGACGAGCTTCTGTCGTCCCGGACGGGACTGGAGCGATTCGTCGGTCGGCGTGGTCCCACCGTTGAAACGGTGGGCTATTGTCGGGTGTCCCTGACGGGACAAAAACTAGGTTTTCTCTGATAACGGCCAGCTTGGATGCCATGCCCCTTCGGGCCTGAAGAGACACCACCATCGATTCCGTGTTCGCGTGATGATCGGTTCCGGACTGTGTAATCCCAGCACTACTTCTTCTGGCCGGTCACTCGCTTCAGCCAGCTCATGTTTTTCCCACCGGCCTCTTCCGGCTCCGGTTCCTGCTTTTTGACCGTCGGAGCGGCCATGTGTTTGATGTGTTCTTCGAGTTGAGCCTTCACCTGATTCATGCGAGCCCGCTCGCGTCCCATGCGAGCGCGTTCCAGGGCCAGCTCCAGGTTCTCCCGCTGGACGCCAGTTGTCAGACGCTGCTCCAACTCCACTAAGCTCGCCAACAAATCCTCCGGTCCTAGCCCCGAATTCAGGAGATCATTCGGCAGCGCAGGCCACGTGTGAACCTGACGCAGCTCGGTAATCAACGTCGAGATATAGGCATCTCGCGTGGCCACAGCTTCTCGCAATTCCTCGATGCTCGCGGTATCGACATCAATGACCACCGGCGGCGGAGCGATCTCTTCGATCGCGACCGGTTCGGCGATGTGGATCGGAGCCGGGCCACTTGGGGCACTCCCCTGAGATGATGAGGACGGCGAAGGCGGAGGTGTCGAGCCATCGGCCATCGATGCCTTCATCTTCTCCCAGTAACTCCCCTGACCGGGTTCCGCACTGGCACCTGACGGAGCGGTGGGCTTCGCCGTGGTGGCCGCTGTCCCTGGAGCTTGAAACAACCCGCCCGCAGGCTTCGATCCGGGCTTGGATTCGACCATGGTCGAGTGCGACAGACACCCCGCGATATCGTCCAGGCGTTGCAATATCTCCTCATAGTGATTGCTGCTCTGCCCCCAGAGATCGAGGGCTTCTTCGACCCGGCTGGTCAGCTGTCCGGTCTGCTCCATCATTTCTCGCGACGAGCCGCCCCCGCCCCCGCCCGGACGACGATCCGCCCCGCTGCGCTGCAACCGATCCAGCTCTTCGGCGGCGGCTCCCAAGCGTTCGGTCAGCTGCGAAACGAGAGAGTCCTTGGAACGCATCTGGTCCATGAGCGTTGCAATCTGCTGTGCACCAGATTGCTCGGTCTGAGATTGAGTTGAGGTCGCCATCGTGCATTGCTTTCGAGAGGAGACACGCGGGAACACCGCGAGTGGTCACATCCGAAAGCTAGTTTCGATTTCGCCACATGGGCGGACTCTCCTGAGAAAGTCAGTCGCCGCCGAGGTTCGGATTCAACGACCGTGCAGAACTTGCGGGTTAATCACGTTCTCCGGGACGCGCCCCTGCAGGACATCGACCACCTGCTGGGCAGTTCGCTCGCGCAGGTTGATCAGCGACTCTGCCGAGACAAACGCAATATGCGGTGTGGCGATCACCCTCGCGTCCGAGTAGAGCGGGTCCGCCAGATTCGGTGGTTCGGGCTCAAACACATCCAGCCCTGCCCCGCCGATCATGTTGGCTTGAAGAGCCGCCCATAACGCGTCGTGATCGATCAGTGGTCCCCGCGAGGTGTTGATGATGACCGCATGCGGCTGCATCGTGGACAGCGTGCGGGCGTTCACCACATGCTTCGTCTGCGGATTCAGCGGGGCATGCAGCGACAGGAAATCACTCCGCCGGAACAGCTCCTCCTGACTCACCATCTCGCACCCGGTCCCCCGATCGTTCCCGGTGGCCGAGTGGGCGATCACCTTCAGCCCCAGCCCCATCGCCTTCTTACTCAACAGTTGTCCCGTGCGGCCATACCCCAACAGCCCCAGCGTTTGCCCCGACAGTCGCCGCAGCGGCTGTCCCGCCCGCAGGTCGTACACGCCCTGCTTGGTCTTCAGGTAGTGAAACGCGACGTTCCGAGCGATTCCCAGCAGCAAGGCCAAGGCGTGGTCGACGACTTCCTCGATGCAG
>JAYSUV010000085.1:0-18978 GCA_043718945.1 Planctomycetota bacterium
GTTTTCGCTCGTCCGCCTTCCGCCGATCCTGCGTCGACTTCGTGCGTGTCGACGTGTTGGCCTTGGGCCGAAACCCCTTCTTTCGCCGCTGAAGCTCCAGTTGCAACTCCGCGACATGCGACTTGAGCTCCGCGTTCTCGGCGCGAAGCGCCGCCCCGGTAGCCCAAAGCGGCAACCGGTGCCAACCCGCTTCAAAGCAGAACCATTCATGGCGACACCGCATCCTAGCTGAGGAACTCACCGCGCCATCCTTGACGCGGCCCCCCCCCATATACTCCAGCCACACGTCACCCGGATAGTGCAGGCTGCCAGTTTTGATGCGTACCGCCTGGCCGTAGTGGAGCTTGGGACCGAGAGAAATTCTATTGGCATGACCTGTTCAGGTCATGCGATGTGATTTGAAAATGATTATCGTGAGTTAAGACCAGCTGGATGGGGTACTCATATCCACATCTTGGAGTTCATTATGCCTGTTGAGATTGATCGGTCACGCTACATGGAGATGCTCTCCATGTCGTCCGGTTCGACGTTGGAGTCTAAAGGATCAGGCAATGTTCCATCCTCAGCGTCGGTCGACGATCAGATTCGATTGACGCGGAGCGAACTGCACCGGATCGTGCGGTCGTATCTGGAAGATGATCCCAAGTTGCGCAAACTGGCTGATGAAATTGCAGACCTGGGCGCGAAACCCCTTCGCTGGCTGCATGGTATCGACGATCCATCCGAGGCTCCGGCACCGGGAGACCTAGAAGCGATTGTGCGGTCGGATGGTTCCCGACCGTCATTTCTCGTGCGAAACGGGGTAGTCGATCAGTTGAGTTTTCCAGCGGGGGAATGGAAAAGTGTGCTGAATGATCAAGCCGACAAACTGCAGTCGGCCATCTCTTGCGTGGGCAGAATCGACAAATCCGGACAGCATGTCGGAACAGGATACCGCATCGAACAGAATCACATCTTGACGAATAGGCATGTCTTGCAGGATCTGGGTGTTGAAGGGGCCGATGGTCGCTGGACGCTGCATGCCGAGACCACGATTGACTTCGGCTATGAATTCCGGGGCCGGACCTCCGTGGGTCGCAGACCGCTCAAGAGCGTGGCATTTGCGGCCTCTCGCTCCATTGACCCCCGAAACATCGATCACACCAAGCTCGATCTGGTGGTGATCGAATTGGATGGAGTCCCGGAAGAGTCCGAGAAAACGCATCTTCCGATCGACACCTCGACGGACTGGATGGAGAGTTCACCATACATCTTCACAATCGGTTATCCGGGAGACCCCGGGATTAAAGCCTACAATTTGTCGATCCTAGAACGCCTGTTTCAATCGCAATTCGGCTGCAAACGCTTTGCCCCGGGGAAAGTCCTCGGCCCTCTGGATCCCGGACGGCCTTGGATGTCCACGCATGACGCCACCACCCTGCCCGGAAGTTCCGGGTCCGTCGTGCTGATCGCCGGGCGTCCGACACTGGCCGTCGGGTTGCACTACGGGGGATCGCCCAGCCGGGAGAACTACGCCCACATTCTCGGACGAGTCTTGGAGACTCCCGATGCCGCGACTCAAAAACCGCTCTCCGAAATCCTGCGATCGCGGGGCGTTCCACTCATTGACCCGCTGTCACCCCACGGCAAAAGCAGCCCCGGGCCGCTGAACCCGCAGGCGTCCGTGCGTTGAGCACGGACGAATCGTGCCGCTGTTGATCTCCAGGCCATCCGCTTCGGTCTACTCAGAATGAAAGTCCTGCCATGTTACGCGACGAACTCGTTCAGCTTGTACAAAACATGGTCTCTCAAATGAACCTGGCACCCGAAGCTCGCGATAAAGAGGTTGCTAGGTTGTTGGCGGTATTGACAGCGCGTGATCCAGATCGCGACAGCTTCCTGCAAGCGAGGGTCACACCTTCTCCAGATTACGATCTCCAGCCATTCATTCGTCAGAGTGAACAATTCCGCTCCAAAGTCTGTTTGGTCAAGACACCCACCAAGTCGGGTACTGGGTTTCTCATCGAATCGGACAAGATCATTACCAACTATCATGTGGTCGAAGACATGCTGTCCAGCAAGGGGACGGACCAGTGCATCCGGGACACCGCGGTGGTGTTTGACCTGGCGGCCAATTTCGACACCTCGACCCCTGGTGGTGCTGTCCGGAGATTGCACGAAGGCGAATGGCTCATTAGATCCGCTCAATATTCCGTCGCCGAGGGAAGGGGAGATTGCGACTCCGCGCCTGAGGTGGGTGATCTGGATTTCGCGATCCTGCGGCTGTCCAGCGCGGCGGGAAAGGATATGGTCACATCGACGAGCGGGAAGATTGAATCGCGAGGCTGGATCGCGTTGGATGACGCGGCACCGCTCCCCCAGAACAAAACGATGGCGATGATTTTTCATCATCCACTAGAAACCCATGCGGACGGCCTCCAGAAGGTCTCGATTGGAAACTTTGAAACCAGCGCCGCACCCAATCGACTGAAGTACACGGCCAACACGGAACATGGGTCGTCCGGAGGGCTGGTGGTCGACTGCAATTTGAAACCCGTGGGACTGCATCACGCCGGTCCCAAAAATATCAATCAGGGAATTCCACTGCTGTCCATCCGACAGCACCTAGAGGGCATCGATCGATTTCGCAGTGGGCGGATCGTGCTCGATCCTGCGGTGCGCACCTGTGTCGTGGTGATTTCCGAAGGCGTCATGTCCCCGGAGAAAGAAAAAACGCTAGTAGACACTCTGCTCCGGCCCGCCGTGGAACAGGCAGGGTTCGAGATGCAAGAGTTTCTTGAACTCGACACGCGCGCGTTCAATCCAGCCAGTTCCCCACTGCGCACGGCGGCCATGGCGATCATCGTATTGGCCACGCCAGCGGATGCAGCTTCCATCGCTGCCGCTGGTTTCCGAAGCTGCCATGGGGGGCCTCATCTGGGAATTGACATTTCTGACGGGGGACATGCAATCGATGAATTGCGACAGCGAACAGCGCTGTTTGAGAATTCCGAAAGATTCGTGGTCAAGAGAAAAAAGCCATTTCCAGATCAGATTCAAAAGCTGAAGGAGGCCATCGAGACTGCGTTTGCCGATGGGTATCGTGGCCCCCAGCGCATGGTCCCCTGGACGCTGGTCGAACTGGACGCGGATAGTAAATCCGAAGTCTATCTGGACGCCAACGATTCTGCCGCCGCAATCTTGCTGGGAGAGGGAAGCACCGCTACGGATCTGATTGGTCGCCCCGGTCGGGCCGTCGAAGACTATGTCAAAGAGAACCTTGTTCCCGAACAGATGGATGCATTCGAAAACGAACAAGGGGACATCTACTCTCTACTCCACGGAATCGGCGCGAGCCCGATCAACGACTCCATCTCCCAGAAATTAAAATCGGTCTCGGTCCCCATCGTCTATGACCGGGGAGGCGGGCGCGTGGCCTATCTGCCGGTGTGGGGGCGATATGCGTACATTTCAGCATCTCGCAAGCATCAATATGAAGTGGTGTTCCTGAATGTGACTCCTCTCCTGAATCGGGCCTTCGATGGACATTGGCAGGTTTCGCCGACGTGCGGGCTGGATAGCCTCCAACAATTCGATCAGATCGATCAACTGAGGTCATTTCTTCCGGTCGGGATTGTTCGGATTGATCGCCAAGGGTATGTCAGTGACGCCAACCGCGCCGCAGAGATGTTCTTGCGACCTGCGGATCAGCACCAGCTGGCGGGTCTGGAAGGCTCAGTGGTTACCAAGGATCTGAAATTCGATGCTGCCGAGACGTATTCCAGAGATTGGTATCGCTGGGATGAGGTTCCGGAGAAAGTCTTGCCTCCGCTTCAGGTTCACACTTTCGCAGCGAATGGGAAGAAATTTCGCGGATGCCGGCTGGGCCTGCGAGACCTGATTGGAAATGAGTCGAGCGGCTGTTATTGGGTGTTTGCACTGGTGGAGAATTCGGATCAAGAGAACTTTGTTATGAAGTTCGCGGTGGCTGCGGAACGCGAATGGCTGTGGGAGTGCTACGCGGCCAGCTATGACAAAGTTCTGCTGGCCTGCAACTACTACAGCGAAACACGGGATGATCATGTCGCGGCATTGCGACTGGCCGCCAAGGGCAGTGCGGCCTTCCGATTGCTCGATATCGGGGCCGGGACTGGAAATGTCTCTCTCGAATTTCTGAAAGACACGGACTTTCCGAACTCGTCGGCCGTCTGCATTGATTCTTCACGAGCCATGCTGAAGACCCTGCATCGAAAGCGTGAAGAACTCGGGCTCACGAAGGAGCGCTGCCGGACCCATGAGATCCGGGCGGAAGAGGCGGACTCCGTACTACTCGATGGCCAGTTCGATGCGGTGAATGTCATGATGTGCATGTTTAACATGGACGACCACAAGCAAGTACTCAAGACGATTCATGACAGACTTCGAGTCGGCGGAACATTGGTGCTCACCGAACCGAAAGTGACGCTCGACGTGAAGCCGATTATTGCCGGTGCCGAGGAGCAGTTGCGAGTGTCGGGGCGTCTTGCTCATCTGGAGCGGGATTGGAAGATCGTGGCCGACTCTGGGCGGCAACTGGCCGCCAAACTCGGCAATCGCGTCAGAGTTGAGGCTTGGAACGGGGTGGAGTCGATCAAAGTCTGGCTGGCCAATAATGGTTTTGAAATCCGGAAAGAGGTCAACACTCGCTATTTTGATCAGTGCATTACCATTGTGGCGGAGAAGAAGGCGTAGGATTCCACCAATGCTAAAACCGCCTTCATAGCTTCACCATCATGTCTGTCGATGCGCGGAGTGCCACATGCTTCAGTTCTCTCGCCACCCAACCGATCTGCACGAACAGGTGCTTCAGCGCCTCGGGATGCGCCTTCCGAAACGTACTGAGCGTCGTGTGATCGATCGCCCGTCCCTCGGCCAACCACCGAAAATCGAGCCGCACTCGCAGCGCCTCTTCGAGCGCCCGACTCGACCGAATCCGCGTGAGCAGCCCATACAATAGAACGCTCGCGAGTACCTGCGGATGAATCGGCGGCGGCCCCGAGTCAGGTCATACCCCGCCTCCCCAGGCGACCAATCGATCCGCAACAGAACCTCATCCAAGACCCGCGCCGGATGCTCGACCCCGATCACCTCGTCTAACCGCGACACAAACAACACCCTCTGCCCCCGCCCCTGCGGAGCCTGCGCCCAATACTCCACGCCCAGCCCTCCCCCGAACACCGCCAGCCTCCCCTGCCCGGCGGAATGGTAGTGAAGGGAGTGATAAAATCAACAGGCCGGTCAGCGAGGGGTTCCCCCGAGGGGAGTCGTTCACACTTGGCAGGCTGGCTGCTTATGCCGCCAGAGCGGCCTTCGGGGCTGACACAGCCACGATCTTTGAGTGGCCGCAGAGGCACCTTCCGGAACACTTGCGCCATGTCGTATTTCCTCCGACCAAGGAACCGTGATTGGTTCGCGGGATTGCGACTCCTGAATGGGCAAGATCCCGACATTTGACGCCGATTGTGACAATCTGCGATCCTTCCCTATTGCGCGAGCGTCTCGCTCGCGAGACCGTCTTCAACGCAGTGCGGGTTCAGCATGATTGTCAGTCGTCAGTGGCTCCTCGATTACATCCCGCTCGAACTTCCCGTCGAGGAGTGGGCCGATCGGCTCACGATGTCCGGGTGCAACCTGGAGTCGATCGAACCGGCGGGGAGCGACTTTGCCGTCGACCTGGAGATCACCAGTAACCGGGCCGACTGCCTCGGACATCTCGGCATCGCCCGCGAGCTGAGCGTGCTGCTCGACGCTCCGTTCAGCCGACCGGGGGCGATGGTCGAGCCGATCGCAGCTCTCACCGAAAGCGTGACCTCGGTCGAGTTGCAGTGCCCCGAGATGTGCCCGCAGTACATGGCCCGCGTCATGCGCGGCGTGAAGGTCGGCCCGTCCCCCGCCTGGATGATCGAGCGGCTGCAGACTGTATTCCCGGGTTACAAGCCGATCAACAACATCGTCGACATCACCAACTACGTCATGCTGGAATGCGGTCAGCCCTTGCACGCCTTCGACTTCGATAAGCTGGCGGGGAAGAAGATCGTTGTGCGGAAGGCCCGCACCGGCGAGAAGCTGGCCGCGATTAATCACATCGAGTACGCCCTGACTCCCGAGATGTGCGTCATCGCCGATGCCGAGAAGCCGGTGGCCATCGCGGGTGTGATGGGCGGGGCGGAGACTGAGATCACCGCTGGGACCGTCAACGTCCTGATCGAGACCGCCAATTTCACGCCGCTCTCCGTCCGCAACGCTGCCCGGTCGCTCAAGCTGCACAGCCCGTCGTCGTACCGGTTCGAACGGCAGGTCGACATCCAGCAACTCGACTGGGCCAGCCGCCGCTGCTGCGAGTTGATTCAGCAACTGGCCGGGGGCGAGTTGCTCGATGAGCCGCTCGTTGAGGGGGATGTCCCCGACTGGAACCCCGAGCTGATTACGCTGCGGTTCGCCCGTGTGGAAGCGGTGCTGGGGATCAAGATTCCGGTCGACGAGTGCGTGCGAATACTCACCAGCCTCGGGCTACCCGTGATGGGCAAGGTCACGAGCGAGGCAGCCAAGTTCCGCCCACCGTCGTGGCGGCGCGACCTGACCCGCGAGATTGATCTCATTGAAGAGATCGCCCGCATGCATGGGTACGATAAGATCCCCGTCGATCGCCCGATCCCCGTTGTCTCCGGCAGTCGCTCGACCGCCGAACGGGTCCGTGAACGGATTGAGAACGTGTTGACTGGGGCCGGGTTCAATGAGGCTCTCACCTTCTCGTTCGTGACCGAAGAACTCGCCAAGACCTTCGTCCGCGATGCGAACTTGCCCGATCTGGTGCTGACGCAAACCGCTGGGGAGTTCGGCAACCGCGCCCGATCGACGATGATTCCCAGCCTGCTCGCCGCCCGCCGTGAGAACGAACGACAGGGAAACATGACCGCTGATCTGTATGAGATCGCCCGCGTATTCCTGGGCACCGATCCGTCGAAGCCCGAGACTCAGCCGGTCCGAATCGCCCTCATCACCGGACGCTCATTCTTCGAGGTCAAAGGCGTTCTCGAAGCCATTGCCCGCGCGATCAACCCCGCCCTGACGATCACCGTCCAACCGAGTGCGATCGCCCAGTTCACTCCCGGTCGCGGGGCCGAGTTGTCGTTGAGTGTCGCCGTTTGCTCAGCGAAAGATCGCTCTTCTGCAGAGCAGAAGACGACTCTCTGGGGAGTCCTCGGCGAGATCGACCGCAGCGCAGCTCATGTGAAAGACCTGAAGCTCCGCGAACCCGCGACGATTGCCGAGTTCGACCTGCAACCCCTGATCGACCACGCTGTACTTGTCGCTAAGGCTCAACCCCTCCCCGACAACCCAGCGGTCACGCGCGACCTGAACCTCGTCCTCGACGAGGCCGTCACCTGGGCGACCCTCGAAGCCACCGTGCGAGGCTCCGCCGGTCCGCACCTGGAACAGGTCCACTTCGTCGACCAGTACCGCGGCAAGCACATCCCCGCCGGCAAGAAGTCGTACGTCTTCTCGATGGCCCTGCGAGCTGCGGATCGCACGCTGACCAGCGAAGAGATCGATGCCGTTCAGGCGAGGGTGCTGAAGGCGTGCGAGTCAGGTCTCGGAGGGGCCCTGCGCGGTTAGTCGTCCACCCTAGGCAATGTCGCTCCGCGACTCGCATTCCGCCTGCCTGGAAGAGTCCTCGGCGGAAGGCCCCCCTGAGTTCTGAGCGTGTCTGGCGGAAGGAATCTCAGTCGCGGAGCGACATGAGCTACGGGCACGTAGGAAACGTGCCCCACGGGGAACGAAAATCATCGTCTGTGTGATCCATCCTGGTGTGTTTCCGGCGTCGCCGTCGCAAGATTGACGTATATTCTCTTGAACTCTGGGAACACCGATGCGGCCACTCTCACAAATTGAAATTCGCGAAGTCGACCAGATTGCCATCGAGCAGTATGGCGTTCCCGGGGTCGTGCTGATGGAAAATGCGGGCCGGGGCTGCTCGCAGATCATCGCTACCCATTGGGCCTCGGGCCGCGTGGTCATCTGTTGCGGCCAGGGGAACAACGGCGGCGACGGGTTTGTCGTCGCTCGTTATTTGGAGAATGCGGGCTGGACGGTGCAGGTTCGTCTGGCGTTTCCGCCCAGTGCTGTTCAGGGAGACGCTGCGATTTTCTTGGCCTCGATTCAGAAGTCGGGCCTGGACGTGTGCACGATTCAAGCTGAGGTCGACGCACCATCCGCTGGCCATCCAGAGGTCAATTGGTCGAAATTCGAGAGCGAGTTGAAGTCAGCCGACCTGGTCGTTGACGCCCTACTAGGGACCGGTCTGACGGGGAGTGTGCGTTCGCCCTACAAGCAGATCATCGAGTCGATCAACGCCGCAGGCTGCCCCGTATTTGCCGTCGATTTGCCCTCGGGAATGGATTGCAACACGGGCAAACCACTGGGAACCTGTATTCGCGCCACCCGGACTGCGACCATGGTGGCCGAGAAGCTGGGCTTCGAGAACCCCGACAGCGAAGCACTCACCGGTCCGGTGGACGTGGTGGAGATCGGGCTGCCGCGGGCCTTGATTCGATTGCTGGAGTTAAAGGCTCCCGAGGCGATACCGTCGTAGGCGATGTCGCTCCGCGACTCGCAGTCCTGCGTTGGAAGGGGTCCATGGACCTCTCTCTGCACGACTGACGCATGCCGAAACCCGGCCCCGTTGGGAAACGCGAGAACGTGTCTGATGTCACCCGTTCCGACGCTTGCGGCGCAAGGGACGGACATCCAAATGTGCCCGTCCTACTTCGTAGGCGATGTCGCTCCACGACTCGCATTCCGCCGGTCTAGAAGAGTCCTACCCCTGAGTTCGGAGCGTGTCTGGCGGAAGGAATCTCAGTCGCGGCGCGACATGAGCTACGGCATCAATTCGCCGTCACGAGCTTCCGTTGGTAGTCCCGGAACGAGACCCTGACCGCTTCCTTGGAGCCGATCAGTCCTTCCCATTTCGTGATGTGCCGCTTGTCCATCGCCTGCAACTCCCAGCTGAACTGATGCTCGGCTTGCAAGTGGATGTCTTCGTCGTTCCGTATCCGCAGATCGACGGTCAGGGGGATCCGCTGGCGATTTCGCAGGACGAGGTTCACGGCCAGCCGAGGTTCCGGCAGCATCGCTTCGGGGTGCAGAATGTGGTTCAGACGAGCGGCCCAGTCCGCATAGGCCAGATACTTTCGAGCCGCTTCTGGATCGGGACTCGATGCCGTTTTGACCTCATAGATCATTTGCTCGCTGAGCATTCGCATCCGCTGGTCCTGGGCGTCGAACCGCTCATCAAAGTGTGGTTGCAGCTGGAACTCCAGAGCGGCCACCTGCTTCTGGGCCGTGTCTGAACCATCCTGCTTCAGGTTCGCCAAGTACTTCTGTGACTCCGCAGCGGAGGACTTCATGAACTGGTTCAGTTCGGTGATGGTCAACTCCGCGACGCGATAGTTGCCATCCATAAAGATGAACCGGTCGTTCATCGGCTCATACACGACGACCTCGCCGACATCTTCCATGTAGTCGTAGACCTTGCCCGCATGGAACAGGGTCAAGCTGTGGCCGCGCGGTTTCCACTGGCCCCCCTCGCCCATGCTGGAGACGGTGGTGTAGACCCGCATTTCCTGTGCGGACAATAGACCGCACGAGGTCACAGCGATCCCGAGAACCAGCAGCTTCAAGAGACGAACCATGGGCGGCGACCTCCGTGTCGCGGGGGAGAACAGCCGAAGCTGTCCATCAAATTCGAGGAGAATTGGATTCCGCAGGACGTGACGAATGTGCGGAAGAGGGGGGCGAGAGTTCGAGGTGGGATACTGAGGGTAGCCCCGTCCGAACGCAGGGCTCAAGACCGCTTCCGGGAATCCGGGCCAACCACCGCTTGATCTTCTCCATTTCCCCGGTGAGAATCCCGAAATCGGCAGAATGTGCGACTTTGAGCGGGGTTTTTCCCGTATCATCGCACTCGGAGAGTTCGCTCTCCGTCTTCACGCAACGGACCGAGGACAGGCCCGTTTTGGCGTTTCCCCGCGAGTGACTCCCAGGACGGGATCGCTCTGGCGAGCTCCTTTCACTGTGCGGATCTGACGTGTCGAAACGATTGGATGGAAAAGTCGCGGTCATCACCGGAGTCAGTGACCGCGGTATTGGCGGCGCGATTGCGGAACGCCTGGCCGACGACGGAGCCGCTGTGACGATCCTGTGGATGGAGCGTCCGAACCGGCTGATCAGCCGACTGGAACGGCGCGAGCATCCGTTTGTCGAGACCCGCTGCGATGTGACCAGTTCCGCGTCGATCAAAGAGGCGGTGGATGCCTGTATGTCCGAATTTGGGCAGGTCGACATCCTCGTCAACAACGCCGGGATCGAGGACGTACATTCGTTTGAGAACGGTCAGGACGATGTCTGGGAACGCCTGCTGGATGTGAATCTGCTCGGAACGATGCGGATGATCCGGGGCGTGCTGCCGTTCCTCGCGGAGCCCGAGGGAGTGATCGTCAACATTTCCTCGGTCCTCGGGATGGCGGGGTGTTCGGGCTTCGGAGCTTACTCGGCGACCAAGGCCGGGCTGATCGGACTGACACAATCACTCGCTGCCGAACTCGCACCCCGCCAGATGCGTGTGGTCGGAGTCGCTCCGGCTCTGGTCTTCACACCGATGATGCAACGGCACGCCACCGAGGGCGGCGACACAATGGAGGAGAGCCTCGGTCACACCCATCCGCTGGGGATCGGTAACGTTCAAGATGTCGCTGCCGTCGTCGCGTTCCTCGCCTCGCCCGAGGCGCGCTGGATCACCGGCACCACACTGCCGCTGGGCTGGATGCCGAATTTCCCACTCCCGTTTGGACAGCCCGCCGCCGTCGAGAAAGTCGCTGCCCCGCTGATCGCGAAATCCGCGCCAACTGCCTTTAAGGTCGTTGCACTCGAAAAAGAATCGGACGATTCCATTGAACCCGCGCTCCCGATCGCGGACAGTTAAGGCCCGTGGGATAGGCTTCCAGCCTGTCATCCGGGAGTAGCCACGTTCGCCAGAACGTGGGGGCACGGAACCCGCGTTAGACTTCCGAAGTCTTCCGAGACTTCGGAAGTCTGTGGGCACCGACGAACGACGCCGAGATCATTCGCCCACCTTCTGGCGAAGGTAGCTACATTCGCCAGAACGTGGGCGAACAATGAGACGCATGGAGGGCGAGGAGATTCCGATCCCCTCGCCCGCTCGAGTGCGGGGGAGAGGGAGCAGGGTTGGCCCCACCCACTCGTCGTCGATTTCTCCGAAATCGATGGTTCGGCTCTCGCATCAACGGGCCACATTCGAGTCACGTCGATCCACCGATTTCGGAGAAATCGGCGACGTACCACCTGAACGAATGCATTGTTTTCAGACGACAGGTTGGAAGCCTATCCCACGATTCGGACCCCTCCCCCCATGACCGAGCAGGCTGACACGGCAACGACTGACCCGACCGACTCCTCGCTGGGTTTCACGCAGACTCGTCTGGTGCAGTTGTGCGCTCCGCCAGCCCCGCTTCAATTGGAGAGCGGGAAGACCATCGGGCCAGTGCAGGTCGCCTACGAGACCTACGGCACGCTCTCCCCACGCCACGACAATGCGATCTTCATCTGCCACGCGCTGACTGGGGACGCGCACGTGGCCGGTCGCCACTCCGCCGATGAGAAGAAGCCCGGCTGGTGGGATGGCTTCATCGGCCCCGGCAAGGGAATCGATACCGACCGCTACTTCGTGATCTGTGCGAATGTTCTCGGCGGCTGTATGGGCACGACCGGGCCCAGTTCGATTGATCCCGAAACCGGCAAGCAGTACGGCCCAGCGTTTCCCTTCCTGACCATTGCGGACATTGTCAGCCTGCACAAGAAGCTGGTCGAGCATCTCGGGATCGAGAAGCTGCTGGCCGTGGTGGGTGGCAGCCTGGGCGGGATGCAGGTTCTCGAATGGGCCGCCCGCTATCCGGAAGGGTTGAAGTCGGCCATCGTGCTGGCCAGTGGCTCTCGTCTGAATGCTCAAGGGATCGCTTTCAACGCGGTCGGTCGGCGGGCGATCTACACCGACCCGGCGTTCCAGGACGGCAACTACTACGACCATACTGAGAAGCCTCGCTTCGGTCTCGCCCTCGCGCGGATGATCGCCCACATCACGTACCTGTCCGAGCAGTCGATCGAACTGAAGTTCGGGCGCAGGCTCCAGAACAGTGCCGACTTGACCTACGACCTCCGCAAGGAGACCGAATTCCAGATCGAGAGCTACCTGCACTACCAAGGGAAACGCTTCGTCGAACGCTTCGACGCCAACAGCTATCTCGTGCTGACCCGCGCGATGGACTACTTCTGTATCGAGTCGACCCACGGCCCGATCCCGCAAGCTCTTGGCCAGACCAACGCCCGGTTCCTGGTCGTCTCGTACGACACTGACTGGCTCTTCCCGACCTCGCAAAGCAAACAGCTGGTCCGCTCGCTGCTGCAGGCCAAACGACACGTGACCTACGCCGAACTCCCCAGCCCGCATGGCCACGATGCGTTCCTGATCGACTCCGAGTTGCCGATGCTCAAGGACATGGTCGAACCGTTTCTGGCCAAGACGTATGATGCGTAATCACTCAGTAAGCGAGCCGGGTGGCGTCAGCCCCCGGAGGATCATCTCGCATGGTGAGCAAGAGTTAATGGCCGCAGATAAACGCAGATGAACGCAGATAGAAGAATGTTGAACGAGATGATCGACCGGCCCACTTGATCCCTCCCCTCTGATCTGTGTTCATCCGCGTTCATCTGCGGCTATAACTCATCATCGCAACACTCCGGGGGCTGACGCCACCCGGCTCGCCGACGGATGTCCTCCATATGTCCCACACTCCTCTGCTCCAATCCGATCTCCCTGGCATCCCCGTTCGTCGAGGCAAGGTCCGCGATGTCTACGACTTTGGTGACCGGCTGCTCTTGGTCGCCAGCGACCGGATCAGTGCGTTTGACTGGGTGCTGCCGACCGGCATCCCGGACAAGGGGCGCGTCCTCACCCAGATCAGTGAGTTCTGGTTCTCGCAATTGGGCGTGCCGCATCACCTGCTGAGCATGGACCCGACCGATGTGCCGCTCCCGCGCGGGGTCGATCCGGAACCGCTGCGCGGCCGCAGTATGGTCGTCCGCAAGTCGAGCGTGGTGCCGATTGAGTGCGTCGTGCGCGGCTACCTCGCGGGGTCCGGCTGGAAAGAGTACAAGCAGACTCAAGAGGTCTGCGGCATCCCCCTCCCCGCTGGACTCGTCGAGTGCAGCCGCCTCCCCGAACCGATCTTCACCCCCGCCACCAAGGCCGAAGAAGGCCACGACGAGAACATTCCGTTCGACTCCATGTGCCACATTGTCGGCCACGACACCGCCAACACCCTTCGCGACCGCAGCCTTGAAATCTACCGTCGAGGTTCCGAGCATGCCCGCTCGAAGGGCATCCTGATCGCCGACACCAAGTTCGAGTTCGGCGTCTGTGACGGCGAAATCATCCTCATTGATGAAGTCCTGACCCCCGACAGCTCCCGCTTCTGGCCGATGGACCACTATCACCCCGGCAGAAGCCAGCCATCGTTCGACAAACAATTCGTTCGCGACTGGCTGGAGTCGACGACCTGGGACAAAAACTCCCCGCCCCCCGTCCTCCCGGCTGAGGTCGTGACCCACACCCGCTCGAAATACATCGAAGCCTACGAACGCCTCTCGGGCCTGTCATTCGAGTGGAAGTAGCCGCCGGTCATCGCAATGGCACAGTCGGAACGTCTCCTTGCTGGCTCGTCCGCAGGCGTGATTGACACCCCTCGGGTTGTTGGCAATGATCGGCCCCTCCACGAACGACCACTTCGGCTTCCCCGGCATTCTGCGCCTTCAAACGGTCAAAGCTCCGCTGCTGTTGCCAGAAGCGGAGGACATCGTGCTCGCCGGACACACACTGAGCTTCGTCAACACGTGGGAACATGACCATCCGACCGGGAAGAGACCGAGCGTCGCGAGGCACTCGACGCCGGGCGACAAGCGGTGTAGTCTCGCAAGTCGCATCTGGCGAGCCAAGCGATGGCCCGGTGTGGGAGTTCAGCCTTTAGGCTGCGAGGAGGCAGGCGAAACCCTGGACTCCCACGTGAGCAACACCCCCGACTTACGTCGGAGGCTCGCTACTTCTTGGAGAGCAGCCCGCTTGGATTCGAACCCCCGGCCAAACTCGACAACTGCCACGCCAGTTTCGCGACCACCTGTTGATTCAGGCTGACGCCTTCTTCGGCGGCCTCCATGTCTAAGGCTGCATGCAGCGACTGGGGAGCCGTACCAACAATTTGCCGCTCTTGGAGGGAGTGGCCCCCGCCACGAGACCAGTGCGTTGCCGGGCTCCGTCGATCAGGTTTCGAATTGCCCGATACTCCTCGGTTTGAACGAACTGTTCACGCTCCACACGAGTGGGATACGCCTTCGCGATGAGTCCCGTGTCCGGATCGAACAGGGCATTCGACAAGTCTGCCCAAGTCTCAGCGACTTGTGCGGCAGCTTGAGCGGAATCGAGTAGGGTTTGTGCATTCTGCATGATCATTTCCTCGCTATGGAGACGGCAAGCAGTGTAGGCTAGAATCGAGCGAGTCCCAGTGGCGAGGGCTTTGACTCGCCAGTGTGAGAGCATCACTCGTCGTCAATCACAGTCCGACCGTCTCACATCGCACGCAAACACTGGCGGCCCAAAGCGACCGCGAGTGGCACCCGACGTAGGGACCTGGGTTGGAACGATTTGTGAAGGTAGACCTCCATGATGTTGCTTCACGAGACGACTCTTCAGCGGGCGAAGCACATTCTCGCTCACGGGCCAGACCCGCGTTTTCGTGAACCCGGCGGGCTGGCGACCGAAGACGGGTTCTCAATGTATCTGGATCACGGCCCGTTCCTGTTCGGAGACCCGGACGAGTATGCCCGCAGTAAAGCGAGGGAGTTCCCCGACGAAGGCGGGCCGGTTATAATTCGTCTACAGGTCCCCATCGAGATCGTTCAAAAGGCAGCAACGGAATGGTTTCCGTTGAGCCAAGGACTTGTGCAGTTCGACCTCGGGTCGGGACTGGAAGAGTTGTTGGCTGCTTGGTCCGATATTGCAAAGTCGGCACAGATTCGGAGCCTAACATGATCCAATCTCCCGTGTTCGCTGAGCGTGTCCAGAGTGCGTTCCAACCCACGACTCGTGGGGTGGTGGGCCTCGTCGATGACTTGCTGGACCTCTGTCGGCTCTACCAACTCCGGATCAACTTCCGAGATGGCCACTGCGCCATCTGTCGGCTGGGAGCGGATGCTGAAGAATCGTTGGATGTCCCGGTCCCGAAGTCCGTCTTCCGTGCCGCACTCGCGAGGATCGCTGCAATCTGCAACGAGCAGCGTCCTGAATCGGTCACTCCGTACCGGGGTGAGGGCATAATTGCTGTACTTCCGCCAGATTCGCTGGATTCCGTGAAACGTACTCCATCGACCTGTTATGTGTCGTTTACCAACACGCCTTCCGATCAACATTTGGAAATGCGGTTCTCCAGGAGTTCGGCGGGCGACGGGAATCGCTTCACGGTGCTGTTGCGTGACAAGCGAACCGTGACGGTGTCGGGCCATGCGCTGAAGTACGTCCAGAACGCCACGAACCAGACCGACTCCGGTTCGTACGGAATCCTCTCTCGCACTGATAGCGGAGAGGTTCTTGTTGCATTGTTCAACGTCGCGGAAGTGATTGGGGTCTTCAGCGGCGATGTGGATGAGCCCGATGTGCTTGGGTCGAAGTCGAAAACGGTACAAGACAGGCGCGAAATGCAGCGTCAAAGAGCCCTGGACGACCCGAACCAAGGACTCTGAGTGAGCAGAGAGCCAGTGCCCGAATCAGACGTTGTCGTAGACGGCGGGGCAGAGCGGCTTTTCGATGTTCATGCCTCTAAAACTCCGCACTCCCCGGAAACCTCGGATACGGGATCACGTCCCGGATGTTTTGCATCCCGGTCAGGAGCAGCAGGATGCGTTCCAGGCCCAGGCCGAACCCCGCGTGGGGGACGGAGCCGTAACGGCGGAGGTCGACGTACCACCAGTAGTCGTCGGGGTTCAGGTGGCATTCGGCCATGCGGGAGAGCAGGGTGTCGAGGTCGTCCTCGCGCTGGCTGCCGCCGATGATCTCGCCGACGCCGGGGACGAGGACATCCATGGCCCGGACCGTTTTTCCATCGGCGTTGCACTTCATGTAGAACGGCTTCAGCGTCCGGGGATAGTCGTAGACGATGATCGGCTGTTGGAAGTGTTTCTCGGTCAGGTAGCGTTCGTGTTCGGCTTGCAGGTTGATGCCCCATTCGACGGGGTATTCGAACTTCTGCCCGCTGGCGAGGAGGATCTCGACCGCCTCGGTGTAGCTCACTCGTTTGAAATCGTGATCGAGGATGTTCTTCAAGGTGGCGAGGATCGTCTTATCGATCCGCTCGTTGAAGAACTCCATGTCCTCGGCCCGCTCGCGCAGCACGTCGCGGACGATCGTCTTGATGAAGTCCTCGGCCAGCTGCATGTTGTCGGTGAGTTCGTAGAACGGCATCTCGGGCTCGATCATCCAGAACTCGGCGAGGTGCCGCGTGGTGTTCGAGTTCTCAGCCCGGAAGGTGGGGCCGAAGGTGTAGACCGGGCCGACAGCGGTGGCGAAGGTTTCGCCTTCGAGCTGACCGCTGACGGTGAGGCTGGCTTTCTTGCCGAAGAAGTCTTGGGTGTAGTCGATGGTGGGCGGTGGCACCTTCGCGGACTGACTGTCGTTCGTTCCGGAACCGGCGGCTAGCGCCGTGCCGCTCACGGGTGGGGCCGACTTGGCGAGGCGTTCGAGGTCGAGGGTCGTGACCTGAAACATCTCGCCCGCACCCTCGCAGTCGCTGGTCGTGATGATCGGCGTGTGGACGTACAGAAACCCCCGCTCCTGGAAAAAGCGATGGATCGAGTAGCAGACCGTATTCCGCACGCGGGCCATCGCCCCAAACGTGTTCGTGCGAGGTCGCAGATGCGCGATCTCGCGCAGGAACTCCCAGCTGTGCCCCTTCTTCTGGAGCGGGTACTTGAGGGCATCGGCCGGGCCGAGGAGCGTGAGCGTCGTCGCCTGCAACTCGACTCGCTGCTTGGCTCCCGGCGACGCTTTCAGTTCACCAGCCACGCGGATGCTGGCCCCGGTGGTGACGTGCTTGATCGTCTCGGCATACCCCGGCACCGAGCTGTCGACGACAATCTGCAGGTTCGAAATACACGACCCATCGTTCAGTTCGATGAACGAGAACCCGCCCTTGTTGTCGCGCCGAGTCCGGACCCAGCCCGCGACTTCGATCGCCGCGCCGGTCTGACCTTCCAGCAGAAGTTGAGCCACACGGGGAAGAGGCATGGGAATCCTTTCAGGGAAAGCTGTCAGCGATCAGCGATCAGCCAGAGAAGCAGAGGGAAGGTAACTGGGATTGTAGTTCTCTGATTGCGGAAATCGAAGGGGGGAAACTTTGCGAGTGGCTGCCATCTACGATTCATCCGCGAGACGCCCGTAAGACTTGACGCTCGTCGTCAGTTGCTCCACGATAACTCACCAAGCATGAACCACACGAGAGGCGGCGGGCATGGCGATTCGGGCGAGCTGTTCAGCGTGTGGGGCGAAACTGAAAGCAGAGGACCGTCATGCCGGGCGGACCGTGCCGTGTCCGGGTTGTCAGCTGCCGCTCACGTTGCCGAGCGTCACACCGTCGGACGAGTTCGTTGACCCCTTCGCGGAGGACGCTGAGGCGCTCTCTCGCCCGCCGAAGGCCGTTGTTGCTCCCCCACCGCCCAAGGCTGCGGCGCGTCCCGCTCCCAAACGCCCAACGTCGACGCCACCTCCAGAACCCCCTGCCCCGCCGCGTCCCGCACCCAAGACTTCCGAGCGGAAACGCCCTGCCTCACCGCCCGTCGAGGAACCAGACTTCGACGAGGAGGTCGTGGCCAATGAGGCAGCCCCCGAGGTCGATGACTCGTCGTTCCCCGACCTGTCCGACGAAGACCTGGCGGGCGAGGCATTGACTCCTCAAAAGAAAAAGAAGAAACCACGAGTAGTCGAAGACGACGATCCACTCCCGGCCACAAAGCCACAGAAACGCCCCCGCCGTGGAATGGCCGATCTCCCCGCATCTGGCTGGCGTCAGCACTTGCACTGGGTGTTGATCCTGGGTCTGATGCCTCTGGTGCTGTCGGCCGTATTCGGAGACAGCGGCAGTGTTCTCGAACAGATCGAGCAGTCGCTGGAGAACCACCCCGATGTCAATGAGGACGCGTTGAACGAAGCGGCATCGCTTCACGACCTCGCCATGTTATTCCCCGAACACCGACTGGATGGAGCGTTACTTGCAGCCGATTCGTACATGCACTGGGGATTCGCTCTGGCCAGCAGCGGCGTGTACCTCGGACTGTTCCTGGTGATGTGGCCGGGGAAGGAGTCTCGTGCCCCGGCACTACTGCTCACGGGTCTCATCACGGGAACCGTGGGGATCATGCTGCTGCTGGGGTTTCAGTGGGTGGCGTTCGCGACCCAAGGAGCCGTAGTCCGGGGCCGGGGGATCGCAGTCCTGCTCTATTTGATTGTGCAGTTCATCGGGTTCTCGTACCGCTGTGCCCTTGAAGAAGGCAACGGGTTTGTGTCGAGCTTCTTCGGGTTCACGTTCGGGGTCGGACTGTGCGAGGAGCTCTGCAAAGCCGTGCCGGTGGCGTTCTACCTGAGCGGGCCGGAGAAACGGTCGCTGCGTGAGGTCTGCATCGTCGGTCTCGCCAGCGGAGTCGGCTTCGGCGTCTCCGAGGGGATCACCTACTCCAGTGAATACTACAACGGCATCCAGGACATCTGGATCTACGTCATCCGCTTCCTCTCCTGTGTCAGCCTGCACGCGATCTGGGCCGGGGGAGTGGCGCTGCTCATGTACCGCA
>JAYSUV010000086.1:0-2228 GCA_043718945.1 Planctomycetota bacterium
TGGATTCTGAGGTGTGATTTGGATTCGATGGCACTTTTCAATGGTCGATTCTTGTTTCGCCTGAGAAAACAGCCAGATTTAGATGCGGAGGCCCTGGGGTTCCGTCGAGTGTGAACATGGCCCGCAGGAAGACGGTTCCCGCGCCCAGTTGTGCGGCCAGTCGTTCGGCATCGACACCCTGCGCGACAATCTGTTCCAGTTCATGAACCAAGTCCTGTCGTTCGGCCATTAAAGTAGTCGTCCGAACGGTCGTCGAAGGTTCGGTGTACTCAGACGTATCGAGTGCGTCGAAGGCGGCCAAGGTCAATCCATTGCACGCAGGACCAATTGGTCCGTCGTTCCCCTCGGGCAAGTGCCCGCGCCACCGTGGCCGACAATCCTTGCCAGTCGATATCTCGAAGGGCCATGCGGGACACGGCTGGCTCGCCCCATCACTCCCCGCCTCGATCTCCATTCCCCCCACGAGCACCCGCTCGAATAAGGCGCGTTGACCCAATTCGACATCAAGCGTGAGGGCGGTGCGGTTCCATTCCATCGCATCGGCGGGAGTTCCAGTCGTAGCCCACTCGTGACACAGCTCGACGGCAATGGCTCGGAGAGCGTGCAGACGCTTGGCGAACTGCACTCGATCCTGTTTTGAGAGTCCACGACGCGCGAAGCTCGCCCTCAAGTAAGAGGCCAGACAACGACACACGGATTGAGCCTTCGCGGTTTCTTCTCGCCCATGTCGCCGCAGCCAACTGTTTAACAGAAGGATCGTGTTCTCCGGTGTCGGACCGGTGCCAGAGTGTTTCAGCCAATCAAAGTCGCCAGCGAATGCGTCAACGAGCAGCCCGGAGTCGGGTTGTCTTCCACATCTCGCCAGGCAATCGGCAAATGCGCAGACGAACGCCGAGATGTTGTCAACATCCACTTTCTGCATGGCATCGTTCAATCGCTGCCGGATTTTGCAGCCCGAGAACGTGTCGGTCGGCAGTTCGAGGAATCGCTCGAAGGTCCGAACCACCGCCTCCGCGCTCCCGACGCGGGAGATCACTTTCCCAAGCATGATCAGGAAAATGACAGCATTGTCTTGCTCAAGAGTGTTCAGGAACCGATTGAAGTCTGCGGGGAGATCGAGTTCTGGCGATGCGGGACTGATACACATGACGGCCGTCACTAGCTGTGCCGCGCGTACGTCCTGGCCACAGGAATGAAGTGTGTCAGCCAGTACCGTGGCCGCGCCGACTAGCGTGTCGGCATCGATCGCATCGTCAGCAAGCAGCCGCAGAAACTTGTCACGCAGAGCGTTCGCGTCTTGGTAACTGTCATCGTTCAGATCGAGCATCGCTTGGGCGAGTCGGAGAGCCAACCAATGCTGACCGGCGACCTTGTGCGCGCTCGCGAGATGCAATGCCAATGATGGAGTCGGCCAAACGGAGCGACCGCTTGCCGTCTTGACGAATGGCCGTGTTCGCCATGTTTTGTCCTGCAACGTCTCGTGGAATCCATCAGTCTCGTAGTCGTCAGCATTGATCCCGAGATGTGCCTGTAACAGTTGAACGGCATGACGAGTCCGACCACTTTTTACCAAATCCATTGCAAAGCAGGCCAAGTGGACCGCGAGCATTGGTGCCAGAACTTCTGGTTCTTCTCGAATCTCTGCCCAGCGGGAGGCGAGCCGCTCCGCCAGCTTGGGCGACGCGTAATCACGCGGCGTCAACCCGAGGAATGCTTCCATCAGTCGCCCTGAATGATCGAACCGATGACTGTCGCGGAGCAGCCGTGCGAGCAATTCGACACAGGTCATGGCGGTCAGAGGTTCCACCCCTTCAAACGCTGCGGTGAGTCGGGCGGGAAGGTCGTCGGTGTAGCCATCCGCACTCACGATTCCGCACCGGCTTTTCAATAACCAAATGCCAAGACGGGCATTACCCAACATCTGCAAATCGGACGCAAGGCGAGTCTGCATCTCGCAATCGGCCGTCTTCCGATCTGTTTCCACTACTGATGGATTCTCAGGACGAACGATTGTGTTGGCGAGGTTGTACAGCGATTTGGCTGCTTCCTGTTCCGCATCATACCATGGTTCATCAATGGCCTTGCGATCCAGCCAACGGGCGAAGTCCTTCCGATCGGTCACGCTTTTCAAAGATGCCTCCTCAGCAGAATCTGTGGCCGTCTTCCGGCTCCGGCAGGTGGCCGAGGGTATGGAATAACGCCAGTTTGGCCACGCGGAGGGTGCGGAA
>JAYSUV010000087.1:0-6078 GCA_043718945.1 Planctomycetota bacterium
AATTGTGGCGGATCTGGATCAAATACTGAAGAATATGGCCCAGTGGGACAGCTTCATCGACATCGTGAACCAGGTCGACGCCGTCATCAAGTTGGAAACGCGGGTCCGCGAGCGGACCGAAGCCCTCAAGAAGCAAGCCGAAGAACTTCGCAAGAAGGAAGCCGATTCGATCTTTGACAAGTAAGCCCCCGACAAAACTTCCGAAGTCTGCGGAGACTTCGGAAGTTTGCTGCGGTTCTCGCTCGTCTCAGGTACGCCATCGATTCACTCAGGAGATTTCAGAATGTCGCAGAGTGTATTCCGTCGAATCGTGCTGGCCGTGGCCCTGCTCCTGCCGGGTCTTTGCCCAGCTCAGGAAAAGGCCAAGCCCGTGGAGGCCAAGGAACAGATCAAGTTCGAGCAGGACAAGGCCCAGGCTCACATGAAGGAGTTGGAGGATCGCATGGCCGAGCTTGCCAAGCTGATCCGCGAATCCCAACCCGACGATGCCGCCCGTCTGCTGCTGGGAGTCCAGAAGGCCCGCGAGTACCTGATCGCGGAGCAGATGGGCGAAGCGGCCACCCTGCTCACGAGTCTCAAGCTCGATCAAGCCACCGACGAGCAGAAGCAAGTCATTCAGAAGCTCGAAGACCTCAAGCGTTTGTTGCTCACCGCTGACATCGGACTCGAAGTGAAGCTCGAACAGCTGCGCAAGCTCCGCGAAGCGCGCGAGCAACTCGCCAAACTGACCGCAGCGGAGAAGTCCCAGCTGAAGAGTACGGAAGAGGCACTGAAGAAGGATGCCCCTCCCGGCGAGGTCAAGAATTTGGAACCCTCCGAGAAACGGAATCAGCGGCAGGCGGATGACCTCGAACAACTCGTCAAAGAGTTCGGCAGTCTAACCCCCGGATCTGCGGGAGCGATCGGTGCCGCGAGCCAGTCGATGGGCAAGGCCGGCAGCAGCCTGGGCAAAGGAGAAGGAAAACCGGCGACTCCCTCGCAGGAGGAGGCCATCAAGAAGCTCGGCGAAGCGGACAAAGGGTTAGCGGACGCGGAAGAGCAACTGAAGAAAGAACTCGAAGGACTGGTCCGGCGGCAAGTCATGGAACATCTGGCCGAGATGATTGCCCAGCAGAAGCAGGTCCGCGGCACAACCGAGAAACTCCAGCCCCGCATCGCCGAAGGATCTGCCCCGGCGGTCGCCTCTCTGAAGCGGTTAGCCGATTCCGAGCAAGCCATTGTGACTCTGGCCAACGACTGCATCGATCTCTGCGTGTTGACGGAATTCAGCGTGGCGTTCCCGACAGCTCTGGGGGACATCGTGGGCAAGATGGAACTCGTCCGCGATCAGTTGGGACAAGGGTTGGGGAACGATGAAGTTGTCTTGGAGGAGATGGAGATTGAGGCCGATCTGGAAGGATTGCTGGGTGCCCTTAAGCAAGCCAGCAAGCCCAGTCCCGAGGGAGAGTCAGGAGAGTGCCAGGGCTGCAAGGGGAACATGAACAAGCTGCTGGCTGAGCTGAAGATGGTGCGTCAGATGGAGGTCTCGTTGCAGTCACAGACTCAGCGGATTGATGATCTGGTGGTGGCCAAGAAGATCACCGAGGAACAGCGAACCCAGCGCTGCGAGCCACTGCTTTCTCGGCAGGAGCAGGTCTTGGATGCGACGACGAAGATCGCCGACACGTATGGGGCGAAAGAGTGACGGAGAAGTGGTCAGTCTTCAGTCTTCGGCGGGCAGGTTCGTCCCGGCGGGATGCCAGAACAGTGCGAGTTTGGCAGCCGGTGATGACGCTGTGATTGGCCATTGGCTGTCTGTTTTCGTATCTGTGTTGATCTGTGAAATCTGTGTCCCAATCCTCTGGTCTTGGCTCTGACAAGACATCAGGGAGTGGGTGGTACACAGATCGCACAGATTGACACAGATTCAGAGGATTTAAGGCTCAGTTTTGGTTCTCAGCCAATGACAAATGATTCGGAGTTCCTCATGCAGAAGTTCACTCTCTATTCGGCTCTGATCCTGGGGTTCGCCACAGCAGCGCTGGCCGATGATGCGGCTGTCCCCGCAGTTCCGGCAGAGGCCAAGGTTGAGGCGACTCCGGTGGAGACTCCCGCGAAGCTTGAGGCCCCTCCCGCCAAAGCTGCGAAGTCTGCTGAGAACAAAGAAGAGGCCCAAAAGCAGGCGAAGGCCGAGGCGCTGAAGAAAGCCGCAGAGGAAGACCCCGACGTGGCGGCTCGGCTGGAAACGCCCTATCCGCTGGATGGCGAGGAGTGGCGGGAGTACCCGCTGGGCATCCTCGAGTTTGAGATGCAAGAGGCCATCGAAGACCTGGCAGCTGGCAAGTCCAAGCCTCCCGCCCTCGTGACCCAGCCCCGGATTATCTCCCGTTTGGACTTCATGATCGAAGAGCTGGAGAAGAAAACCGGGGGCGGCACGGGGTCTAGCAACGCCGGGAACAAGCCCGCCGAGAAGTCCGCCCTTCGTAAGGGGCAGATGAAGGAGGGGCAGATGCGCGCCGCCAAGAACGAAGGCGACCGCTGGGCCGACATCCCGCCCAAGGAACGCGAAAAGATCCTCCAGTCCCAAGGCGAAGGATTCCCGGCGGGCTACGAAGATGTCCTCGCCGACTACTTTCGCAAGCTGTCGAAGTCCGAGAAACCCGCAGCTGCCCCTCCCGTGACTCCGCCGGGATCTAAGTAAGTCGCCCGTGGAATAGGCTTCCAGCCTGTCGTCTTCACAAGCCACAACAACTTGAATCTTACGGACGAGTTAGCTGGTCCGTGCCCCTCACACTTTTCTCGAAGATTCGTCCATGTCGCGACCATACCCATTCTGGCGAACGGCGTGCCTGCTGGCTGGATCGCTCGCCTTGTGTGCGAGTCGAGGGGTGGCCCAGGAGAAAACTCTGACCGTGCGGGATGTGCATGTCGGATTCGTGGCCAAGAATACCATGAACGACCGCACGGCGTTTCGGTCGACCTTGCCCGCTGTCGCCCTCTCGCAGCGACCGGTCCCGCCCAAGCCGACGGATGCTCTGGCCCAGCCCTTGGGAGTACTGACGTTCGAGGGTACGCCGACGGAAAATGTCGATGTCATGTTGGAGTTCGAGAACTCGGCCAAGCTCCTCGCACGCTGGCCGCATACCGATGCCCGGTCGACGCGTGCGCTCTGGAGAAAGCTCAACCTGGTCCAGTCGCCCCAGCCCCTCAGCACCCCCTTCCCCCTCACCAGCTGGCTCAACCCGCTTCGGAATGCGGATCGCTTGACTGTGGAACAGGACAAGCGGTTCGAGAAGTTCATCCTGTATGACCTGACTCTTCGCTCTCCGACAAATGTCGAGTTAGAGGCGGCTGACACGGGGTACAAGGCTCGCAACATCGGAGCGGCGGCCATTCATGATGTGATGGTGTACCGCCCCGTGGGCAAGGGCAAGTACCGGGTCGCCTCGATCAAGGAAATTCCCGGCCTGGGCAAGTCCGTCGCCCCGGCAACTCCAGCTGTTCCGGTCGCTGGGACGGCCCCGGCGCAAACGAACATTGTCACCGAGGCACTGAAAGGTCTGGCAGCTGGACTGTCCGGGCAACCCGTTCCGCCGGGAGTGGTTCCTGCCGAGGGGCAAGCTCCAGCCACCCCCGTCGCACCTCCAAATACACCACAACATGACATCGTCTGGGCCGGTGAGGAGCAGACACCCGCTGAACTCGTTGCGCTGTGGGAACCCTTGTTGGCGGCTCAGGGGTTGAGTGCCCCGGAGATCGCTCACATGCAGTCGATCTTGCTGGCACATGCCTTTGACAAGGACGCCGCCCGTATCGTCTTTCGCCTCGACCCGGCGGTGATCGAGACGCTGGCCCCGCTCGAAATCACTCCCCAACCCGATAAGCTGGTCCGCGTCTGGCTGCTGATTCTGGATGGCGCTGACCCCGAGATCAAGACCCGTATCGCGCAGATCATTACGGAACTAGGCGACCCATCGTACGAGAAGCGAATGGCCGCCAAAGCCCAGCTGTTGAAACTCGGCCCCGTCGCGGTGCCGCATTTGAATGCCGAGAAGACCAACAAGGATCCCGAGATCGCCTTTCGGGTCGAAGAGATTTTGGAAGAGGTTCAGAACCCGACGGATCAGGGCCAAGGGGGTCAGGTGGATGCAGTGGATGTCGAGATATTTGAAAATTAAGCGGGCAGGGAAGTCCTCCGCCGATTGCGGTGTGGCAGAATGCAACTCACGTTCGTACTCTCTCGGCGCGCTCCATGGTTAGGTCTTCCCGAACGGCGTCCCCGAGGGACTTCATGAGCAGAGGAATAGCGATCAGCGATCAGCTGTCAGCGGTCAGCCAGCGCAGAGTGGTGGAATCGCCCCGCCCTGCCCCCAGGCGAGTCGGTGCCAATCCTCAAACGGGGAGGACCTCCCATCCCGAAGGGATGCCAGAAATTAGCCGGTGGTTGAGCGCAGCGACACCACCGGTGATCGATCCCACACAAGCAGTGCATCCCGGAGGGATCCCAGGCACGCGAGTCAGACAAATCGCTTCGCCAGTGAATGCGCTGGGGGAGAGAGACTCGGAAGCGGCGATCCCTCGCGAGACTTCTGGCATCCCTCCGGGATGCGATCTTCCGGACCAATCCGCGTCCGGTGGTGTCGCTACGCTCAACCACCGGCTAATCGCTGTGACCCCTTCGGGGTCGATTGGAGTGCGTCTTTCGGTAATGCAAAGCTGCCTGATCGTCTGGATGCTGCCGTTAATCGGCATTTCATTCGCACGGGCCGACGACGTTCCGTCGTCGGCCGCACCCGCCACCGTCGCCCGCCTCGTCGCCGACCTGGCCAGTGACTCGCGGGCTGTGCGCACTCAAGCTGAGGCCGAACTGATCGCACACGGCCCGGCGGTCATCGACCTTCTCCCGCCAACATCGACCTCGGACCCGGCGGTGCGAGAGAGCCTCGACCGCGTGGTCCGCGCCATCGACCAAGCCGAGTTCGCCTCCGCGCTGACTCCGAAGACCGTTCACTGGACCAAGACTGCCGACCTGCGGGAGGCCATCCAGCAACTCGCCACCGCCAGCGGGAACTCGCTGGATGTGACAGCCCTCGATCCGATCCCACCCACCGAGCCATTCCCGACGCAGCCGTTGACCTTCTGGGAGGCCATCGACTGGATCGAACAGCACACCCCTCTGCGTTATGAGGCTGGCCAACTCCAATCTTCCCCCTCCCTCCCCCGTCCCCCAGCGAGCCTCTCCGGGCCGTTTCGCATCCAGCTGATCGACAGCACGCTGCGTACCACTCCCAGCGGGATGCGACTGTTGGGGGTCAAGCTGCGGACCACCTGTGAGCCGCGATTGCGGCCGCTGTTCCTGATGGCAGGTGTGGACGACTGGGCCGTCACGCACGACGGCATCTCTGGTAGCCCGTTCACCGCGCACGCCCGTCGTGAGATCCCCAGCAGCAAGAGCGGAGAAATTGATGTCGCGTTTGATTTTACTGTGCCTGAGTCAATCACCGACACGACGATCTGGACTCTCAAAGGCCATGTGGATCTGACACTCGCAGCTCGCTCCACCCGTGTCACCTTCAGCGACCTGACCGCCCAGTTGCCATTGACTCGCCGCCGGGGTCAGGCGAGCTTGTCGCTGCTCTCGCTGAAGTCGAGTGAAGGCGGCGTCTCGGTGCGGGTGGCCTCGGCCTTTCCGGAGATGAGCGGCCTGTTCGAGTCGTACCGCGCCGCGCTACTGGCTCCCGAGCTCACACTCGAATCTGCCACGGGCAAGCGCCTCACCTCCTCCCAGATCACGCAAGTCCAGGAAGATCCCCAGGGCATCGTCATCGAGACTCGGTTTGAGTCTGTCCAACGGACGGGAGCCCGACTCCACGCACGGGTTCCGACTGCCATCTCGACGCAAAAGATTGACTTCGAATTCCCACGCGTTGCGCTGTCCGAGACCACCAAATAGCCAATGCCTCAGACGGTTCCCTCTCCCTCTCATTCCATGAGCCTCGGGCGCGAGGTGTGAAAACTCTGCACACGATCCGTGAGGCAAATGCCTGATTGGTTGTTCACTGGCTGATCGTCGGAATGAGAACAGTGAGACCCGAGTTG
>JAYSUV010000088.1:0-6076 GCA_043718945.1 Planctomycetota bacterium
GGCCGTAAGTGTGGAAAACACCGGGGTGGCGGGGTCAGGAGGCTTTGCGGATGGCCCCGACTCGGGGTCGGCATTGAAGGTTCGAGGCATTGAGGTGAGGCTCCATCGCGTTGGTCCGAGAAGCGACAGGCCAGCGACGGTTCCCCCGGTCGGGGCCATCCGCAAAGCCTCCCGACCCCGCCACCCGCCGATTTGAAAAGTGGCGCTGTCCAATTAAGGGAGCCGGGCGAAAATAATCTCCCCGCCACCCCGCTTGTCGGGGTGGTTCCCGCGATTGTGCGCTACCGTAGCGCACAATCGCGGGAACAACGGGGATAAGCCCCAGTGGCGGAGTGACTATTTCCCCCCGCTTTCCCGAGTTCATCCACCCCGCTCTGGAGTCGGCGGGCTGGATCTGCTACAGCAGATTCGTGAGCCGTTTTACTTTACAGACGGTCAGGTCCTGGTTCGAGTCAAGACCGTCAAACGTGGTCCTTCGCTTGTGATTTATGCTGCGACTTGAGAAAGTCTGGATTGGATTCTATTGCCGCAACACCCCGCATGTGCCCCCCGATCATGGATGAACCGTTGACGTGCATTGACTTGTTTGCAGGCTGTGGCGGCTTTTCACTGGGGCTGCATCGGGCCGGGTTGCAGATCGTCGCGGCGATTGATTTTGAGCCGAAGGCGATTGAAGTCTACCGGGCGAATTTTCCGGACACACCGCATATCCTGTGTGAAGACCTCACCCAGTTCACGCCCACGCAGCTGGGCCAGCTGATCGGGACCAACCGAGTGGATGTCATCGCGGGCGGCCCACCTTGCCAAGGCTTCAGCCAAGTCCGCCAGCGCGATGGGGCGAGTTATTCGCTCTCGCGGATTGACCTCCAAGGAACACTCGTGGTGTGAAAATGATTTCGCATTTCATCGATTATCATGTCCAGCCACGGAGACTCCAAGATGGCTCGAATGAATTGGACTCGCGACCAACTTCTCGTCGCGTTTAATCTGTATTTTCGAATTCCATTCGGACGCATGCACGGCAAGAATCCTGAAATCATACAGCTCGCGAATTCCATTGGACGTACGCCTGATGCGTTAGCGATGAAGCTTTGCAATCTCGCGAGTCTCGATCCAGAGGAACAAGCTCGCAAGATCAAAGGCTTGAACGGAGCGAGCCAGCTCGATCGAGAGATTTGGGCCGAGTTTCATTCCAACTGGGAGAAGCTGGCATTTGAGAGCGAAATCGCGATTCAACATTTCTCAGCCGCGACGCCCGAATCGCTTGAACGCACGCCAGGCAAACCATTGGGTGCTACGGAAGCGATTCGAAAAACTCGCGTTCGACTCGTGCAACGATTCTTCCGACAAGCCGTGCTTTCGAGTTATGGATCACGCTGTGCCGTCTGCCTCCTAGCCGAAAGACGTTTGCTCATTGCCAGTCACATCATTCCCTGGCGAGATAACGAAGAGCGGCGGGCCGATCCAAGCAACGGTCTCTCTCTTTGCTCGCTGCATGATCGGGCGTTCGACCAAGGGCTCATCAGCGTTGATGTGTCACTTCGGTTGCTTGTCAGTCCCCGATTGAAAACAAAGGATGCCGTTTCCGTTCACCGTGCGGCATTCCTTGATCTTGAGGGACAGCCCCTCTGCCGACCACTTCGATTTGATCCCGATCCTGCTGCACTGGAGTATCACCGCTCGAAGATTTTTGAGCAGCGGACTTGAACCTTGTCCAAATTGATCTGAATGCTAGAGGAGTCTTCGATGTCTCAGTGGAGCTTCATGACTGTCGGCAAAGGGCACGTCGTCAACGATCCCTTTGAAATCGAGTTCTATCGGCGTGAATCTCTCGTTGATTCTTTTGTCCGACAGGCGATCCAAAACACACTTGATGCGGCGATCAACGGAGGGCCGGTGGAGTGTCGGATCAAATTCTGCAGCGGGGCTGACGCACTGAAATCTGCGGATGCTTCTCGATACTTCCAAGGACTGCCTGAGCATCTCCAAGCCGTGGAGGACAAGCTGCAAGTTCCGGCGAATCTCGATCGCCCGATCGACTTTCTGTTGTTTGAAGACTTTGGCACACGCGGCTTGGAGGGGAGTCCCGATCAAGAGGACGACGAATCACAGACCGGTGACAAGAATCATTTCTATTATTTCTGGAGGAACGTGGGACGCGGGCAGAAGTCGGGCACCGACCTCGGACGCTGGGGGCTGGGCAAGACCGTGTTTCCCGCAGCCAGTCAAATCAATTCCTTCTTCGGACTCACGGTGCGAGCCAGCGATCGCAGCTGTTTGCTGATGGGGCAGTCGGTCCTCAAGATTCATCGCGTGGGCGAACTCCGGCATGGGGCTTATGGCTACTTTGGAACTCAAGCGGAGGATGGGTTTGCACTGCCGCTGGGTGATAAAGCGGCACTGGATGATTTCTGTCGCGCTTTTCGGCTGGAGCGGACGCCCGATCAACCGGGGCTGTCCGTGGTGATTCCGCTGCCCGATCCGAAGCTGACGGCAGAGGGCATCGTCAGCGGTGTCGTGCGGCATTATTTCTATCCGGTTCTGGCAAGCAGCCTGACAGTCACCGTGGTGGCTATCGTGCTGCATCAGCCACTCGACGAACCGGGAGATTACGTGGAGCAACTCGCCAGTCGACAGGAGCGAATTTCGAATCGCGGGTTAGTCGAAGCGGCCACACACTTGTACTTCGACCCCGTCAAACAGAAGTACAAGCGAAGCGGGCAAGCCAGAGACAAGCCCGGGACGTTGCGACGATTCGTCGATGTGTTGGAGCAACTGGAATTGACATATGACCTCTACTTCTTCCACGAGTCAGGTGCTGATTTGTTTCTTGAACTCTTGCCGCAAGAGTTCAAGAAGTGGAAGTGAGATGTGGGAGAGTCAGAGGGAAAAGCTGCTGACCGAGTGCAACCTGCACACGATCGTCCGGCTGCCGAACGGCGTCTTCGCCCCGTATACCGGGATCAAGACGAACCTTCTGTTCTTCACCAAGGGCGAGCCGACGCAGGACATCTGGTACTACGAACATCCCTACCCGGCGGGCGTGAAGTCGTACAACAAGACCAAGCCGATCCGCATCGAGGAGTTCGACACCGAGAAAGCGTGGTGGTATGGCGAAGCCCGCAAGAAGAAGTAGGGCCCCAAGAAAAAGGACACGGGCAAGAAGTCCTCCGACAAGGGCAAGGCTCCCGCCGAGCCGTCCTACTCACTCCGCACCGAGAACGAACACGCCTGGAAGGTTCCGCTCTCGCAGATTCAGGAGTCCGGCGACCTTAAGCTCAACCACCGGCGATTGGCTGGAATCCCTGCCGGGGTGGAAAAGTACCGATGGCTCCTCCCGTTGGTTGCGGCTGTGCCGCGCTGGGTTTATCTGGGTTTATCTGGGTTTATCTGTGTCGATAACTCCTCCATTGTCCGAATACGAGAAAGACTTCGGAAGTCTTTTGGCAACCCTGAATGCCGAAACCGCTTGACTGCATTCTGGCGTATGCAGCTACGTTAGCCAGAACTCTGACGGCTGGTTTCTGTTCCCCGCCCGCGTCTGCCATAATCCCCGCCCGCGCCACGCCCTCTGGCGGTCCGCTGACCCGCTGATTGCTGAAAGCTCACCTCTTCATGCCGCTTCTGAACATCACCGAACTCAGTTACCACCTGCGGGGCAAGGCCCTGCTCGATGCGGTCTCGTGCCGGGTCGAGCCTCGGGAGCGAATCGGCCTGCTGGGGCGCAATGGGGCGGGCAAGACGACGTTCATGCGGCTGCTGTGTGGGGAGATCGAGGGGGACGGCGGCACGCTGGCGTTTCATCCCGGCTCGCGCGTGGCCCGTCTGCCACAAGAGGTGCCACTGGACCTCGCGGGACCGGTGATGGAAGTGGTGCGGCAGGGGTTCGACGCCCAGAGCCAGGAGCCCGAGTGGCAGGAGGAGCAACGGTCCGAGCAGATCATTCAGATGATGGAACTCGATCCGGCGGCGGCGTTTGAGAAGCTCTCCTCGGGGATGAAGCGGCGGGTCCTGCTCGCGCGGGCGATCGTCTCCAAGCCCGACATGCTGCTGCTCGACGAACCGACGAACCATCTCGATATGGACTCAATTCAGTGGCTGGAGACGTTCTTGGGGCGGTGGGACGGGGCACTGATCTTCGTGACCCACGATCGCCAGTTCCTGCGGCGGCTGGCCACGCGCATCATGGAGATCGATCGCGGGCGGCTGTTCGACTGGTCATGCGACTACGACACGTTCCTGGTCCGCAAGGAAGCCGCGCTGGCCGTCGAGGACAAGCAGAACGCTCTGTTCGATAAGCGGCTGGCCATTGAGGAAGTCTGGATTCGGCAAGGAGTGAAGGCTCGCCGCGTCCGCAACGAAGGCCGGGTCAAGGCCCTCGAAAAGCTGCGGATCGTGCGTGGCGATCGGCGCGACCGCGTGGGCAAGGTCCGCCTGGAAATCCAGGAGGCCGAACGCAGCGGGGCACTCGTGGCCGACCTCAAGGCTGTCTCGTTCAGCTACGCCGACCGCACCATCGTCGACACCTTTACGACGACCGTGATGCGGGGCGACAAGATCGGCATCATCGGTCGCAACGGGGCGGGGAAGACGACCTTGCTGCGGCTGATCCTCGGCGAGTTGGAGCCGACCTCGGGCAAGGTGCGGCTGGGTTCGAACTTGCAGATCGCCTACTTCGACCAGTTGCGACAGACGCTCAATGAGGACGAAACCGTGCAGCAGAGCGTCGGTGATGGCTCCGACACGATCACGATCAACGGAGTCGACAAGCACGTCATCGGGTACTTGCAGGATTTCCTGTTCGCCCCGGATCGGGCGCGGACACCGATCAAGTACCTCTCGGGAGGGGAACGCAACCGCGTGTTGCTGGCCCGACTCTTCTCGAAGCCCGCGAACATTCTGGTCCTCGACGAACCGACGAACGACCTCGACATGGAGACGCTGGAACTGCTGGAAGAGAGGCTGGTCGACTTCAATGGGACCGTCCTGACCGTCAGCCACGACCGCGAGTTCCTGAACCATGTGGTGACCAGTACGATCGTGTTCGAGGACGACAGCGTTCGCGAATATGTCGGCGGCTACGACGACTGGGTTCGCCAACGGGACCTGTCTGTCGAGGCCGACACGAAAGCCCCGGCAGCGCCCCCGACCTCCGGAACCTACCCCACTCCCGTCGCGCGGGCTCGAAAACTTTCGTTCAAGGAACAGCGCGAACTGGAGGCGCTGCCGGTACTGATCGAGACTCTCGAAGTCGAGATCCGCGACCTGCACGAAGACATGGCCATGCCCCAGTTCTACCAGCAACCCGGCGAGAAGATCGCCCAAGTGCAGAAGCAACTTACGGACCGCAAGACCCAACTGGCGAAGGCGTTTACTCGCTGGGAAGAGTTGGAATAATCATCAGGGGGTGACACTGGGCGATGCGACTCACGGAAGCGTGATCGTCATCGATCTCGGACCTCGCCCTTTAGGAATCGAGAACTGCTTGCGGACGAGTTGGGCTTTTCCTGCGACAGTCGATTGGTACTCCACCACGAGAAACTTTGCTTCGATGTAGGAATACTCGATCCAGTACGGGCCGGATCGTCCAGTGCAGGGCACCCGGACGATGTACACGTTTGCATCCGCCGACTGGGGACTCAGGAGCGGCTCGTCTTCAAAAATCCCTGCATCTGTGGTTCCCACGTTCATCGCGAAATCGGCGTAAGATTGATTCCAACACGGTTCGATCTTGAGGTGAGCGAGTTCGATCAGTGGGGAAGAATGAACCGTGATCGTCAGCGGGAACGCTCCATCCCAAACAGCTACCTGAAGGAAAGGGAGGAGAACGACCAGAGCCAGAAACGCTCCAACGGTGAGTGCCATCTTTCGTTGCGACATGACGCCATTCCTCGATTGAACTGGGCGAAAGGGAATGGGACTTCCCGTAGGCAATCTGATCATACACCGACCTTTTAAAGATGACCCTCAACGGCCAGCCCGCCGCGCCAGTTTTGAAGTGGCGCTATTGGGACACGGAAGACGCGGATGACACGGAAAAGAGGAGTCTGTCGCCGAAACCGTGACATTACAGACC
>JAYSUV010000089.1:0-18902 GCA_043718945.1 Planctomycetota bacterium
CGCGAAAAGAACACCTTCGACTTCCTCACCCAAGCCATCACCGCCCACTTCGCCCACCAAAAACCCCCGTCACTCCTCGCCAGGGTGTGAACGGTTACCACACGTCCGCCGTGACCTCGTGCTGCTGAACCGTGCCTTCGTCGATCGGCGGTGCGGGCCGCGTCGAGCCCGGATGTTTTCGCTCGTCCACCTTCCGCCGATCCTGCGTCGACTTCGTGCGTGTCGACGTGTTGGCCTTGGGCCGAACCCCCTTCTTTCGCCGCGCCAGTTCCAGCTGCAACTCCGCGACCTGAGACTTGAGCTCTGCGTTCTCGGCGCGAAGCTTCACGTTGTCAGCGCGGAGCGTCAGCACCTCGGCTCGCAACTCCGCGACCTCCTTGAGCAGCGTTTCGACTTGCCGTTGAAGCTCCTCCATGATGCCGCGAAATGTTGCCGATTCCGAAGTCTGTGGCAAGAGGGGTTAACAGTTACGAATATTTAAGGGAGTATTGGGCCGCTTTGTGACTGTGACCGGAAATTCTCGCCGCGATTGCGAAGGCCCTGTTCATCGAGTTCCTGGAGCGGGTCCCGAAGGGGCAGTGTGTAGGTGTATTCACGGTGGTCGCGGACCCGGAACGGTAAGAAGTTGTCAGAGATGAAGTCGAGCGGAGGAATCTGGTACCAGGGGGCCTTGGTCGGTTGCTGGACGACGACCGTTTCGTACCCGGGGAGCGACAGCTTGAACTCGTTATCGCCGTAGTAGATGAAGTTTTTTGACACGGGGGAGAGTCCGATTCGCTCCCCATTCATCTCGACGAGGGCACCGGGTGGGTGAGTGCGCACGGTGATGCGGCGGCTCATGCAACCCGACTGAGTCAGGGGCAGAAGCGTGGCAATCAGAAGAAATGCAATGGACCGCTTCAAGGTGCTTCACCGAAACGGGGACAGCTGCGAACGAGGCCCTGCCAAGACGGGGACTCACGCGGCGAAAGATATCGGCTTTCCACCGATCGACCAAGAGGAGTTTTTTGAGGTAACTTTGATGCTTGAGGGTTTGGAGTTGAACAGCGAGAGGGTATTCTCGGCCGACGGGGACCGATACACAGTAATCGGTGCCACGGTCTCCTCGCATGGCAGTTTGTATTTCTCTCAACCCTCAACAATCCTCCTCCCCTGATGTCTCTCATCGACGAAGACTATCTCCGCATCTCGCTTCGCTCGCAGACGTTTCGAGTGAGCTTTGAAGAACCGTTTCGCGCGGTGTTCGCCCTCGCCCTCCTGGGGGCGATCGGCTGGTTCCTTGCCAATGATGTGACCAATTACGTCATTCTGGGGCTGATGGTTCCGGTCGCCACGGGGGGCTTGTCAGCTGTCGGGATCGAACTGCTTCGCCGCAGATACTTGTTCACCGTCGGTCCCGAGGGGCTGACCTGCTACAACTTCTGGGGACTCCAGCAGACCATCCCCTGGCGAACCATGCAACGTGTTCGCAAGTTCCAGCTTCTCGGTTTGACCTACCTGCGGATCCGTGCGGACCAGCAGCGGAGCGACATCTGGTTGCCACTGTTTGTGGACCGGTACGTGTTGCTCATCGATCTGGTCGGGGCTCATGTGGACGAGCAGCATCCGCTGATGTTGCAGCTGCGGTTGGCGGCGGTGTGAGGGAACCGCTGTGTGTGCTTCGGAGTCATTCGGCTGCGGGCTCTTCTGCTCCCTCTCCCCACTGGCGGCGTGACTTTCTGTGAGGACTTGGATGTGGGGAGAGGGCCGGGGTGTTGGGCCAAAGCAAGCCCCTCCCCCCACCCCACCCCCACAATGAAGTTTTCTCTGTCCATCCATCCCATCGCGGGGGAGAGGGAGCAGAATCTGGCCACTCCCTATTTTACGGAGACGCACGTGATGCAACCTGGCAGGGGGGCGGGGAGATTGCCATGCACTCAATTGGTCACGAAGATACGCATCGGTCATCGCGACTTCCCTCTCGCTGGCTGACTGCTGACTGCTCCCCCTTCGGGAACCTTACCCCGTGCTGCTGAATCGTGATGACAGTTCCTTTCCCCCGGACTCTGAAGAGGCGATCAATCCGCTCTCTCTGCACGACCATTTTATGTGGCGGGCGATCGAGCTGGGGATGATGGCGTATGACCAGGCAGAGGTTCCGGTCGGTGCGCTGATCGTGTGCGATGGTCGCATTATCGGCGAGGGGTACAACCAGCGCGAGACCCTCAAAGACCCGACCGCTCACGCCGAGATGCTGGCGATTACACAGGCCGCCACCGCACTCGGCTCGTGGCGGCTGCTGGGGTGTACGCTGTACGTGACACTGGAGCCCTGCCCCATGTGTGCGGGGGCCATTGTCCAGGCCCGCATCCCGACCGTGGTGTACGGCACCACCGACCCCAAGGGCGGAGCCTGCCACACCCTTTACTCGATCACGGACGACTCGCGTCTGAATCACCGCTGCCAAGTCCTCGGCGGTGTCATGAAGGGGGACTGCCAGCTGATGCTGCAACAGTTCTTCGCGGATCAACGGGCCAAGGGGAAGAAGTAGAGTAAATCGCTCGGCGAGTCGGCGGGCAAAGTACAGACCTCACGCGAAGGCGCGGAGCCGCGAAGGAGGAGGCAACTCGTCTTACAGTAGTTTCAGAATTGGTTTGCCGGAAAAGCAGACAGGAATGTCTGCCCCACTGATCAGTGGCACAGACATTCCTGTCTGTGCCAACTGAAGAGAGATTCTGAATTTGCTTCAATTTCTTCTCCGCACCTTCGCGTGAGGCCCCTCTTCCAGTGAACATCCCAATTGGACTCTTGCTACCGAGCGGCATGTAGTACGATCCGCTCCTGCCTGGCTGTCGCCTGCCCGGCCCCACCCCACCTCAGAACGACTGACTCAAACGCGATGCCTCAAGACCGACGCAACAGCCAGCCCGGCCCTGCTGATTTGGAGCCGAGTCGCTACGAACTCACCCTGCTACGCGCCCTCGCCCGCGAGTTCCCGAACATCGACTCGGCGCTCGCTGAGATCGCGAGGCTCTCAGCGGTCCTCACTTTGCCCAAGGGTACGGTGCATGTCATCAGCGACATTCACGGCGAAGACAAGAAGCTGCGGCATGTGATTAACAATGCCTCGGGGACGCTGCGTCCGCTGGTCGAGAAGCTCTTCCTCGACAAGATGGAGTCCTCGGAGTTTCAGGAGTTCCTGACGCTGACATTCTATCCTGCGGAGGTCACGCTGCGGCTGGAAGAGACGCTGACCGATCCGAACGAGCTGCGGACCTATGCTCGGCGGACACTGCGGCACCAGTTCGAGCTGGTCCGCGTCCTCGCCTCGCGCTACAGCTTGAAGCGTGCGATGCAGGTCTTTCCGCCCGAGTTCGCGGATCTCTTTTCCGAGATGCTGCACGAGCCGACCAACGAGCGCGGGCCCGAGTTCTTCGAGGCCATCGTCGACGAAATGCTCCGTCGCGGACGAGCGCTGCATCTCATCCACATCACAGGCCGACTGATCCGCAACCTGGCGATTTACGAGCTGATCATCGGCGGCGACTGCTGGGACCGCGGACGCAGCGGCGACCGCGTGGTCGACTACCTGAGCGAGCAGCCGAACGTCTCGTTCATCTGGGGCAACCATGATGTTGCGTGGATCGGGGCCGGGCTGGGATGCGAGGCGCTGCTCTGCAACGTGCTGCGGGTTTCGTTGCGCTATCGCTGCTTGCGACAACTCGATGAGGGGTACAGCATCCCGCTGACCCCGCTGGAGCATCTCGTCCGCACGATCTACCCCGACGACCCCGCGACACACTTCATGCCCAAGGCCGACGGCATGCGGGAGAATCTGATCGTCGCCCGCATGCAAAAGGCAGCGGCGATCATGCAGTTTAAGCTCGAAGGGCAAATGATTGCCCGGCATCCCGAGTGGAACATGGACCATCGCCGCCTGCTCCACCGGATCGACCATGCCGCCGGAACGATCGAGATCGATGGCGTGAAGTACGCACTGCGCGACAAGTCGCTCCCCACAATCGACCCCGCCGATCCGTACACCCTCACCGCTGAGGAACGTCTCTGCGTCGACCGCTTGAAATACTCGTTCATGCACAGCCAGAAGCTGTGGAATCACTTGAAGTACATCGTCGAAAATGGATCGATGTACTTGCGGCGGGATGACCATCTGATCTTCCACGGCTGCGTCCCGTGTGATGAGCAGGGAGAATTCCTCCCCATGCCGATCGAGGGGGAACAGCTCAGCGGACTGGAGATGTTCCACGCCATCGAGCGCGTCGTCGCCCGCGCGATGGAACAGAAGCAAGAGCAGCATCTCGATGTGCTGTGGTATCTGTGGAGTGGCCCGCGTTCGCCGCTGTTTGGCAAGGACCGCATCGCTACGCTGGAGCGCGATTTCATCGCCGACAAGGCCCCGCATCACGAGACCAAGGACCCCTACTTCGCCCTGATTCACGAGGCCTGGTTCTGTGAAAAGATCCTGGCTGAATTCGGCGTCGATCCCCAGAGCGGACTGATCGTCAACGGTCACGTTCCCGTCCGCATCGAGGCCGGGGAGTCCCCGATCAAACGCAGCGGCAAGGCGATCACCATCGATGGAGCCTTCTCCGAAGCTTACGGCGATCACGGCTTCACGCTCGTCCTCGAAGCCGACCGCACCCTCCTCGCCAAGCACCATCACTTCGAATCGGTCGACGCAGCTGTCCGCGACGGCGTCGACATCGTCCCCAGCATCACCGTTGTTCGCGAGTGGCCCACCCCCCGCCGCATGGCCGACACCGAACGCGGCGAACAATTCCGCTGCGACATGACGATGCTGGAACGGCTGATCGAACTGTACCGGAACAACGATCTCCGGCAGGATGACTGGCGACAAGCCGTGCGGTCATAGTCCCGTTTAGCCGCGACGCGAAGGCTCTGCGCAGCGGAGCGTTATAAACGCCTCACACAATCTCCAGCACCACCGCCGTCGTGTTATCCCGCCCCGATTCATCCACGGCGGCGCGAACAAGTCGCCAGGCGGGGTTGAGGGCCTTCAGCGATTCCGGCGGGTCGTTGAGCAGCTCCTCAATCCCCCGGTCCCACAGGCCGTCGACCACGCCGTCGCTACAGATCAGTAACCGGTCGCCTCGTTCGCAACTGAGTTCGCCGATGTGCGGTTTCACGAACTGGTTGCCAGCGCCGAGGGACTGGGCCAGCACGCTCCGGCGAGGGTGGTTGCGGGCCTCGCGCTCATTGATCTCGCCCTTCCGCCGCAGCCAGCCGACGTAGGTGTGGTCGTCGGTGATCTGGGTCATGCCGCCGCTCTTGGGTAAATAATAAATTCGACTATCGCCGATGTGGCCGAAGTAAAACCACCCCTGGACATACCAGACCATGCTGAGCGTCGCCCCCATGTTTTTGGCCCCGTCGTAACTCTCGCCCAGTTGGGTCAGTTGGCGATGGATGCCCTGAAAGAGATCTTCAATGCAGTCGTGAATGTCGTAACGCGATTGGGCCATCGTGAGCGAGAACCGCCGCGACAGCAGCCGCGTGATGTTGTCGATGGCGAAGCGGCTGGCGAACTCACCCGACTTCTCGCCACCCATTCCGTCGCTCACTGCGTAGACAAAGTCGAAGTCGCCGAAGTGGACCTCGCCCTCGCGCGGCAGGTAGTTAAACTCCTCGGTGTTGAAAGCCATGGTGACGAACTGGTCTTCGTTGTTCGAGCGGTACTTGCCGATGTCGGTGGCTGCGGACCACTTGAGCTTAAGCGTCGACGAGTCGGCCTTAAAAGCATCCGCTGCGTGGGCACTCGCTTCAAACTCAGGTTGTGCGAGCGAGACGGCATCGGGCTCCAGAATCGTCGCGAATTCAAAGTCGATCAGGCAAAACCTCCCATCGCTGGCCCGGTAGGTCACGTTGCGCAGGAACGCATCCTCATGCCGGACGCCATACGCCTCCAGTTCGGCGAACAGCTCCTTGACCCGGTCATCTCCCATCCGCTCGACGCGGGCCCCGCAGTTACTGGTCACCAGTTCGCGATTCTCGCGATCAAACCCCAGCACGCGCGGCACAAAGTCACACCCTCGCCGCTCCAGATACTGGAGTACGGCCAGTTCGTTCTCGAACCGCTCCGCCGCTTTGTCCGCTCGGAAGAACTTGTGGACACGACCGTCATAGCCAATCTTGACCAGGGCACGGGCGGTGTTCTTGGCTTCCAGCATGAAGAGAAAATCCTGAGTGGGGGCCAGCTGTCTCGGCAGATTACCCGACAATGTGATGACGTGTCGAACGACACTGTGATTCAAGAGGTGGCCACCGTTCACCTTGATATTGATATGCCAAACCCACCAATCCAGTATCCGACCGCAGATCCGCCGAAATGTCGATTTCGGTTTGCGAAACGAGATCTGACTGCCCCCAGCTCGATGTGTACCCACAATTTCGGTGAGGCGATTCTTGTCCAAGTCAGCCCGTTTTTTCAACGCGTTTTCTCAGTTCCGTCGACTCTCGTTTGTCATCTCAGGCTGTCGTACGATTCGTTGAAACTGCTGCCGGAGTTTTGTCGAGGACTCACGTTTGCAGATCGGTGGGTGGCCCCGCCCGGCTCATCGAAGCCAGACAGTCGTCCCTCGGGCGGTGAGTCTGCGGACTCCAATCCTCGCTGGGACTACTTTTGCAAAAACGAGACGGGCCCATGGATCTGGAAGTGGACCCACGACTTCGAGGCCTACCATCGGCATTTCTCGCGGTTTCGAGGCCAAGCGGTCAATCTGCTGGAGATCGGAATTTACAGTGGCGGAAGCCTGCCCATGTGGATTTCGTATCTGGGTGACAAAAGCCAGGTGTACGGAGTCGACATCGAAGAGGCTTGTAAGAGCTATGAGAGCGATCGGATTCAGGTATTCATTGGCAATCAGGAGGATCGCAACTTCTGGAAGCGGTTTCGTGAATCGGCTCCCGATATTCAATTACTCGTGGATGACGGTGGTTATACTCCAGATCAGCAAATGGTGACTCTCGAAGAAATGTTGCCCGATATGCCGCCCGGAAGTGTCTATATGTGTGAAGACATCCACGGAAAGTCCAATCGATTCACGGCATTTGCCACAGCGTTTGTGCATCGGCTGAATGCGATGAACATGGATGGGAAACCCGGGGTCGATGCCACTCCATTTCAGCGGGTGTTTCACTCGATCCATTTCTATCCCGACTTGCTCGTCATCGAGAAACATGCGGTTCCACTGGAGAGGCTGATTGCTCCGAAGCATGGGACGGAATGGCAACCGTTTCTCTGATCTGACAGAGTGCTGAGGTGACCCAATCGCCACTTTGGGTGCAGGGTCACGGAGTCACAAGAGGGATTGCCAGAATGAGCCTGTGTTCGATCGTGGGAAATGACACCCTCGCCAGGCTCGTCTTCAACGCGGTACAATACTCGTCAGATAATCTGGGGGGACTGCACCGCCGAGGATGAGGCGGTGGCTCGACCCAGAGGTAACTTTGCTCCGCCAATGGACCCTCTTCGGACGAAGAGGGTTGTACGGGATGGTGTGGACGCGCCAACCCGGAGGCTTTCCGTTCTCTGACCCGCTGCTCAACGTACCAACGCTTCCGGAATCTGACATGGCGACCGACTTCCGCCGCAAGGAACAGCTGTCCGAACTCACCGACCGGATCGTGGAAAGCTACCACGAGATTCCGACGATCAACCATTTGGGGCATTGTCCGCTCCCGAGTGCGGACGTGATGATTGAGATCGTGCAGGATCTCAAAGAGGTGCTGTTCCCCGGCTATCGGCGGCGGCAGAATCTGCACATGGGAAACGTGACGTATTACATCGGCGACCTGATCGACGGGTTGCACGACCGTCTCACGGAGCAGTTTGCTCGGGCCTTTCGGTATGCCCATGACGCGGCGGGAGCCTGCTGCGATAAGGATCACACGCCCGACTTCGAAGCCATCGGCCAGCAGCATGCCATCGAGTTCCTCGAATCGCTGACCAAGCTGCGGTTGCTGCTCTCGACCGATGCGCAGGCGGCCTATGACGGCGACCCGGCGGCCTCGGGCATTGACGAGGTGATCTTCTGCTACCCCGGCTTCGAGGCGGTGACGATCCACCGGCTGGCCCATCAGCTCTACCTGCAGAAGGTGCCGCTCCTAGCCCGCATCATCGCCGAATGGGCCCACAGCCGCACGGGGATCGACATCCATCCGGGGGCCACGATTGGTCCGTACTTCTTCATCGACCATGGCACTGGTGTCGTGATCGGCGAGACCACCGAGATCCGCACCCGTGTGAAGGTCTACCAGGGCGTGACCCTCGGAGCCCTCAGCTTCCAAAAGGACGCCGATGGCAACCTCGTCCGCGGCACCAAACGGCACCCGACCATTGAGGACGGCGTCGTGATCTACGCCAACGCCACTGTGCTGGGCGGCGACACGATCGTTGGAGCGAACTCAGTCATCGGGGCCAGCGTCTCACTGACGAAGAGCGTACCGCCGAATACACTGGTGACGATCGAGAAGCCCTCGCTGAAATTCCGCGAGGCATCGTGAATGTTGCTGAATTCGGCTGTTGGAGTTCAGCCTTTAGACTGTCTTCGGTCTCGCCTTTCCCGATCACCGAACTCTGTCAAGGCAGCCTATCAGCCTGTTGAAAAAGCCTCGTGGCACGGGCGTCCCGCCCGTGTTTCCCTGGAAAAACGCATGGGCGAGACGCCCATGCCACGTTCTTCAAAGGGTAACCTCAAGGCTGAACTCCAACAATCGCACGATGCTGCTAACCCTGTTCACGGATCGCACAATGCACCATCTCGATGAGGGCCAAGGGGCTCCGCTCGTGTTCATCCACGGGTTCCCGCTCGATCATACGATGTGGCGGCATCAGATCGCGGAGTTCCGCAGCACGCATCGCGTGCTGGCCGTCGACCTGCCCGGCTTTGGCCAGAGTCCAGCGGCGTCCGGTGAGATGTCGATCATCGGCTTCGCGGATCAACTGGCCGGGTTCCTCGACCGCAGCGGAATCGCCGAGAAGGTCGTTCTCTGCGGACTCTCGATGGGCGGCAGCATCGGTCTTCAGTTCGCTCTCCGCCATCCTCAGCGGCTCTCCCATCTGATCCTCTGCGACTGCCGCGCAGCTGCGGACTCGGCAGAGGCCCAGAAGATGCGTCATGATCTGGCGGACCGTGTTTTGCGAGAAGGCCCGGAGTGCGTGGCCCAAGCCATGCCCGCCCGGCTGTTCGCCGCCAGTACGCTGGAGCAACAACCGGAGGTCGTGCAATCAATCCAAACGGTGATTCGCTCGACGGCTTCCACATCGGTCGCGGGAGGCTCGCGAGCATTGGCCAATCGCGAGGATGTCGTCGCGAGACTCAAAGAGATCGCCACTCCCACGCTCATCATCGTCGGCAGCGAGGATGTCATCTCGACCGTGGACGAGATGCGGCAGATGTCCCAAACCCTCCCGCACGCGACCCTCCAGGAAATCCCCGGGGCCGGTCATATGGCCCCCCTGGAATCTCCCGCCCTCGTGAACTCGGCGATCCGGAATTGGCTGGCCGTACACCCTTAACGGCCAAGCCCTGAGTGTGCATCGACCGATGCGGAGACGTCCGTCACCTATCGCCGGGCACTCGCATGCTTGAGATTCACCCAGGCCCCGTTCTCCTGACTGCTGGCGACAGACTGCTGGATGAAGTACATCCCTTCGACGCCGTCGTAGACGTTGGGGTAGATGGTGTCGCGGGTCTCGAACTTCTTGCCGGCGGCGCGGTCGGCCATCGAGTCATACGCGTACCGGTAGACGTTGGCGAAGGCTTCGAAGAAGGCTTCCGGGTGTCCGGCGGGAAGGCGGCTGGAGGCTCCGGAGAGGGCGCTCAGATACGGGCCGCCGTTGCGAGTGTAGATCTGATGCGCGTGGCCGTTGCGACGAACGATTAGCTCGTTCGGGTTCTCCTGCCGCCAGATCACCGCTCCCTTGGTCCCATCGACTTCGATGAACAGATCGTTCTCGCGGCCATGCGAAATCTGGCTGGCGGTCACGGTGCCCAGGGCCCCGTTCTCCATCCGAATCACCGCGTGGCCATAGTCATCCAGCGACCGACCCGGCTCGAACACCTTGAGATTGCACGACACATCGGCGGGCAACAGCCCCGTCATGTACCGGCCCAGGTTGTACGCATGCGTCCCGATGTCGCCGAAGCAGCCCGCGATCCCCGACTGCTGGGGGTCGGTCCGCCACTTCGCCTGCTTCTGGTCGCTGGACTCCAACCGAGTTCGCAGCCACCCCTGAATGTAGTTCGACCGAAAGGCATTGATCTCGCCCAACTCCCCGCCGAGGATCATCTCGCGGACCTGCCGGACCAGCGGATAGCCGGTGTAGTTGTGCGAGAGGGCGAACACCACGCCGCTCTTCTCGACGGCTTGTTGCAGCTCTTCGGCTTCTTTCAGGTCGAAGGTCATCGGCTTGTCGCACACGACGTTGAACCCTGCATCGACGGCCGCCTTGGCGATCGCGAAGTGCGTGTGGTTCGGCGTCGCAACCGTCACGAAGTCGATCCGCTTGTCGGCGGGCAGAGCCTTCTCGGCGGCGATCATTTCGGGGACGGAGCCGTACGCTCGGTCGGCCTTGATGTCGTATGCCGGAGCCGAAGCCTTGGCCCGCGCGGGATCGGACGACAGCGCCCCCGCCACGAGTTCCGCCCGATTGTCGAGGACCGCAGCCGTGGCATGCACCCGCCCGATGAAGGCCCCTTGGCCCCCGCCGACGAGGGCCATACGGAGCTTGCGATTGAGTGAGCCGTTGGTCGTTTCCATGTTGCGTAATCCCCAGTGTCCGTAAGCCAGCGGCAGGACTCTCCCCACCACTTCTGTGTGACAGGATAATCGGGCCAATTCGGAGTGACAATGACACGCTCCCTTCGCGGGCATCAGATCGTGTGTTGCCAAGAGTTGTTCTCTGATACCATCGCAACCAAGGTCGGTGTTATGACGATTGGGAGACCCTCACGTGCGAAGTCGATTCTGCTTCTCTTGCATGATGTTGGTCGGGGCCTTGGTCAATGTGGACTTACGCGCGGACGATAAGACTCCACATTTCGTGGAAGAGGTGTTACCGCTACTTCAAGCGAAGTGCTTTTCCTGTCACGGACCCGAGAAGCAGGAAGGAGGACTCCGGCTGGACTCGCTCTCTGCTGCGAAGATCGGAGGGGATCGTGGACCCTCGATCGTGCCCGGAGCCGTTGACCAGAGTCTGCTGATCCAGGCCATCTCGTTTGTCGATCCCGATTTACAGATGCCACCGAAGTTGAAGTTGTCCGAAGGGGAAATCGCTCTGCTCACGGAGTGGGTCAAATCCGGGGCCGAATGGCCCGAGCCGGTCGCGGTCCTGTTTGAAGACGATCCCCAATTCCTGACGGCGCTCTCCCGAGGAAATGGCCACGGGAGATTAGTCACCGAGGGAGCCTTCGCGGGCCAAGCCGCTCTCGGGATCACTCCACTGCAACGCGATGGCGTGATGATCCCCGGCTGGGTGGCCCCGGTTGCCGCTTTGGGCTACCGGGGCGGCGGCAGCCGAAAGAGGTTCTTCCCGTAAGAGGTGTATCACGGCGAACCTCTTGTGCCAGGGCACACCGGTAGGCTCCAAATCAAGCCAACCGGTGCCAACCCGCCGTGGTCGATCGACGCTCGCCACACTCTTCGAAGACTCCGAGTGTGCCACCCGACGGGAGAAGGGATTTCAGAAAAACCTCAATGTTTTCAGTGAAAAACATTTGACACATCGAAATCGCGAGTTACAAAGATTGACGTTCCGAAATCCAGCACCGAACTCGTTAGGCAGGAAATGACATGCGGCCTTCTCTCCTCTCTCCTGACAATGCGGACATCACTGCTCCTGCTGGCGCTGCTGGCGGCTGATACCGTGGTTGCGTACGCCGCAACGGGTCCGTGTGTTATTTATTTTGAGGGTGCATTTGGTTATAATGACATCTCATGCGTGTATACAGGCCTATTTAGTGTCGGTGGATGTACCGGTGATGTACAACTTCTCCCCCGGCAAACGATTTGTGCAGACACAGGCAGCGGTCCCTGCACTGAGATACCGAGTCCCTGGCTGATCGTAAGGCCCGCTGTGCTTGTCATCGGGCCAGAGGGGGTGTGCGATGGGTGGGGTAGTAATTGGTGGCCATCCCACTATAGATACGACTGCGTACCGGGAGCAGCAATTATTACGCCAGGGGGAACTTTATGTGATTGACAGATGTCGTCATCATGAGTATAGACTGGTTTAATTGTTTGCCAAATGTGATTTGGCATCTGCGGGAGTTGCACCATGGCTATTCATCGATTGTGTCTGGTGTCTTTGATGTTGTCGTTCGCTTGGGTGTCTTTCACGGAATCGCTCGCTTTAGCGGATGACTCTGGGCTTGAGATTCTATCAAAAGTGATTCTGAACCAAGGGGACCGAACCATTCGTACAGGCGAATTTCGATACACGCTCAGAGTGTCTGAAACGCCCCCTTCCAATGAAATGATTCAGCAGCAAGTTGAGAAGCATCGAATTGCCTTGAGAAAAACTATGAAGCAATTTGAAAAGAATCCGAGAATGATGAAGCAGTTTCAGAAGGCGATCGACACTGCTGATCAATATGTGCCACAACAAGTTCGCGATAACGCTGACCTAATGTACCAGTACTACTTCGCATTGGGAGGCCCGGAACTGGGAGGCGATCGATACATGGAGATTTCCTCGTTCGATCGGATCAAAAATGTGTACGGTGAAACCCGGAAACTCTTGTTGAGGTCTCAAGGTGTGGGCCGTGGATCGAGTGTCGATTTGGATCCTCTGACGAGGATGACGATTGCGGGGAAAGGCCGACAGGACGTGTTCCTGCCCTCGCAGGAACTTCAGAAGCTGGGCCGAGCGAATGGAAGCTTGCCGCACTTGGTTTCGGGGTTGGACCTTGCCGGTGTCGAGCAGTGGCTGGCAACAAATGTGTCAAATCTCAATGCAAGGCCGATTCACGATGAGCAGGGCCTCGAACGATTTCAAATGGAATTCAAGATCTCAGTCCCTTACCCGGACAGTGTGAAGGCCCAGCTTCCGAAGGATGCACCGGTGTCGAATTCGGTGTCGATGGTCTATCACATCGTGCCGAGTCGAGGTTTCATCACCCCACTGATTCGAGAAACCGACCCGGCCGGACAGGTGATCTTCGAGTGGATCAGTTCCGACTATTTCCAACCTGCCGGATCAGAGTTGTGGTTCCCCCTGAATTGCGAATCTCGGACATTCATCCCCGGGAAGAAGGAGCCGCGTGTGGAACGGTATGCCTTCGAGAAAGACGGCGTCCAGCTCAATCACAAGATCCCGGATGAGCGGTTTGCCGTGTCGATCCCCCCCAAGACGACCGTGATCGACTCGACAGGGGCGGTTCACAAGAACTATGTCACCACGCGTGCGGTCATGTTGACGATCGACGATGTGGCTCAGCTGTCGCAGCTGGACGGAATTGCGGTGGCCCCGGAGGCGGTGGTTTTGGGCCAGCCCCGCGTGCTGGCCAACAATCCGGTGAGATTCTGGCTCTTCTGGGGCAACATCATTGCCTTATTTGGCTTGGCCTGGTGGCTCATCAAACGGCAAGCGAAGCAGGTAGCAGATCAACCAAAGAGTTAAGGCGAGCTGTCCGTGATCGTCGAGTCGTAGAACGGACGCCCACGTCCGTTCCGCCCGGACGTGGGCGTCTAGGCTACGGACCGTTTCCGTGATCGGCTCGCTTCGGAACAAGTCAGAAGGGCCGTTATTGATGAACACGTTTCAGAGAACCACGCTGCTCCTCGTGTCGCTGATGTCGCTGTCTGCTTGTTCCGGCTGTACGCCTACGCCGCCGGTCAGTAGCGGGGCATCTGCTCTGGCTCCCATCCAAATCGAGCCCGCGATAGTCGACTTGGGGGAAGTCGCCTTGAGCATGGAGGCGATGCCCTTTTCCTTTGATCTGCGAAACGTCTCGAAAGAGGCACAGCAAGTCGTGATCACAGCCGGGTGCGGGTGTACGGCCATCGATCAGACGAAGGTGTTGATTCCCGCTGGGGCGTCGCATACTGTAAAGGCTTCGCTGTCGTTGCGTGGACGCATCGGGGATTTTCATAGTAGCATCCAAGTGGATAGTCAGTCGGTCGATGCGAGCCACCGAAATCAGACGGCCAGTCTGCCCATCCATGCCTTTATTTCCGATCTCTGGCGGGCGGTGCCGCAACGTGTGATCCTGGAACGGGGCGGAGTGGGGACCGTTTCCGTCTCTGCTCCCCCAGCGGCATGGGTGGGAGTCTCGACAGAGGTCATTGGACAAGGCTTTGAATATATTCAAACTTCTGCGACCACACAGGACGCGAGGGAGACACGCGTCTTTCGTGTCACGACGAAGCCCTCCGCGATTCACGGAGGCAATTGCGGCATCGGGTTTCGCCAAGACGGGGAGGGCCACGCGGTCTTTACGGTGCCTGTACTGGTTAAATGACCGGAGGCCGTGTGAGTGTTTCAGGATCGGGAAGTGCGATGGATTCAGACCAGCCCCCGATTGATCCGCCAAGCCAACCGTCCCCGCGCGATCTTCGGCTCGACCTGATTCGCGGGGCAGCCTTGCTCTGCATGCATACCGACCACTTTCGTCACAATGAATTGGCATCGTGGACGCCTCGAAATTTCGGATTCTCCGATATGGCGGACGTGTTCGTTTTCGTTTCGGGGTGTGTTTGTGGCAGCGCGTATGGCAAGTTGCTGCGATCAAAAGGCTTTCTGAGATGCCAGCTGAAAGCCATCGGACGTGCCTGCCAACTCATTGTCGCCTGTGCCATCACATTGCTGGCACTGATGATGGTTCAGGGTTGGTTGACACCTAATCGGACCATCGCCGACGGACGGTCTTTGTGGTCGCAGCTGGGCGTGGGGCTGACACCGGATTGGCGAAGCCTGCGGGCCATTGAAGGCGGTTCCCAAGTGGCGGGAATCTTGTCACTCTATGTCATGCTGCTGACCGCGCTGCCCGCAATGTTATGGCTGCGAGCGAGGCACTGGAGCCTGTTGCTGGGGCCGTCGTTGGTGTTGTACGGTGCAACACAGATTCACTGGGGGGAGATTGCACCTCTGGGGAACTGGGGGAGGATCACGGCCTTTCATCCGTGTGCCTGGCAGCTGTTGTTTGCGTTGGGAATTTTATTGTACGAGCCATTCCGGACTGGTCGATTGCTGGCAGCGGGACATTGGTTGTGGCCCATCGCCGCTTTAGTGATTGTGGAAGGGGCATTTGTCGCCAGGTTCTGGTGGATGCCGGACGAGATTCCGCTGATCGACAAGACCACGCTGGGGCCGTTGCGGATTCTGCATTTACTCGCTGTGATGGCTCTCGCCGAGATCGTCCTCTCAAATCAATCCCCATGTTTCTGGAATGCCTGGCCAATCCTTTGGCTGGTCTTGTGCGGCCAGAATTCATTGATCGTGTTTTGCTCCGGCTCGGTCTTCGTTGTTCTGTCCGAAGGTTTGCTGCTCACGGAACATCACGACCTCTTGTGGCAGATAGTCGCCACGATTGCGGTGTGGGGCGGCTGTATCCTGTTGGCGGTGGCCGGGTCAGGAGGCTTTGCGGATGGCCCCGCCACCCGCCGCCGTTTCTGAAAAATGGCGATGTCCAACTAATCACTCCCCTCCAGGCATCGACCACCAAGCTGATCCCACAATCTCGTCGCCACTTCCTCTCGCAGACCGGCTGTGGCTTTGCCGGGGTCGCGTTGAGCGCGATGCTGGCTGAGGAACTCCGCGCTGCAGCTCCAAAACATACGCCGATCGACCCCTTGCATCCATTGGCCGAGCGATTGCCGCATTTCGCTCCCCAGGCCAAACGAGTCATCTTCCTGTTTCAATACGGAGGTCCAGCGACATTCGACCTACTGGACTATAAGCCGGAACTGCTGAGGCTAAACGGTAAGCCCGTGCCGGAATCGTTCCAAAAGAATCCTGACAAAGTCGGCGGAGTCTTCAATCATTGCAAGGACGAACTGATGGCGGGTCCGTGGAAGTGGACACAGCACGGCCAGAGTGGGCAGTGGGTTTCCGAGTTGCTCCCGCATACAGCACGACACATCGACGACCTGTGCCAAGTGCGGTCGATGTTCAGCGAGAGTTCGAACCACGCCCCCGCCACTTACCTGATGAACACGGGAGCGATCCTTGGCGGCAAGCCGAGTCTCGGATCGTGGGTCACGTATGGGCTCGGCTCACTCAACCAGAACCTGCCCGGGTTTGTGTTGCTCTACAAGGTCGGCGGCCTCGGCGGCTCGGCAAATTGGAGCAATGCGTTCCTGCCAGCTGCGTTTCAGGGAACGCAGTTTCGCCATGAAGGCTCGCCGGTTCTCAATCTGCAACCGCCGAACGAACTCGCAGTTGTGCAGCGATCGACGCTCGACTTTGCCCAGGCGCTGAACCGCCAGCACGCCGCAGCGCGTCCCGGCGTGTTCGATCTCGATGGCCGCATCGCCTCGTACGAGTTGGCCTATCGCATGCAGTCGGAGGCTCTCGACATCGGCGAATTGGCGACGGAGACGAAGGAGACTCAGGACGCTTACGGGCTGCATGATGAGAACAAGGACAAAGCGACCTTCGGACGGATGTGCTTACTCTCCCGCAGGCTTGTTGAGAAAGGGGTGCGGTTTGTCCAGCTCTACAACTCTGTCGACAAACTCGGTTGGGACGGGCACGACAACAATACCGAGTACAACACCCGCAACGCCGCTCAGACCGACCAGCCGATCGCGGCCCTGCTGGGAGACCTCAAGCAACGCGGTCTGCTCGATACAACACTGGTGATCTGGGCCGGTGAGTTTGGACGTACGCCGATGATGCAGGGCAACAGCGGCCGCAATCACAACCCCTACGGCTTCACAATCTGGCTGGCGGGAGGCGGTGTGAACGCGGGCCGCGTGATCGGTTCAACCGACGAGATCGGTCTGCGTGCCGCCGAGCAACCGCAACCGGTGAAGAACCTGCACGCAACGATTCTCACGGCGTTGGGCCTGAACCCCGACGATCTTTTCTTCGAACACGCCGGTCGGCAAGAACGCCTGACCGGGGTTGCTCAAAGCTGGAAGACGATTCCCGGTGTCTTCGGTTGAATGCCAGGGTGAACTGACCACTCGGGCCACCCGCTGTGTTCAACTGAACTTCACCTGAAACCCGGAGATCATCATCCCGCCGTCGACCGTCAGGGTTTGTCCAGTGACCAGTTGGCTGCCGGTGACCAGACTGACAATCCCTTCGGCGATGTCTGCTGGGGTGCAAACCTTTCCCAGCGGCAAGGTTTTTTCGTAGGAGGCGACCAGTCCCTCGTAGCGATCTCCAAGACCGTTCTTCGTCCAGCGCCCAGCGATAAATCCGGGGGCAATCCCGTTGACGCGGATGTGCGGCGCGAACGTGCGAGCGAGCGACACCGTCAAGTTGTCGATGGCCGCCTTGGTACAGCAATATGGGATCGAACTCCCCTGCCCCAACTGGGCGGCGACACTGCTGACGTTGATGATCTGGCCGCCGCCGCTGGCGAGCATGGGCTCTCTGACCGCTCGGGCACAATGAAACGGCCCAATCACGTTGACTTGATACAGACGCTGCCAGACCTCATCGGTCGCCTGGTCGAGTTCCGAGAACGGAATGAACTCGGTCGTCCCGGCGCAATTCACGAGCAGATCGATCCGCCCGTATTTCTCCATCGTCTTCGCCATGAGCGCCCGGCACGCGGCATCATCGGCGACATCGGCTTGCACCGCGATCGCCCGTCCCCCCGCAGTCACGATCTCAGCGACGGTCGAGTCTGCCTCGCTCTGCGAACGTGAGTAGTTGACCACCACCGACCAGCCCATTTTTGCGAGCTGTAGCGAGGTCGCCTGCCCCACGCCGGTCCCTCCCCCGGTAATGATCGCCACGGATTTGGGTGCAGACATGGAGAGAGCCTCTAAAGGATCAGGACAGTTCACGGTTGAATTCACAGCCGGTTGACGGTTCAGGTGATGGGAGACAATATCTTTCCCAACACCGCCCGGCGAGCAACCCGCGTGAGCCAGATGGTATTGTGTCAGCAGTCGCTCTCCGTGAGCGGCACGGCGCTAGCCGCCGGTTCTTTCTCGCGATCGCAAGGAAGAACCGGCGGCTAACGCTAGGCCGCTCAATCGAACCACCATCCGGCTCACGCCGGACGCTCGCCATTCAGGAAACCTCCATGCCCTCCCCCGTCGCCCCGCCCGCCCCGTGGATGTCCCGCGTGATGATCGCAGCTGGGGTGTACAACCTGCTCTGGGGGAGTCTCGCGATCGTGGCTCCGGCGATCTCGCTGAAGCTCTGCGGCCTCCCCTCGGCCGAGATCGTGCATCCGATCTGGCAGTGCCTGGGCATGGTGATCGGCGTCTACGGGATCGGTTACTGGATCTCGGCCCGTGACCCGTACCGGCACTGGTTGATTCTCTTCGTGGGTCTGCTGGGCAAGGTGTTAGGGCCGATGGGTTACGTGTTCTCGGTCTGGCGAGGCACACTCCCCGTGGAAGGCCTGCGGACACTGCTGACCAACGATCTGATCTGGTGGGTGCCGTTCACGATCATTCTGTGGAAGGCCGCCGTCTGGCATGATTCGCAATCTGTGACTGCCCAGCCGGGGTCCGCTCGGAACACACTCAGCGGCAGCACCGGGAAGACGCTGGCCCAGCTGTCGGAAAAGCAGCGAGTGCTGGTGGTGTTTCTGCGGCACTCCGGTTGTACCTTCTGCCGCGAAGCTCTGGATGACTTGAGCAAGGTCCGAGCCAAGATTGAAGCGAGCGGTGCGAAGATCGCCCTGATCCACATGAGTCCCGAGGCCGACATCGCCCCCTTCGTCGAGAAGTACGGCGTCGCCGATCTCCCC
>JAYSUV010000090.1:0-18757 GCA_043718945.1 Planctomycetota bacterium
CCCGCCGCATCACTCGAGGCCCAGGCGACTGGCTAGGTCTTACCCAGTACGACTCTCTCATTCGCAACCCTCCCCCGGCTTTCGCCGACGCACCCTGACAACTTTAATGCCCTTCCCTCCTCCTTTCTGCCCCTTTCTGCCTCTCGACGGAACCTCCGAACCGACAAGGGTATCGGCGAGCCAAATAATTTGGCGAATGGAGTTGAGCCGGGGGCTGATTAGCCTCAGTCCGTGGCACTCCACCGTGGGAGTACAGGCTTTAGCCTGCTCCTGGACGCGGAAGGCAGCCTAAAGGCTGGACTCCAACATCTGGACTCCCACATTACGAGTACAATCCCGGGATGACGGACCCGCCATCGACGATCTTCATCGGCCGTCCGAGCGGGCTGATGTTTTCATGCGTCGCATTGACACCGAGGCTCTGACAGATCGAGGTGTACAAATCGGGCACGCTGACGGGGTTATCGACCGGGGCTGAGCCGTCGGGGCCGGAGCTGCCGATGACCTGGCCGCCCTTGACGCCGCCGCCGGCGAGGGCGACGTTGAAGCAGCGAGGGTAGTGGTCGCGGCCGCCACGGGCGTTGATCTTGGGGGTGCGGCCGAACTCGCCCATCCAGACGACGATCGTGTCGTTCAGGCGACCGCGAGCTTTGAGGTCGTTAATGAGAGCGGCCATCCCCTGGTCGACCGGTTCGGAGAGGGTCTTGATCCGCTCTTCCGCGTCGAAGTGGGTGTCCCAGTTTCCGGCCCGCACCTCGACGAAAGTCACTCCCTTCTCGATCAACCGCCGAGCGAGCAGGCACCCACGACCAAACTGCGACGACCCGTACGAGTCGCGGACTGCTTGTGGCTCATCGGCGAAGTCGAACGCCTTGGTGAGGGGACTTTGGACCAGCTTGGTCGCCTTCTCGTAGATCCGCTGGTGGTTGTCGACGACGACTTGGCCCCCATTCGCTGCGAACTCGACTTCGAGTTTCTTCATATGTTCCAAGCGGCGAGCGAGGCGGTCTTGGCCCACCGGTGTCCCGACATTGGTCGGCAGCGTGCCGGGGTTGTCGACGACGAACGGTTCGTAGTCGACACCGAGGAACCCGCCTCCCGCTTCGGGTCGACCGATCGAGACGACCGTGGGGAGATCCTGTTGCGGGTCGGAAATCTGCTGCGCGACAGCGGCCCCGAAGCTGGGGTGCTTGACGCTGCCCGCCGGGACGTAGCCAGTGTGGAGTTGGTAGCTGGCCCGCTGATGGTTGCCTTCCTTATTGGTCATGGAGCGGATGAGGGTGATGTCGCCCATCGCTTTGGCGACATTGGTCCAGTTCTCGGCGATCTGGATGCCGGGGACGCTGGTGTCAATGGCCTGCGTCGGGCCGCCGTTCTCATGGCCGGGCTTAGGGTCAAAGGTCTCGAACTGCGATGGCCCGCCCTGCATCCAGAGGAGGATCATCGACTTCCCCTGCTTCCGCAGGTCTTCGGCTCGCAAGCTCACGAGGTCGGTGAACCCGAAGGCCCCAGCTGCAATGGCCGAGGCGGAGACCGTGTGCAGGAATCGGCGACGGGAGCAGGCGTCGCGGGTCAGTTGGATTTGCTCGTGAATGGTGTGCATGATGATGGTCCTGAGTAGGACGGGCACTTTTGCCCGTCCGTGTATGTTCGATAGACGGACGGGCAAATGTGCCCGTCCCACGAATGTGCCCATCCGAGCTTAACGTTTGGTGATGAACTCGCTGCTGTTGAGCAGGGCCCAGAGCATGTCTTCGAAGGCTTCGTTGCGATTGCCGACCGATGTGAGGTAGGCCAGGTTGAGTTCAACTTCGGACTTCGATGGCTCCCGCGACAAAACCAGCAGGTACAGTTCCGACAGGGCGTCTTGGTCATCTTTATTTTTATCGAGCAGTGTCACCAATCGTGTGCGGCCCGCAGCTCGAATCGCGTTACTGACGCCGCTTTGGTTCATCAGGAACAGAGCCTGCGGCACGGTCCCGATGATGTCGGCTTGCGGCGTACTCGGGTCGAAACCAAAGATGTTGCCGAAGCCCTTGCGGCCGCCCTGATTGGCGAACCGCTGCGCAGCACCGCCTCCCATGCCGCCGCCGCGATTCTGCGGGACGATTCCCTCACCGAGGATCGACACCAGCGAGTTATAGATCTGATCCGACCGCAGCCGCGTCGGGCTGGCAGCTGCGAAGGCCCCCTCGCCGGTGTCGCTGGTGCGCAGTCTTCGCTGGTAGGCGTTCGTGTGCGTAATGACGCGGTAGAGCCACTGGATGTCGTGGCCACTGTTGACGAAGTCCGTAGCGAGAACATCGAGTACCTTTTGAGCGTCGGCCTCGTGCCCCGGTCCCATGTCGTCGACGACATCGGTGAATGGCTGGCCGACGAGTTCGGCCCAGATGCGGTTGACGAACGACTTGGCGAACCACGGATTATTCTTGGCGGTAATGTACTTGGCGAGTGTCTCGCGACGGGCCATGTCGTCAGTGCCGGTGTTCATCTTCGCGTGGTTGACGAAGAAGACCGGCTGCATCAGTTTGCCCTCGGCGGTCGGGTCGTCGAGGTCGGGCATGTAGTGTTCTGCGGAACCGCGTCCCGGTTGATTGGCATCGGGGCGGGGGAGCTTCTCGAACTCCTCCTTGGTCATCGCACCGTCTTTATTGGAGTCGCCCAAGGCCAGCATTTGGTCAAACCGATCGGCGAGGAACTTGACTCGCGAGACTTCGGTCTTGGTGATCTTGCCATCACGGTTCTGGTCCATCCGGACAAAGGCTTCCGCAGGATCGAAGTTGGCCCGCATGGCTTGGCGACCCGAGCCCGTGTCGACCGACTTCACGAGAAATGTCCCCTGGTTATCCGGTTCCGGGCGGACCTGAATCCGAGGGAAGAAGGCGGCGAACTGATGGAAGTCTTCGCGGGTCCACTTCTCATAGGGATGATTGTGGCAGTTCGCACACTGGATCTGGATGCCTAAAAAGATCCGGGCCGTCTCAGCTGCCAGTTCCTCGGGCTCCCCGGTATGGGCGTAGATCAGTGCGACTTCGCCGTCTTCTTGGGTACTGCCAGTGGCGGTCAGCAGTTCGGTGGCGATCTTGTCCCACCCCGTGTTTTTGGTGAGTTGGTCCTTCATCCAGGTCTCAAACAGATCCTGCATACTGCGGGCGCGGGCTTCGGTGGCTCGCGAGAAGATCACCTCCCGCCAGTAGCTGGCCCAGATGTCGGCATACTCGTCCGACTTGAGCAGCCGGTCGACCAGCTTGCCGCGCTTATTCGGGTCGGGGTCGAGGGCAAAGTCGGTGACTTGGATTGGAGTCGGGATCGTTCCAGCGAGGTCCAGCGTTGCCCGACGGAGGAACGTATCATCGTTCACCAGCGGGGCTGGTGTGGCGTTCGCCTTGGTCAGCCCGCCCTCAATCAGGGTGTCGACTTTGCGGGCAGTGGCGAGGGCGCTGGGCTTTTCGACAGCACTGGCCGCCAGCCCAGACACAGCCAACCATGAGAAACAGAGAGTCGTGGCGAATCGGAAACGCATGGCAACCTCGGGGGTTGGTGATCCGGCAACAGAGCAATGAGCGAACTCATCCCCTGAACAATACCTTGAACACCGGTCCAGAAGGAAGGTTTCGTTCGAATCGCGAGAATCTCGCCCGTTGGGAGCCCGGAGCGGGTCAGGCCGGAGCCTCGAACTTTAACTCGATAAAACAGCGTTTGTCGCACTGCCAGATTGCTGATCCATCGAGGTTTCCTCGCCACAACTCACGAGACAGTCCCGGGCCTCTCCCGCTGGACCCAACACCGCGATGCCCACATCATCCCAAGTCGCTACTGGCGCAACAAAAACTCTGAAATCTGTGCCGATCCGCGCAATCTGTGTACCAATTCTCCGCTCTGGAGAAGCTCATGAAAGTGTGAACGGGTACACAGGATGCGCAGATTGACACAGATTGGTTACTCGGACAATCGCTCGATTTGAGTCGCTGGGTGAGGGGAGTCTTGCCTCACAAAATCGCATTCACTCGCTTCATCAGGCCATCCTAACCCGGACTCCCCATGCTGCGGCTCACCAGTCGCTGGTCGAAGTAGTTGACTCCCATGCCAGCGTCGATCACCAACCCCTGGGCATTGATCCCGGAGGAGCGGGGGCTGAGCAGGAAGGCGACGGCGTTGGCCACCTCTTCGGTCTGCACCGCCCGCTTGCGCAGGGTCGCCTGCTCCGCAAACAGGTACGAATCGACATACCCCGGAATCCCCGCCGACGCCGAGGTCTTCAGCAGACCCGGACAGACCGCATTAAACCGCACGTGCGAAAACTCAGAGAACGATTTCGCCAGGAAGCACACCGCCGAGTCGAGCGCCGCTTTGACCGGGGCCATGTACCCATAGTTCTCAGCTGCCATGCGGGTGTTCGAAATCGAGATCGAGACTACGCTCCCCTGTTCCGGGTCGAGTAAATCGCGAAAGGCGTTCGACATCGCCATCAACGAGAAGCAGGAGATGTCGACCGCCTGCAAAAACGCCGCCCGCGGAGTCGCATGAAACGGCTGCCATCCGGCACTGTAATCGGCAAAAGCGATCGAGTGGACGAACCCCGCCAGCTGCTTTCGGTCATGACCGATGTCGTCGCGCAGTCGATCGATGTCAGCCTGCCGCTCGACATCGCAGACGTAGACCGGTGCGTCACCGACGAGCTTTTGCACCGTCTCCAATCGGGCATTGCTGCGTACGGCATACAACACATCCGCCCCGGCAGCGCGAAGCACTTGGGCCACGTGCCAGGCCACACTCTTCTTGTTGGCGACCCCCATCACCAGGATGGAACGGTCTTTGATCTGGAGAAAGTCCATCGGAGTGTTCGTTGGGGAGAAGAGCAGTGTGTGGCGATAGTCAGGTTCTAACCGATCCCGCCCGGAATCGACAACCGGTCGTGATTAGGCCATCGAATGAGCTGTCGATGAGTTCCTCGATCTCGTCCACGGTTCAACGTGCGGGCGATTCCGAATTCTCATGGTCGCGAGAATTCGCGAGCCCCGAACGGCACCGCACTCCCACCGCAATCACTGGATACTCTACGATGCCCTGACACTGATGGCGGATGATGCCTCTCGATCCGCAGCAAACCCAGGAGTGCAAGCGTGGCAGCTGATTTTGAATTCGATGTCGTCGTGATCGGAACCGGACCCGGCGGGGAAGGGGCGGCCATGCAGGCCGTCAAGCATGGGAAGAAAGTCGCCGTCATCGAGCGCATGCCGCAGATCGGGGGCAGTTGTACTCATACGGGCACGATTCCGAGCAAGGCCCTGCGGTTTGCGATCTTTCAAGCGATGGAGTTCCGCGCGAACCCGCTGTTTCGGTCGCTGGGATGTGCCACCGATGTGAATCTGCCCGATCTGCGGCGTTCGGCCCAAAAGGTCATCGACCAGCAAGTGAAGATGCGGCAGAGCTTTTACGACCGCAATGACGTGACGATCTTCAACGGGGTGGCTCGATTCCTCGACAGCAGCTCGGTCGAAGTCCAACAGCCGGATGGCGGGCATACGATACTGGCGGCGAAGAACTTCGTCATCGCCACCGGAGCGCGGCCGTATCGTCCGGCGGCAGTCGACTTCAATCACCCCTGCATCTTCGACAGCGACACTGTCCTGACGATGAACAAGGACATCAAGTCGATCACGGTCTACGGAGCCGGGGTGGTCGGGTGCGAGTATGCCTCGATGTTTCGCAACATGGACGTGAAGGTGAACCTCGTCAACACTCGTGACAAGCTGCTCGATTTCTTGGACGAGGAGATCATCGACGCGCTGAGTTACCACCTGCGCGAGCGTGGCGTGCTGCTTCGCAATCGGGAGGAGTACGACCACATCGAATGCTGCACCGACGGCGTCATCCTGCACCTGAAGTCGGGTAAGAAGCTGAAGACTGATGCCCTGCTCTGGGCGGCGGGACGTACGGGGAACTCGGAGGGTCTGGGCCTCGAAGCGATCGGCATCCAGCCCGATCAGCGGAGCAACATCCCCGTCAATTCCAAGTACCAGACCACCGTCCCCCACATCTACGCGGTGGGCGACATCATCGGCTTCCCGGCCTTGGCGAGTGCGGCGTACATGCAGGGACGCTCCGCCGCCAGCGACATCATCGGCGAGGGAGACTTGTCCGAGATCCACGATGTCCCGACCGGCATCTATACCAGCCCAGAGATCAGCTCACTCGGCAAAACCGAGAAGGAACTCACCGAGTCGAAGACCCCTTACGAAGTCGGCCACGCCCTGTTTAAGAGCCTGGCCCGCGCCCAGATCACCGGCCAGACTGCCGGGATGCTGAAGCTGTTGTTCCACCGCGAGACACTGGAACTACTCGGCATCCACTGCTTCGGTGCCAACGCCAGCGAGATCATCCACATCGGCCAGGCGATCCTGATGCAGCCTCCACCATACAACACGATGAAATACTTCGTGACCACGACCTTCAACTACCCCACCATGGCCGAGGCGTACCGCGTGGCGGCGCTCAATGGGCTCAATCGGTTGTTTTGAAGGCGTCGGCGCGTGGTTCTGCGAATTGTCGATGCCCAAGCACATTGTTCCCGACCCATCAAGGATGTCACGAGTGTACGCCAACATTGTTCTCGCGGGTGGCGGTATGAAAGGTCCCGTCCTTGCGGGTTGTTTGAGGGCTGCCGAAGACAAAGGAGTCAAGCCACGCGGATTTGGAGGAACTTCAGCAGGCAGTATCGTGGCCATGCTGGCCGCCGTGGGTTACACCGGAGCACAGCTTGAGCGGATACTGGTCGATACTCAGTTCGGCGAGTTGCTCGATGATGCGGGATCACGGCTGACAGAATTGAAAGCAGCATCAGCTACGCTGTCCAATGAATTGCAGGGATGGCGAGGAATCGGCGCGGGATTTCGTCTGTGGTCCATGAGGAGAATGTTAAAGGAGCGATACGGTCTCTACCGCGGCGAACAACTGAAGCAGTTTCTAGCCGGCAAAATCAAAGAGAAGTTCCCCCAGATTCCCGGCGATCCTGCTCTCGTCACCTTTCGAGACCTGTCACTGTACGGGGCCAAGCCTTTGCGACTTGTGGCCACCGATTTGGATTCGAAGCGAGCGATCGTCTTTGGAACGTGCACCGACAGATCCCATGTGCCGGTCGTGAAAGCGGTCATGGCCTCGGCCAGTTACCCGCTCCTCTTTGATCCCGTGAATCTCGATGGGATGTGGCTCACTGACGGGGGACTGAGCAGTAATCTACCGGCCTTTCTGTTTGAGAAGGAGTATCGCGAGACCCGTACTCCCACGTTGGCGTTTGACCTCGTGTCGGCCACCAAGTCGGGATTTCGCGGCGACGGAATACTGGATTACGGCACATACTTCCGCTCGTTACTGGGCAGCATGCTGGAGGCGAGCGATGTGCTGATTCGAGAGTCCACGCCGGGTGTGGCTTACTTTCCGATCGAAGTTCCAGAAGGCATCGATACTCTTGATTTCGATTTGAATCGCCCGCAACGCGAGTCATGCTTCACGAAGGGCTACTCGGAGGCCAGTTCCCGCTTGGAAAAACACCCTTCCATTGCCCGGACCCGATTGGGGAGTGGAGACCTGAAGAAAACTCTGATGGCGCACTACGGATCACCCAGCCTGTTTGAGCCAGTCTTGCGAGCCGTGATCAACCAGCTAGAGTCGATGAGCAGCGGCGATTTGGGGAATATGAGAGCAAACATCATGCTTCTCACCGACCGGCAGTCACCGACCGCAGAAAGCACTCGAATCGTGACATACTCACTGGGTATGGACGATGATCCGGACAGCGATCTGGAGTTGGATCAAGATGCCGGATGTAGAGGAAGAGGCTGGGAAACGGGCGAAGTTGCGGTCGCTGACCTGGACGAGGCCCGTGTTGAGCCCACCGCCTGGAAAATGTCGAGGGAACAGCACAACAAGATCCCCATTCGAGTCAAATCTATGATTAGCGCACCAATTCCAGGGAATTTGCATGCCGAATCTGTTCCATCCCGTCCGATCGGAACACTTTCCGTTGACTGTGAGGCACGTTTGGCCGATACTGGCTGGTGGAGTGAGCCTTCCGGAAATCCCCCGTGTCTAGGTGTTGATTCCCAAATCACCACCTTAATGCAGCTTTGGGCAAGGGTGATTGGATCCATGCTCCCCTAATCGGGGTTGGTTGACCTCCTGAATCGAGTCGAAGCCATGAACCTAAGAACTCTCCCACCGGTCTATGATAAGCCTGTCCCAGTCCGGCAGGTCGCGCCTGGAATCTGGGTCACGATTACCGAGCCTGACACTCGCACTATCGAGCAACTGGAAGCCGATTACTTTCGGACGACGGGGTTGTTTTCCAAGCCAATGTCGAAGAGGAAGAAGTCGAGTTCGGGTCAGTAGCACCGAGCGGGAGTCTCCCTCATGCTGGTCACCTCAGATCCGTCCTCCCCCATTCATCTCGCTTTAAGCGGGGACCAGCAACGAAGCGTTGTCTTCTTTGACGGAGTCTGCGGCCTGTGCAACGTCTCGGTGGATTTCATCCTCGCCCGTGACACCCACCAGCGGTTCCGCTTTGCTCCACTGCAAGGGGAAACGGCTCGCCAGGTGTTGCCCGCAGCGGATCGCGAACGACTCGACACGCTCGTCCTGCTGACGGAGCGAGCAGCTTATCGCAGATCGGCAGCTGTGGTGCGGATCCTGTGGCGGTTACCGGGTGTCTGGCCAGTTCTGGGGGCGCTGCTATGGTTGATTCCCGGTCCGCTGCGTGATCTGGGATACCGAATCGTTTCAGCGAATCGGTTGAGTTGGTTTGGGAAGAAAGAGACCTGCCGCCTGCCGACTCCCGAGGAACGCGAGCGGTTTCTGCCGTAGCGGTCACTCTCCTCTTCCTCTCCAGGAACCATGTGCGAGGTCAGATGCTCTCGCCTTTATTTACTCCTCCGGCGGTTTCTTCCGGCCTCTTCGCGCCTTCCCCTTCGGCCCATCCGGTTTGCGGGTGGAGCGGCCGCGGCGGGGCCAGGCTTTGAGTTGCTTTTGGAACTCGTCCTTGGTCAGGGGCACAGCTGACATGGCCAGTTCGGCGTCGGCGGCGGGGCGACCGCCTTCGTCGGGTTCGACGACATCGTAGACTTCTTTTTCCAGCTGCCGCAGCCACGGGGGGATGTCGACGCCGGAGCCCCAGGAGTCGGTGAGGTACAGGTCGACCTCGCGGCGGAGTTCCACGAACGCGGGCGAATCGACGCCCGCTTGCGAATCGGCGACGGCTTGATGAATCAGGGCCAGGATGCGATTCACGGCCAGAGGCTTCACGAACCGCTGGTTGAGGTGGTCGGCGATCGTGGGCATTCGCATGCCGTACGCCCGCTGCAATCCGGAGAGGTCTTGCAGATGCCTTGCCGCAAGGTCGGTCGTCTGGGCCTCGTAGGTCCCCTCCCACAGGCGGGCGGCTTCAGTCTCCTGCAGCCGCGTCAACATCTCATGCACGAGCGTAATCGGTGACATGCTCCACGAGTCGCGGTCGTAGCGGGCCTCGAGCCGCAGGAAGTCGAGGAGGCAGTAAAACATGTTCCCGTAGTCGGACTGCGTGGTGGTTGTGTTGTATTCCAGGAACCGGTCGAATTTGTCGACCACGATCGAGTAGATCGTCTCCAGGCACCACTCGCACTCCTCGCGATCGATCATGCCCGAGTCGAGGTCATCCAGCATTTTGATCGGCTTGAGCGGATCCTGCTGCTCTTCCAGATAGTCGAGATACCAGTCGATTCCCTGGTGCAGGATCGCCCGCACGTTGCCGAGTGTCAGTTGACTGGCATGCAGCAGATCGCCGCCGTACTCGCGGATGAACTCCGCCAGATCGAGCCAGTCGTCGTTGTCCCGCAGCCCGTCCACCGACGAGATTCGCATCGTGCGGCTGTGGTCGAGCCACAGGTCTTGGAACGGTTCGACGATGTCGCCGATGGCGTCGATGAGGACTTCCGTATGCGATTCGCCGTCGCCCCACGTGCGGGCCGAGTGGATGACCTCTTCGAGGACATTCCGCAGCGCCAGATCAAAGAGCCGGTCGAACTCCGTGATCGCCTGCCCATCGGGACGCCAGCGACGTTCCATCTGGAAGGCCGTCTGCAAGACGCGCCACGTCTCATACAGCAACCCCATGCGCGGCAGTTCCCGCAGCAGGAATCGCACGACCGACTGCATCATCTGCGCCCGCAGGATCGGGGCCGGCTTGCCTCCATTATCGAGCGGCACATACAGCAGCGCGTGCTTCGACATCCAGTCCAGCACCGTCGGCAGCGACTTCACGACGACATCAATGTCACGTCGCACGACCGCGCGGATCAGCGTCGACAGCTCCGGATCGTCCTCGGCTCGGCCCCCCTTGGAGGCCTCTTCGGGCAGACACCCGGAGAGCAACCGGTCCGCATTCCGCAGGCAGATCAACGTGTTGATCACCTGATGCAGCATGTAGAACTTCACTTGCAACTGGATGTCGTACTCGACGTTGGCGTCGTGTTCGCCGGACGACTCCGCGACCTCGTGGTCCCAGATCGCCTCCATCAGTTCCGCGAGGTCCACCTGCCACCGCTGAGCCTGCGTCCGCCAGTCCCGCACGCCCTCCAACGTCTGTTGCAGGATCGGCGTCTGCGGCGTGTCGCGGTGCAGGTGCAGATCGGCGGCCAGTCGCACAGCCGCCATCTGCCACAACTGGCCCACGGCGTTGATGAACTTGAGTCGCGGCTCCATGTCGCGGTTGATGACTTCGAACTCGGTGTTGCGAAAGCCGAAGTCGTTTTCGAGCGTGTTGCCCCAGTTGCCGTCGTCGGTGGTGTCCTTGTAGGTGACTTCCTCGTAGGCGGCTCCGAAGACATCGTCTTCGTCTTTCTCGTCTTCTTGAGCATCGTCCTTGAGCGGATCTTCTCGCAGGGCCTCTTGGGCGCGCTGGACAGCCCCCTCCATGCGCGGCACTGACCACAACTCTTCCGCGTTCGATTCGAGGAAGGCGAACATCCGTCGCAGCAGGTTGGCCCGCTCGTCCTGCGTCATGGTGCAGGCTTCCCCCGCGATCAACTTCATCCAGCGAATCAGCATCGCGAACAGCGAGTGCTTGGGCGACTCCAGCCCGACATCGCTAGACTGGCTGAGCCACTGCATCAGCAGGGCCAGCGATGCTACTAGGTCTTTGCGATACAGCAGCGCATCGACGACGAGGGCGTACGCTTGGGCCGATTCGAACTCCTCGACATGCAGCCGCCAGAACCCGACATCGCCTGCCGCCTCCCCAGCCTTCCGCCACTCGATGAGGGTTTCTGAGACGTGGGTCGCGGCGTCGAGGCTATCTTGGCCGGAGACCTTCGGCAGGTCGTCCACAGTGGTGCTGGCGAAGCGGTCCCACCACTCGGCAATCTTCTGGTACTCGACCAGAATGCGCTCGCGCGCGGCTCCGTTGCCTTGCGCAGCGGCTTCACTGAGGACGCGCGAGAAGGCTCCGAACGAGTCCTCGACCAGTTCGATCAGCACCTCGACACGATTGTCGGGGATGGTGTCTTCGCGAGAAGAGAAGAGCGGGAACTGCCCCTGGAACCCGAGAATGTCCCACGGATCAACCAAGGCCCCGCACTCAATGCCCCGGTGGAACAGGCCGAATAGCCCCATCACCAGGTCGACCGCCTCGGGGAGCTTGTTCTGGTTCAGGGCATGATGGGCCAGACCGATGCGGCACTGAATCTCGCACTCGAACCGAATCGACGCAGCTGGGATGGCCGCTCCCTGTGCCCGCGCGGCATCGGGATAACCCATTTTTGCATAGAGGTAGGCGATCTCGCGGAACTGAATCTGCCTCGCTCCGTACCCGGCCAGGTGCATGTTGAGGAACTGCCGGATGTGGCCAAACGGCTGTTGCGTGCGTTGTTCTTCTCGCTTGAGGCGTTTGGCCCGCGTCCCGTCGACCTGTTGCATCAACCGCAGATAGAACGCATCGCGCCGCCGCGCCACCACTGGCAACAGCGAGGTCAGCGTCACCGACGAATCATGCACGCCCGGCCCCGACCCACTGATCGACGAGGCCATCAGCATCGTCCCGCACAGCGCCGCCGCCGCATCAAACAGCCGCTCCGCGCGCGGGGTGCGGGACTTCGGGTCATCGATCCAGGTCAGCAGCGCATCCAAGATGATGCGCCGCAGCACCACGCGGCGGAAGTGCCCCTTGGTGTCAATGCGGTGGGGATCCCACTCCCCGAACATGTAGTTCGTCCGCTTGTTGACCGGATGCAAGTGGTCATGCGAACGCATGTCGATCGCCAGTTCTTCCATCTGGTCCAGATCGAAGTGCGCTTCGAGCAGCAGATCCCTCGGTGCCTGCTTCAGGAACTCCATCGTGGACGAGATCAGATCGTGGTACGGCCCGGCAGCGGCACCGACTCCCTCCATATAGATCGGGAGCGGACGGAAGCGCTCGTGTCTGTAGATCTCCATCCGCAGCCCGCTTTCGAGGACGGGGATCGGACGGTAGCCGACGAAATCGTTGACGGACTTGAGTGCCCCCTCAATGATCCGGTCTGTCTCGTCCCAGGGAGCCGCCTGTGTGAGGACCGCCTCGAAGAAGACGCCGATCAGCAGCGGCTGTTCGAAGTCGAGCGGGCTGAGATGGAACAGCAGGTCGGCCTGATGCTCGCGGTACGCGGACAGCAGCGAGGTCAGCGTCAGCGGAATGACCTGCCGGGCCTGCTGGGTGTCCTGGAACACGGGAGTCGTGCCTTGCACCTTCTCCAGCTCAGCCGTCAGCAGAGTTTCCAACGCGGCCACGGGAGCTGTGCGGTCCAGCTTCGTCCAGATGCGGTTGAGGTTCGCCAGAAACTTCGGATCGCGGCGACCCCCGGACAAATTGAGGTAGGCCAACATCTCGCGAATCGCCACGAAATCGTCAGCATCCAGCTTCGCGAGGGGCGGCGTATTCTTCCGAGGGGCCATGAAGGAGAGACTTTCCCGAGCAGCAGATGCAGTGATCGCCAGCTATTGACCCCACGCGGCGCGAAGTGGTCAGAACAACTGTCTCGCTATTGTGATGGGTTGGGGATACGGGCGTAAAGGGAGTGCATCGAACCGCTTTGGCCCCTTCCTCCCATCGCCCAAGTGAATCGAGCGAGACTGGGCGTCTTGGGGGTGCTTAGTGGGTGCGGTTTGGTGAATCAACCGGCCTCGCCCCACAACTTGAAACCGTGCGTATGTGGAGGAATTCAGTCTGTGCCAATCTGCGAAATCTGTGGACCAACTCCTTCCAGATCGGGCTTCTCCAGAGCAGAGAGTTTGTCCACAGATGGTACAGTTTTCACAGATTTCAGGGGATTGGCTGTGGGAATCGCGACTCGGGATGAGGCGGCGTCGCGGTGAGTGGCTAGGCCGGCTGGGTCGCGGAGACGGGCCTGATGAGTGGTGGCGAGGGGGCTCCGGCGATTCACGATTCTGGCAGCGGTTCGATAGCCGTTCCATCAGGCGGGGGCCACTATTCGAGGAGAGCGAGGCAGCGGAAGTGAACAGAACGTGAACCTTACCTCCCCAAAAATAAATCAGTACTCGATACTCCTTGTCGGCTGGGGAGTTCCGTCAATACAGACCGGTCGACCGACAAATTCGTCATCATGAATTCTTGACAATGTGTTCGCATGACGTATAACGGTGTCCTCGCTCCTGGCAACAAGATGTTGGGGGTTCCATCTCCCTTCTGCACAACTCATTGTGCGAGCAGTCTCGCATTTCTCACTGAAAACCTGCTGGCCAAACCTCCTGTCGACCGATAGGATTGGGTAGGCAGCGGATGTTCACATGGATCAGTTGTTCAGGTGTCCGCGCGCTCATTGGATGGATCCACAATTCTGACGGAGCGAGCTCACGTCCGCTGACTGTTGCAGCGGCGCGATCTCTTCACTCGCCCCATTCGGGGTTTCCGTGCATGACGCACTCTGGAAAGGTATGTCGATGTCGACTGTCAAAGCTGGCAATGCGGTGGAACCGATGCGGATCGAGCCTTACTTCTGCCCGATGGGGGGTGACCCGTTCGACACCGTCGAGTGGGATCTGAGGACTGCAGCGATCAAGGACGAGAACGGCAAGGTGCTGTTCGAGCAGACCGACTGTGAAGTCCCCAAGGACTGGTCGGCTCTCGCGACCAACGTCGTCGTCTCCAAGTACTTCTACGGAGAACCCGGCACCAGCGAACGCGAACGCTCCGTGCGGCAGGTGATTCACCGCGTCGCCCGTACGATCGCCGACTGGGCCATGCAGGACGGCTACTTCGCGACCTCGCAGGACGGCGAAAACTTCTATCGCGAACTCGCTTGGCTCTGCTTGCACCAGCACGCTGCGTTTAATTCGCCGGTGTGGTTTAATGTCGGACTCTACCACCAGTATGGAGTGAAGGGGTCGGTTGGCAACTACAATTACGACCCGAAGTTGCGTCAGGTTCATCGGCCCAGTACACCGTATGAATATCCGCAAGCATCCGCCTGCTTCATTCAATCGGTCGACGACAACATGGAAGGGATCATGCGCCTCGCCACCAGCGAAGCCATGCTCTTCAAGTTCGGCTCCGGAACCGGCTCCGATATGTCCACCATCCGCAGCAGCCGCGAGAAGCTCTCCGGCGGCGGAACCCCGTCCGGTCCGCTCTCCTTCATGCGGGTCTATGACCAGATCGCAGCTGTGGTGAAATCGGGTGGCAAGACGCGACGAGCAGCAAAAATGCAGTCCTTGAAGGACTGGCACCCGGACATCATGGAGTTCATTCAGTGCAAGCTGAAGGAAGAGAAGAACGCCCGCGTGCTGATCGAAAGCGGCGAGTACGACTCCAACTTCAACGGCGAGGCGTACTCGTCGATCATGTTCCAGAATGCGAACCTCTCCGTCCGTCTGAGCGATGAGTTCATGAAGGCTGTGGAGAACGACGGCGACTGGCATACCCGCTGGGTGACGAACTCGACGAAGGCAGGGCCGACTTATAAGGCTCGCTATATGCTCCGGCAGATGGCGGAAGGGGCCTGGTATTGCGGCGACCCTGGTGTGCAGTACGACACCACAATTAATCGCTGGCATACCTGCAAAAAGGCCGGCCCGATTAATGCATCGAATCCATGCAGCGAGTACATGTTCCTCGACGACACGGCGTGTAACCTGTCGTCGATCAACCTCAAGAAGTGCATGACCCCGGAGGGTGGGTTCGACGTGGACCGCTATCGCCGGGCCTGTGCAATCATGATCACTGCCCAGGAAGTCCTGGTCGATCACGCCAGCTACCCGACACCGCCGATCGCGGAGAATTCGCACCTCTTCCGGCCACTCGGACTCGGGTTTGCCAACCTCGGCAGCATGCTGATGTCGATGGGAATTCCCTACGACAGCGAAGCGGGTCGCGGCATCTGTGGGGCGCTCACTGCGCTGCTCACGGGGCAGGGCTACTCCACGAGTGCCCAGATCGCCAGCACCGTCGGACCGTTCGCGGGTTACAAAGAGAACGAGCAGCCGATGCTCTCGGTCATGCAAATGCACCGCGATGCCGTCGAGAAGATCAACCCCGCCTGCCCGGCCTATCTCAAGGACGCGGCCCGGCAGGTCTGGAACGAAGCCCTGCAAAACGGTCGCCGCTTCGGCTTCCGCAATGCCCAAGCGACGGTCCTCGCCCCGACCGGCACGATTGCCTTCATGATGGATTGTGACACCACCGGCATCGAGCCGGATATCGCACTCATCAAGTACAAGCAACTCGCCGGCGGCGGGATGATGAAGATCATCAACCGCACCGTTCCCGCCACCCTCAAGACGCTCGGCTACACCGAGGACCAGGTCACTGCGATCCTCGCGTTCCTCAACGAGCATGACACCATCGAGGGGGCCCCCGCTCTCAAGGACGAGCATCTGCCCGTCTTTGACTGTGCGTTCAAGGCCGCCAAGGGCAACCGCTCGATCGCCTGGCACGCCCACGTTTCGATGATGGCCGCCGCTCAGCCGTTCCTCTCGGGAGCCATCTCGAAGACGGTCAACATGCCCACCGACTCGACCGTCGAGGACATCGAGCAAGCCTACATCGAAGGGTGGAAGCTCGGACTCAAGGCGCTCGCCATCTACCGCGATGGCTCCAAGCAGTCCCAGCCGCTCAACACTTCGAAGAGCGAAAAAGCGAGCGGGGGACGTAAGTCCTCCGAGTCCGTCGCCGTCGAAGCGGCCCCGGTTCGTCGTCGCCTCCCCGACACCCGCCACTCGTTGACCCACAAGTTCAACGTCGGCGGTCACGAGGGGTACATCACCATCGGCCTGTTTGAGGACAACACCCCCGGTGAACTCTTCATCACAATGGCCAAGGAAGGCTCGACGATCGGCGGCCTGATGGACGTCATCGGCACTGAAACGTCGCTGGCCCTCCAGTATGGTGTGCCGCTCGATGCCCTGGTCAACAAGTTCAGCCACGCCCGCTTCGAACCCAGCGGCTGGACCAGCAACCCCGACATCCCGCATGCCAAGAGCGTGGTCGACTACATCTTCCGGTTCCTGGGCAACACCTTCCTCGCTGGCTACAAGGAGGCCCACGCCCCCAAGCACGAGGGCCTGACCCCCGCCACCCCCACCACGGAGACCCCCGACTCCTCTGAGGTCAAGGCGGCTGTGAGCCCCAAGCTCCCAGCCGCGCCGGTGACCCCGGTTTCAACGACCGCATCACCGGCCAAGTCGAATGGTGTGGCAAATGGCAAGGTAGAGGATCTACTGACATCTGCGATGAGGTTCAAAGTTCCGAGCGTTCCTCCTGGAGTTACTGAAACGTTAGTTTCTATCTCGCAGCGTGCAGTGGGGGGCGAGAAGATGTTGGCTGACGTGAACGCGAAGATGTTGGCGGACGCGAAGATCATGGCTGACGTGAACGCGAAGATGATGGCGGGCGAGAAGATCATGGCTGACGTGAACGCGAAGATGATGGCGGACGCGAAGATGATGGCTGATTTGAACGCGAAGATGATGGCTAACGCGGACGCGAAGTTGATGGCTGATGTGGAGAAGAGTCACATGGCAGTGGCCGACACCCATAGGAATGCAATGGCCGACAACCATAAGAAAATGATCTTGCCTGGGGTAAGGGCCCAGGCCGAGGGGATCGCATTCGCACAGGCCGGGGTGATCGCAAGTGCGAAGATGGCGGAGAATTTCGGGAAAGTGAGCTTGCCTGGGTTGGAAATGGCTCGTCACCTCAATGACAGCCTGCACTCCCGCAGCCAGCAGTTCGCCCGCTTCCAATCCGACGCCCCCGCCTGCGACAGCTGCGGTGCCATCACCGTCCGAAACGGCAACTGCTACCTCTGCCACAACTGCGGCCAAAGCATGGGCTGCAGCTGAGTCCGTCGATCGACAGCGAGCGGGGGACGTAAGTCCCCCGTGTTGCTCGACTCACAACTACCATTAAACCCCACCCCCCGGCGACTCCCCCGAGTCACCGGGGTTTTCGTCTTTTTCCCTATCCCATGACACCTTGGTTCTGCGAATATGCATTTCATTGATCGCGATGACTTTTTTCGGTTTCGAGTGTCGATAGCTTCCCAGTTTCCATTCATTACGAGCAAGGAAGATGACAACTTCTTGGCTGCTGTTGCGAACACTTCACATTCAAGAGAGGTTATCCGCAATGCTGGAGATGCCATCTATCGAGCCCAGATTGCGTGTGATTGGATTCCAGATGCTGATGTCGAGGATGCCTACCGCGTTCCAGCCACTGAGTCTCGCATGCGTCCTGACGCCAAAAAGGTCTCGGACGGCCGCGTGAATCCGCGTGGAGTGGCTGTCTTTTATGGTGCCAGCGACATCAAGACTGCGGTTTCCGAAATGAGACCATGGAATACTGCCCACCTGACTGTATCGACATTTTGCTTCAATCGAGATGTTCGTTTGGTGGACTGCTCCGTGGAATCGATGATGGCTGTTTGCCAGTGGTTAAACCACAAACTGGAATTGAATCCTGCAATCTCACCACAACCGTGTGAATCTGAGATCACGAACAACATGGTATGGCACGACATTGATACCTGTTTTTCTCGCCCCGTTTCACGCTCTGACCCATCACGACAATATCGATCGACTCAATGTCTCGCTGGCTTGTTCCTCCGCGAAGGGTTTGATGGAATCGTATACAGAAGCAAGACGATATGCGGAACTGGCAGAAACTACGTAATATTTGATCAGACGCTCGTGGACTTGACAAATTCAATCGTTGTTGAAGTGGAGATCCAAGAACCAAGATTGAAAGTGCTATGCGATAACTCTGACCCCAGGGGGCCGCATGGAGTGTACCAGGACATATAGCGGGCGGGCGCAAGTCCCCCGTGCCAGAGCGACGCGACCCACCAGAACGGGGATGCACTGGCGCTTGAACGTCGCACAGCACGTTGGACTGATGTCCAACGCTCGCTGTCGCACTGTCTACCGCGTCATTTCCAGATGGACAGCGATCGGGCGGACGTCAGTCCCCCGTGCTAAGCCGCACTCTCGAAGCACCCCGGCCCGTGACCCCCGGAAAACACCGCTTCAATCGCGGTCGATCTGATCCCGCACGTCGCACAGCACGTTGGACTTACGTCCAACGCTCGCTGTCGCACTGTCAATCGCGTCGCTTCCCGATCGACAGCGAGCGGGCGGACGTCAGTCCCCCGTGCTGAGCCGCGCTCCCGAGTCACAGCGGCCCGTGACCCCTGGAATACGCAGTCGCCCCGACCGCACAAGTCTCTCGCCGGGCATCGTCCAC
>JAYSUV010000010.1:0-6837 GCA_043718945.1 Planctomycetota bacterium
TTGGCAGAGACTCGGCAGGGAGAAAACCCGGAGTTGGTGAGCCGCAGATGAACACCGATCAAAGCAGATCAGAGATGAATCGGGGCGATGTCCATCCGTGGTTGAGCCTCTTGATCTGTGTTCATCTGTGTTCATCTGTGGCTCCCCTTTGAATCATGAGGCACCGCGTGGAAGAGTTGCCGACTTTTCTGAGGCACACACCTCGAAATGGCGTGTGTGCGTCCGTGACTTCGCGGTGACGAGAACCGCAGGGGCAAGTCCCAGTGGCGAGGGAGTCAACGCCACCCACGCGTTTAAATCCGCTTTGTGGCTGACTGATGAACCTCTTCAATCAGCCTCACGCCGAGCGCAGGTTGCCCCAGTCCTCGACCTTGGCCTTCGCGTTGTGCTCCTCGCAGAACTTTTGCACCCACGAGATCAGCGAATAGCTGCGACCGGTGACATCGGCGGCGCTTTGGGCTTCAACGTTCAGGCGGAGCAACGGCTCGTTGTTCGAGGCGCGGACGTTCATCCACCACTTCGGGGTATAGCCATCGGCCACGGTGCGGTAGGTCGCGCCGGTCGGGTCGTTCTGCGTGTCGATCAGGAACAGATCGTCGACGGTCTTGAACTTGGGCGACCGAGGATGGAACACGCCGACGCCGTCGAGGGTGAAGACATACGCATTCGCCGCCGGGTCGTTGTACTGCTGGAGCAGGGCGTCGATGATCTGCTTGCTGGTCTTCTTCCAATCGGCACTTTCAATCCGCAGATTGACCTCACCACTGGACGGCCACGGGGAGAGGGAACCGAGCAGCTCGGAGCAACTCTGCCCCGTCGACAGCAGCATGTCCCAGAAGTCGATCATCGAGAACAGCCCCGAGTCGAGGCCGTACGCTTCGGGGTAGTTGTAGTGGGCAGACGACTCGCCGCCGAAGGCCGCATCCGTCTTCATCAGCGCGACCTTGAGAGCATCCTGCCCCACGCGACTGACGACCGGGCGACCACCGGCCTTACGAACCGTCTCCACGACCAGCCAAGACGAGACCGCCGAGTAGACGACAGCGGGCAGCTTCTTGCCATTCGCGAGAGATTTGCGAATCGCGTTCTGTCCGAGAGCCGCCAGCAGCAGCGAGCCCGAGACGAACTGCCCCCACTCGTCGACCATAAAGACGCGATCGGCATCGCCATCGAACGCCGCACCGAACTGAGCCCCCAGTTCCACGACCGTCTTCTGAAGCAGCTTCACCGCACCCGGCAGACCCGGATTCGACGGGCGAGTCGGGAACGTCCCATCGATTCGCTCGGCGACCGCATGGACCTCGACGCTCGACTGACGCTCGGCGAGAGCCTGCTTCAGCAGTGGCACAAACAGTCCGCCGACCCCGTTGCCCGGATCGAGGACGATCTTGCCCGTCGCCTTGGCCAAGTGCGTCGAACGCTGGCACGCCGCCTCCGTGAACTTCTCCTGCAATCGCAGATTCGGCCCGCTGGGGAAGGGGGCACAGGCAGCCCCAGCTGCCGCTCCCGATGCCGAGCCCGCCTCGAAGATCGGAGCCAAGTGAGCCGCCGGGCTGATCATGTCCAGCCCGCCGGTGGCGGTGTTGAGCAGGACTGCCTTGATGCCGTTGTACTCGCCAGGGTTGTGGCTGGCGGTGATCATCACTCCCGCGATGGCCCCGTCGAGCCGTTCGCCGACGCCCCACTGGACCATGTCGGTCGTGGCCAGACCGCACGGAATCGGGACTCCACCCGCAGCCGCGATTCCCTGCACGACACAGGCGTAGAGGGCCGGGGACGAGACTCGCCCATCGCGTCCGACGATGATGCGGGGCTGCTTCTCTCCCGTCGTTGCCGCGACGTGTCGAGTGATGCACTGGCCGACGAACCAGGCGAGTTCCTCGTTGATCTGGTTCGGGTAGATGCCGCGAACATCGGCCTTGCGTTGCATCAGTGAACGGTCGAACATGATGTCTTGTCTCCCGTGGGTTGGACATTCGAAGGTGAGCGTCCGCTCCGGATGTCTCTGAGCTGCCAATCTCCCTGATCCGTGGAGTTTTGCGGATTCGGCTCTGGACTGCTACCGAGGTTGTGAGACAATTCAGGAAAGACTCAATGTGACGGGCGCATGGCGATTGACCATCCCTGCTTGGAATCGGTTCGCGGGGGTGTGTGATGCCGACCTTCGACTGGCAATCCGGAGTTGCTCTCGCCTGCGTGGCCATCGCTGCCGCCATGATTGTGCGTCGCCTGTGGAGTTTCCTGCATCCGCAGGGAAACAGCTGCGGAGGGGGATGCTCTGGATGCCCTGCAAAGAGTGAATCATCGAACGCCGGGCTGGTGTCCTTGTCATTACCGCAAGTTCGCGAGACATCCAGCGGGGCCACTCGCAGTTCGCAGGACAGCTGAATCTAGAACCCATTCGAGCAGATTCAGAATTGGTTTGCCGGAAAGGCAGACAGGAATGTCTGCCCCACTGATGAGTGGCACAGATATTCCTGTCTGTGCCAACTGAAGACAGATTCTGAAACCGCTCTAAGAGACCACGGGAATCGATGGGAAACGAATCGTTGCGTCGACGTATCAGAGACATCTGTCTCAGTTTACCACCTGGAAACCGCTGCTGAAAGTTGTGGGAATGTAGACTGAGGAACCGGCCTCGAATCAGAGGACTGACAGCACTCAACCTGCCTAGACCGCCCCTTCCAGAACCTGCAACACCCCATCGGGATTGCTTCCATAGATGCCCGACGAGTGAGCCGGGATGAGTTCAATGACTGCCCATCCATTCCATTGAAACCGGCACGAGATGCAATTTCCGAGGCGACTTGCGACGGAATCGAGAGCAAACGGACGATAATTCGGGTAGATTGTCCTCGGAAACACTGCCATGCTGATCGAATTTCGAGTCGAAAACCACCGCTCCCTGAAGACCGAGCAGGTGCTGACCATGGAAGCGGGTCGCGGCGACGCCACCATCCCACGCACCGTCCCCGGTTCCCCCAAGCCCCTCCTGCACGTCGCTGCGCTGTATGGGGCGAATGCGAGTGGGAAGAATGCGAGTGGGAAGAATAATGTGCTGAGTGCGTTGGCATACATGGGCGCTGCGGTGTTGGATTCTCATCGCCGATGGGATCCGGAACATGGTGTTGTTAGAGACCCGTTTGCTTGGGGCGATGCTCGCAGGCTGCCATCCATGTACGAAGCAACGTTCGTGGAGTCCCAGATTCGCTATCGATACGGGTTTACAATTTCAGATCAAGGGATCGAGCAAGAATGGCTCCACGCTTGGCCTTGGACTTCCCCACGCTTCGTGGGCGCGAGATCTGGGTGCGCGGTGGCTGCTGATATGGGACAGCTGACTTTTCTCACGCACGCACTAAGACAGTCCAGCGGGAGACTTGTTCTGAGAATCGATTCCGACAGCGTGGCGACTTTTTTACTTCGCGGGCCAGTCGGTCGACTCGCTCCTGGCCGATTTCAAATACGCCTCCAGCTGGCTCGTCACGTCGGGATACTTCACGGCGACATTGGTCGCTTCGCCGAGGTCGGTCTCCAGATCGTACAACGCGATCGGTGCGGCGAGGTCGCCGGTGCGGATGCCCTTCCAGTGCCCCTGAAAGAGAGCGGCTTGATTGAACCCGCGCTCGTGGAACTCCCAATAGAGGAAGTCGTGCTTCGGCTGCGTGTCGGTCTCGCCGCGCAAGGTCGGCACGAAGCTGATCGAGTCGCACCCCTCCGGCACCCTCGCCCCGGCGAGTTCCGCAGCTGTGGCCATCCAGTCACCGAAGTAAGCGACGTGCTTGGTCTCTCGATGGGGCGCAATCGTTCCCGGCCACCAGGCGATGCAGGGGACGCGGATGCCGCCGTCGGTCAGGCTGCGCTTGATGCCCTTGAAAGGACCGCTGGGTTTGAACCGGGTGAGGTCGTGGTTGCTTTCATTGTGGGGGCCGTTGTCGCTGGTGAAGATGACGAGCGTGTTTCGGTCGAGCTGCTTGGCCTTGAGCACATCGAGCAACTGGCCGACTTGGCCGTCCATACGAGTAATCATCGCAGCCTGACCCTTGTCGGGATCGGGCCAATCCTTGTCGGCATAGGGGCCAAAGTCGGGCACCTCAGCTCCATTCTTTAGCTCGCGGGTCCGCTCGTTGTTAGCATGCGGAACGACCAGTGACCAGTCGAGGAAGAACGGCTTCTCGTGCGGGGTTTGGACGAACTCGATCGCCTTCTCGGCCAATAGATCGTCGGCGAACTGGACCGCTTTCGTGGCATACCCGCCGCCATCGGCCCCGATCGGCACGACCTCGTTAGGCAGGCCCACGCGCGATTCGTTCTCCCACAGAAAGTCAGGGAAGTGGTTGTGCGCATGATGCTGGTTCAGGTAGCCAAAGAACTGGTCGAACCCCTGCTTCCGTGGCAGCCCCGACTCCGCCGGACCGACATCGCCCAGCCCCCACTTGCCGTACAGAACGGTCTGATACCCGGCTTGCTGCAAGACCTTGGCGACCGTCGTGTCTTCGGCCCGCAGAGCCTGAGCCAGCGGGTTCTTCTGCCCGGCATTCCCCCGCACTCGCGTGTGCCCATGATGCTGCCCGGTCATCAAGACGCTCCGCGACGGAGCGCACACCGTCGCCCCCGCATAGAACTGCGTAAACCGCAGCCCCTCCTTCGCCATCTGATCCAGTCGCGGCGTCTGAATCACCGTCTGACCATAACAGCCGAGATCCCCATACCCCAGATCATCGGCCATGATCCAGATGAGGTTGGGACGCTCGGCAGCGGAAAGGCATGAGGCCAACAACACAAACAGAAACCAGCTCAGGCGTGACATGCAGAAACCTTTTCGATAAAGCAAACCTAGGAATGACAATGAGGCGACTCGATTCTCCATGGCCGATGAGATTAGCACCCGAACCCATTCCCGCGGTAACTCGCGAGTTGATCTTTGCTACTCACGGGGCGTACCTCGCTCTGCTGCAGAATCCATCTGGAACTGGTTCCCCCCTCGATATATTCCGGATTCGCTAAGAGTGTTCCGGTAACGGCATGCCCCCGTGGAGTCCAACGGAAGGAAAGTGGGGCAGTCAGCTGCACCCAGACGTGACTTGACGTAGATCTTGCATCGCCGTCAGTCGACAAGGCAAACGACCTGATCCCTTCATGTTCATCCGTGTGAAGGATGTACCCCTTCAGACAGACTCTTTGGCCCATGTATCGTTCCAGACTGTCTTCCTCCTCATTGATGGAGGTCACCTTCTCGAAGTCGAGTCGCACAGTTCCGAGCGGTGCCTCGGCTTGGAATCGTTCGATCTTCATCGCTGGAATGACGAATCCCAACAGGACAGTCAAGATGGTCCCCAGAGTTAAGGATAATCCAAGCCCAAGGAGTGCAATGCGCCGACCACCCATCTCGTAGTTACGGTCTTCCCGAACCGCCACGATTGCTGACATCATTGATAGCAATGTCAGAAACGAAAACGTCGGGATCAGGAAACCAGCAACTGAAATCCCAGCCAGCGTCAGCGACGCCACAGCCCAGGGTGAGAGTGGCCGGTAGTCCATGGGATTCAATGTCGTTTCTGGTGACATGATCGAGACTCCAGCATTCGAGAGCGGTTTGAGAATCCGTGGACACCGATACCGCAGGGGAATGACAATTATGGAACACGAATCCCCGCTAATCAACGCTGATCCGATCCTGGATTAGCGGTGATTCGTGTTCCAAAAATGAGGTGCCTACGAATCTTGAATGTACTCTACGCCTGATCCATCCCCCAGCGGCGAGTCAGCTTCACGGGTCGCCCCAGCTGATCACAAATCCGTGTGACGACGAAATCGACGAGGTCCATGATGGTCAGTGGTTGATGATACAGCCCCGGCATCGCGGGGAGAACGACCCCGCCCGCTTCGGTGAGTCTCCTCATATTGTCGAGCTGAATTAGCCCGAGTGGCGTCTCGCGCGGGACGACGATCAGCTTCCGCCGCTCCTTGAGATGCACATCGGCGGCCCGCTGAATCAGGTTCGTCGACATCCCCTGCGCGACCGAGGCCAGCGTCCCCATTGAGCACGGGCAGATCACCATGCCCGCAGTGGGGAACGACCCGCTGGCGATCCCGGCGTTGTAGTCTTGGTAGCCGTGGATCAAGAGCTGGCCGGACGCGGGATCAGCTGGCACCTCGGAGCGTTCTGTCCACCACGGGATCGCAGATGAGAACAACTTCGCCGGGGTCAGCTGGCCCGCGAGCGACAGCTCCAACTCCCGCGCGAACACCTGATTCGCAGCTGGGCTGACGACCAGATGCACGGTCGCTCCCTGGCTGAGCAACACCTCCACTAAACGGACTCCATACGCGGACCCGCTGGCTCCGGTGAAGGCGACGACGATGTGGTCAGAGGTGGCTGGCGACACGGGTGGCTCGATGAGGTCGTTTGTCCGGTGAGTCGATTTCAGTGGAAGTATCGACAGGTTACACGAAGTCGCAGGGAGATTCCCCGCCGTGTGTGGGGCACGTTTCTGACGTGCCCGTTTTCGACCGTCGCTCACGTCGCTCCGCGACTGAGATTCCACCCGTCGAGTACCCATCGCAACCCAGGGATGCCTCGGGAGTGAGGTCTCCCGACAATTGAATGCGAGTCGCGGAGCGACATCGCCTACGGTGCGACAGCGAGCGGCGGACATCAGTCCGCCGTGCTGCTCGACGCTCAAATCCCCTTCCGGTCCCGTATTGTTCGGACGCGTCACCCTGGCACGGGGGACTCACCGGCCTGTTGATTTTATTGATGGTTTTCCACGTATCCTTGGTTTTCCCCTTTCCCCGGTGCGCGACGGGGCGGCGAGGGGGGGGCGGGTCGATTGA
>JAYSUV010000091.1:0-2212 GCA_043718945.1 Planctomycetota bacterium
ACACCGATGAAGTCTTAGACAACTCCATCATGACCCACAGGACTCCCGGATGACTCTCTCGCTCGACTACTACCACAGATTCTGCGGAAGAACCATGAAGTAGGGATGTCTTACGCCCTCACTGACGCTTCGGGTTGCTGGATGGGGCACTCGATGCGTGAGCGGGGGCTGCTGCCGATTCGCTTCCGAAACAGAAGGGAATCCTGATCTGAATGAGACCAGTGAATGCTGGGCAGATTGGGTCTCTTGGTGAATGCGGTTTTGTGAATCAACCGCCCTCGCTTGACGAGAGCGAATCGCCCGATTGATCGAGTTGTGACTCTGTACGACTCACGTCAAGAATTTGCGAATGCTGCGCACATTTTCTGAAGTGTCCACGAACACCAATCGACCCCGGCAGGGGTCACAGCCATTAGCCGGTGGTTGAGCGCAGCGACACCACCGGACGGTAGTCGCCTCCCGATCCTCCATCCCGGAGGGATGGTAGAAACTTCCCAACCCGCGAGGCATTCTCCTTCCGAGAGCGACGCCTGCTGGCATCCCTCCGGGATGCGGAAACCGCGAGGGCCTGCGTTCCGGTGGTGTCGCTGCGCTCAACCACCGGCTAATGGCTGGCATCCCTCCGAGATGGGAGAGTGCTGACAGCTCCCCCCTTTGGTTGCGGCTCCGCCGCGCTGGGTCAATCTGCGAAATCTGTGGCCCCATTCTTCTTGGGTCGAACTTCTCCAAAGCAAAGAGTTTGTCCACAGATGGCACAGATTTTTACAGATTTCAGAGGGAGGGCCGTCGTTGTCGTGACTCGGGGTAAGTCGGACGCCCTCGCTGACGCGTCGGGTTGCTGAGGCCGAGACAGACTCGACCGAATACGAATGCCACGAATCCCGCTCGTGTCCGCACAATCGGACTGTCCGGGACAACTCCCGTCTCGATAGAATTCAGGACCGCTCACTCTCGGAGTTCGTATCGTCATCATGAAGCTTGCGATCCTGTCCTGCGAAGAATCCAACTACAGCACCACCCGACTGGTCGGAGCCGCCCAGCAACGGGGGCACGATGTCAAGGTGATCGACACGCTGCGGCTGACGATCGACCTGCAACAAGGTTCGCCCGACTTGTACTACGAGGGCAGCCCGCTGGAGAGCTTTGACGCCGTCCTGCCGCGGATCGGCACCAGCATCTCCTTCTATGGGATCGCCGTCGTTCGTCAACTGGAGCAGATGGGGGTCTACTGCGCCAACTCCGCGAACGGGATTCAGAACGCCCGCGACAAGCTGCGGTCGCTGCAGATTCTGAGTCGGAGCGAGCACGAGATCGGCATCCCCCAGACGACCTTCGTCCGCGACCGCTCGGATGCTCTGGCGGCGATCGATCGAGTCGGCGGCGTGCCCGTCGTGATTAAGTTGATCGAAGGGACGCAAGGAATTGGCGTGATCCTGGCCGAGCATCGAGAGACAGCTCTGGCGATCATCGAGGCATTGCAATGGGTCCGCCAGAACGTCCTGATTCAGAAGTTCGTGGAAGAAAGCCGGGGCCGTGACATTCGGGCGTTCGTGGTTGGTGACCGCGTGGTGGCCGCCATGCGCCGCACCGCCTCGGGGAGTGAGTTTCGCAGCAACGTCCATCGCGGCGGCACGACGCAGGGACTGATCCTCAATGCCAAGTACGCCGAGACCGCGATTCGGGCCGCTCAGATCATGGGCCTGCGGGTGGCCGGGGTCGACATGCTCGAGGGCCGCGATGGACCGCTCGTGATGGAGGTCAACTCCTCGCCCGGTCTGGAAGGCATCGAGAAAGCCACCGGAGTTGATGTCGCCGGAGCGATCATCGACTTCATTGCCAGCAACGTCGGCTTCCCCGATGTCGACATTCGGCAGCGTCTCACCCTCACTAAGGGATACGGCGTGGCCGACCTCATCATTCGGGAGGGCTCGCCCTATATCGGCAAGACCATCGCCGAATCCCAGCTGCGCGAACTGGATATCAACATTCTGACGCTCAAACGCGGTGACGATCAGATCTCCAACCCACTCGCGACTCGTGTGCTGCAAGCGGGGGATGCACTCCTCTGCTTTGGCAAACTGGAGGCGATGCGAGAACTGGTGGCCGACCGCGCCAACCGCCGCCCCCCTCGACGACGTGCTGCGCCCGCGACTCGTCCGCAGAATCCTGCTACGGAGAAACATCCGTGACGACGCAACGGCCCAAACGTTCC
>JAYSUV010000092.1:0-2206 GCA_043718945.1 Planctomycetota bacterium
CCAGAACAAGATCGTCTGCCACGACCCGAGGATCTGCCGCTCTCGTGCGAGCGACCAAGTGAACACCGCCAACAACCCCAGCGCAATGATCACCGCCACCCACGGGCTGATTGGCCCGTCGAGCGAAAAGTGTTCGGTATTGCTGGTGGTGGTTGGCATGGGTCTGTTCAGCGTTCCAGATTCACGGGTGAGGGATGAGGTTTCGAGAACTCGGCCTTCCATTCCGACGCGGATCGGATGACTTGGGGTGTGGACAGGGGAGCTAAGCCAGATTGCTCGACGGTTTCCGGGATGGCCTCCACGCCGAAGCGTTCGCGGGAGATCATGCCCGACAGCACCAACTCGACACTCATGAATCCGATGAGCAGCATCAACAGGAGCGGCCACACGGGATCGCGATGCGTGTGGCTGGCCAGGTCGGAGGACTCTACGTTGCGGGTCAGACTGGCGGTGTCCTTCAGGAGTTGGCGTTCGACATCGGAAAGATCCGCCAGGTTCGATTCCTGCACCGAGCGCTGCACATGGAACGGAATGGTCTCGCCGGACAAACCCAATTGCAGCTCATAATCACCCGGCAGAGTCGTGCGCGTCGAGCGGAACATCACGCCATCGAGCAACGGCTCCGCAGCCAGTTCCACCGTGTCGCCCGCCGGAGTCTTCAAGAAGGCGTCGTGGTGATTACCCTCGGGCAGGTGCAGCACAATCGGATCACCGGGCAACAGGTTGTGGCGCGTGGCCTGAGGCTGGGTTAGATAATTCATCCAGTCCTGAACCATCACGACAAAGGCTTGGGACTTGGCCAGATCGCTCCAGTCACGCATCGTGAGGGGAATCCCCATGACGATGACGCGGCCTTGCCCGACGTACTTCTCGATGGCCAGCGGTTCCCCGTTGCTCAGACCGAGTAGCACCGAGACCTCTTCCGTGCGACTCGGCTGGGCGAATCGAAAGCGACGACGGACGCGAATCTCGCTGGTGTCGAGGCGATTAGCATCGGCAAGTTCGGCGGTGGCCGGATGACTGCGCCCCGCCGGGTTGATCACGGGACTCTTCTTGGCATCGGGCTCCGAGACAATCCCCTCGATCCCCAACGCAGCCAGTCCTTCTCCGGCGGCGAACAGATGCTGGTTGAACATCTCCACATCGCCTCGCGGCCCCATCGCAATCCACAGGCCACCCCCATTCATCACGAACGCCTTGAGTCGATCGACAGCCACAGGGTCCAACTGCATGAAGTTCGGGATGACCACCGCCCGGTATTCGGACAATCCGATGGAGATCAAATCATCCGGTGAGACTACGACCGGGCGAAAAACGCTGTGCTCTTCGAGGGCGGTTCCATTCACCCAGCCCATCGCGGCTTGCAGGAAGAACGAATCCTGCTGTAGCTCCGCCTGTCCCGTCGCGGACTCAACCACCAGCACCGGGATCTCATCGCGGACTTCGATGACCACACTGGCCCGATTGTCCGGTTCCAGATCGTCCGGAAGCTTGGCCGTATCGCCCACAAGCTCACACGACACCGAGTAGACTCCGGGACGCGTCAACGTATGTCGCCAGGCCACCTCATGGGTGTTCCCCGGCGGCAGAGACGGCACGTCCGCGATGTTCTCTTCGCGACCGGAGACCAGCCAGCGCAGCCGACATCCCGCCGATTCCGCCTTCGAATAATTCTGAACATGGGCTGTCAATGAAAAGGACTGGCCGACTCCGGTGAGGACGCGCGACGACTTGATCGCATTGATTGCCATGTTGTGAGAGGCCGCTGTCTTGGGCCGGACCTCCACCACATCGAGCTGCGTTGGGATGGTCGATGTACGGAGGGTCTCCTGAAGCCGCTGCCAGCCACTGGAATCGGACATCTTCCAGTCGGCAGCCTGACCATCCGTTACCAGGAGGATGTTTCGATTCCGCGAATTGCCAGTGATGTCGGCCTGAACTGCGGTGAAGAGTGCGGCTAAGAGATCGCTGCCTCCCGAGGTCGGCTGAATGCTGGCCAATTGGCGCTTCAGTTCCTCGGGCGATCCGTCGCTGATCTTCAGTTCGTGGGCCGTGACCCAGATCGGGTACGGCGAGGCCTGCAGGATGCGGACCACGTTTCCAGTGGGCAGGTCGGCCAGCTGCGCGAGGACTCGTTCTTGAATCTGGGCCGAAAGCGTCGTTCCCGAATCGGTGCGCTGGGTCGACATCGAGTTATCGATGATGA
>JAYSUV010000093.1:0-18643 GCA_043718945.1 Planctomycetota bacterium
CTTGATCGTGCGACGCCGAGTCTCTCAGAGTTGCCACCTCGAACAGACCATTTTCCGTGGACTCCGTGAGATCCGTGTCCCAATAGCGCCACTTCAAAAATGCGTGAGCGAGGGCGTACGTCTCTCGATGCTCTCCGAAATCTCGGCCCCAGATGAAGCTCCAGTCACTTGACTCGGTGCCGGACGCTTTCTGGCATACCCCCTCGCTACGCTCGGCCCTCGCTGACGCGTCGGGTTACTGGATCAGGAGGAATGCGCTCCAACGAGTTCCAGGCCGCTCGCTGGCCTTGCGTTCGACTCCGTGTGCGCCAGAATACGTGCAGAGCCTCATCGTCTGATGTGGCTGCCAGTCCAGTGCCCCCCAGAACGGACACCATGCCGGAAACCTTCATCATCATCCCCGGTCGCACCAGTCGGCAGGGGACCGGTCTCAACGAGGGGAAGTATTCCCATGACTACCTCGATGAGATCAATACGTTGCAGGTGAACCCGAACGACATGAAACGCCTGTCTCTGAAAGAAGGCGACCGTGTGCGAGTCTGGAGCGACCTCGGGCAGATGATTGTCCCGATCAAGGCCGCCAAGGGAGACGAACTGCCGACTGGCTTGCTATTCATCAGCTACGGCATGCAGTCGTGCCAGCTGATGGGTGGCGAGACGCACGGGACGGGGATGCCGGACAGCAAGTGCATGGATGTCTGGATGGAGAAGGTCGCCGAATGAGGCCAGTGGACGAACAGGCGTCTGTCCCTGGGTTCTCTCTGGCAGGAGGTCGGACTGCCGCTTGCACATCAGCACCACGAGAGTGGGGGCGGATTCGTGTTTAAGTGGAATTAGACGGCAGCAGGGGCCAGAACGGCTCCCCAGAATCCGGCAGTATAACCGAGTACGACCACTATCGGGATACTCGTCCTTGACGCTCCTCGCGCGGCGAGCCGGGCGGCCCAGATGGCCAGTGGGACTGCGGGGATAAATCCGATCAGAAAGCCCCACTCGTGCGGCAAACTGGCTTGACGCAGCAACAGGAAGTAGGCGATGCAAGTGAGTAACCAACCCGTCCCGGTGAGGTAAGACCGGCGGCGAATGGCACAATCTGTGGGCGTGCGAGACGCCTCGACCGAGGCGAGTATGGCCGATTGGAATACCGCGTACAGCGTGACCGGCCATGTGAAAGTGAAGTGGGCGGGATCGAATCGATTCAGGATCGGAGTCGCGAGTACGCCGAGGATCGCAGTCGCCAGCAAGCTCCATTGCAACTGCCGTGTGAGCGAGCCGGGATCGTTCGCCAGACGCGTCCCTGCGAAGACAAACAGCAACAGCGGCAATAGCGAGACAGCAAGGCACGCGGCGAACCACCTCAGCAGTTCGTCTCGGTCGGGGCGCATGAACGGGTGTTCGCGTTCCCCTTGCAGCAGGAGTGCCGAGAGGCCAGCCAAGCGCGGGAACCAGCGCCGAGGTCTCGCAGCGATCGGGGCTGCTGGGCCAGCCTGGATAGTCGCAGGTCCAACACGCACGGCGATCGCTCGGGAGTGCGAGCGGATGAGCAGCACCCCGGACGACAACGCCGGGGGCGTCCAGCAGACCTCATCCTCGAACAGCTTCACTCGCCCCAGTTCGGTGTACTGCGCGGAATCCGCGCGGATACGGATCAGCTCACCCGCGTCATTGAATAGCAGCAGATCGTTTCCCACCGCCACGATGTTGGCTTGGCCGAGTGCCTTCGTCGACCAGAGAATCTTGCCGTCGCTGATGTTCACCGCGCGGAACTCACCGCGTGAGGGGCGATGGGCCTTCGATTGGGGATCACGGACATCGAACCCATAGATCGTCTCGCCGACCACGGTGGCCGAATCGACATCGTGCGAGAATTTCGGCTGGTGCCACAGCTGTTTCACGGAGAGTTGCGGCACTGAGGACGAAGGCTGGGCCGGGTCCGCAGGCGGCCACTCCAACTGATAGGCCGTCGAGCCCGCCTGAAACGGGGCTGAGACGACCAGAATCGGCTCTCGGTACACCGGCATGCACGAATGCTCGTCATAGCCGACCGATAACTCCGTCTGCCACAGCTGGCGTCCGGTGGTGCGGTCCTGGATCACGAGATGGTTCTGCAGATAGCTGACCAGGAGTGGTTGCCCCTTCAGCGTCACCGGGTACGACGAGCAGTAGCTGGCGGGCTCGCTGCCGGATTGCCAGGCAATCTCACCAGAGGGGAGCGAGAGGGCGACCACGCCCGCTTGGGGTCCGCCGACGGGAAGATAAAGCCGCTGATCGGTGATGATCGGCGAGGCGGCATACCCGAACTCGGTGCCGTCCCCGTTGAGGTCCGTTTGCAGCGGCTTCGACCAGCGCCGCTTTCCAGTGCCCGCATCGAGCGATCCGACCTCCCCATCGGGAGTGGTATAGTAGACCGCCCCCTCAAACACTGCCGGTGTCGAACGCGGGCCGGGATAGATCCCCACCAATTCGTACGGGGCCCCCACTCGCGTCTCCCAGACCGTCTGCCCCGTGTCGCGTTCCAGGCAGATCACGTACTGCCCCAGAGCATTCTGGTATTGGGTGTAGGCCAAGTCGCCGACGACCGCGAAACTGGAATAGCCCTGCCCCAACTCTCGCGACCAAAGGACCGACGGACCATCCGTTGGCCAGGTCTCCGCCAGCGTCTCCCCCACCGCGATCCCGTCTTGCCCAGGTCCACGCAATCCCGGCCAATCGGCAGCGGATGACATGCGGATGAGAACCAACACAAACATCCATGTCATCACCAGATCGATGGGGCGACTTCGCATCCAACGGCAGTTGACTCGCATGGACTGTCCCCCTCGTCGGATGTACCTGCTGCCGAAGTGTCAGTCATGTGGGCAAGACAACTCGTTCAGCTGCGGACTGGCGGACGAGGTGGATTGAAGATCGGAATTACGGCATTGCGTCAGCATCATTACGGGGAGGAAGTCCAGCACGAGGCTGAAGCTGGAGCCGCTCTGCGGGGAGGTACAGCCGCCAGCGCCCCGTCAGTGGGTCATACAGGCAACCTTGGCTGCCGATGCCGAAGCTGGGAGTCTTGATCTCATGCACGACCTTTCCCGACTGCCTGTCGAGCAGCGTGAGATGTAACCGCTGACCGGGGTAATCGGCGATCGACAGATTTTCCAAGTGGAGAACGGGGAGGAAGGAAGAACGAGCCAGCGATTGAGTCAGGAGCATCCCCTTGGCGGTCGTGTGCCAATCGGGTTGGGAACGATCACGCGAGTGGACCGACAGGATTCCGTCCACCGGGACGAATGGGCAGTCGACACCGCCTGAGTCGCTGGACGAGCCAGCGGTGATGACCACTCGCGATCGATCCCAGTAACCGTAAACGGAAGCTTCAGTCTCTTCCACCGACTGATCACGATCAGCGGGCCGCTCTTCAGTCTGCATCAGGGCCGTCCCCAGAGGGAGTGTGCGTCCAGTGGCCCACTCAATGAGCCGGACCGCTTGCGAACGATCGACCCAGATTCCTTGTCCAGGCGGACCAGCCCCCAGCATGCAATCCTCTGTCACCGCTTGTACCCAGACTGGTTTCAGCTGCAAATGATCCAGCTCATCCCAACGGTCCCATTCCATGTCCGTGCGATCCGCCATGCGCTCGCCTTGCCACTGGAAATGTTGCATGGTCCACATGGGCTTGTCTCCGGGGCTTGGACTGATTGTCGTCAGTCCGCAGGTGTCCAGCCAAATCAACGACTCTTCGAATTCAGAGAGATTCGGAACGACCAGCGGGCGACCACATCGGACGGAACTGACCACGGATTGCCCCCCATTGATTTGATACAGGCGATCCTGATCACACCGGACCGGCGTTTGGGGACAGCGCGGGAGAGCCCATTGAACGGCTCCGCTGGTCGCGTCGAGAACTTCGATTCCCCGACGAGTGCGGGTCACCAGTTGCCGTGAGTTGGCCGATCGGAAGACGCGCTCCGAGTCCTCTAACGAAATCGACCGATCACTCACGCACTGGCTGGGTGAGAGCAAACGCCACTTCTCCGGATTGTTTGCGTAGTCCCAATTGTAGTCGATGACTGATTCAAACGGAGATTGCCTTTGCCAGAGCAGTTGCTTCTCGGGCACCGAAAACGCATGGATGATGCCCATGTGACTGAGGTAGATGTTCAACCCGGATCCATACAAGACGGGTGCCTCCTCGTCAGCGGGGTTCTGGTCATTGGAGGCCAGGAGCAACTCCCCATAGCGTGACCCATCACCGCGTTCGATGGTCACATTCTGCAAGGTGTTGTCATAAGTGTAGCGGAAGTTCTCCAGCGCCTCGCATGGTTCACCGATCCAGAAGAGTGGCACCTCCATGTTCTCTGGCATCGAGTCCTCCGAGGTCCGCTTGAGATCCAGAGTGGCCCCGAGCCAGCTGGGGGGCTGGGTCTGATGGATATCGGCGATTCCACCGAGCTTCGTTTCTAACTCCTGTCGAGCGGTGCGGAGTTCCTCGGGCCAATCGGCACGGGCGGGCCAGAGGGCGAGACGGCGGCGGGCCTCCCCAACCCAATCGGGTGTCGCCAGTCGCTCTATTAACCGGAGCGTGGCCATGTCGGCCACAGCCTGATCCCGCGATCGAGTCAGAGCCTGCAACCGCGTCAGTGCTGTCAGATCGTGACCTGTCTGAAGCAGCTCAAACTCCGCCCGATCTGCAAACGGTGTTTCAGCGAACACTCGCAGCAGACGTTCGCGCCTTGAACGGTCAGCTGCGGCGGAGACCCAGAGAGACTGAAACTCCTGCCCGATCGCAGCGCGCATGGCATCACATGGAGCCCGGTCGGGGATCTGCCCGAGCTTCAAGATCCGATCGGCCAGCCAGGCGTCGGGACTGACCACTCGGTTCTCCAACTCTACAGCGAACGTCAGCGGCTCGCGGATCGCCTCGCGAACCTGTGACCAGGCGCTGTCCCACTCGCTGGCCTGCAGGGCCAGTTCGATGCCTAATCGTTGTACCGACTCCTGGTCAGCGGGAGAGGAAGCGAGCGAGCGGGCTTCGTCCAAACGACTCTGCTGCCCGTCCACAGGGAGTCCTCCCTGCAACTCAGCTTCCAGTTGAAGGACGAGGACGGCCAGCAGTGTTTGCTTCTGCCGTGCCGCTTGAGCGGGGCTGTTCGTCGTCATGGCCCCCATCTCGCGCAGCACGCGGGCCGCATCGGCATATTGCCCCCGCAGCCCTTGCGACTGAGCCCAGCGCAGCGAGGAGTCGGCATTCGTCGGAGCTTCGGCCTGCCAGCAAGCTTCGTCGCACTTCCACTCAAAGGCCGTCATGTCGAAGGGAGAGACCGAGATCAGCCGACCGCTCAGTGAGAGGAGATTCCCGAGCGAAGGTTCTCGCGGGTCGTCCGGGGACAACAACCGACCGACCATCTGTGTTCGAATCGGCATCGCACCCACCGACAGCCGTTCCATCACCTTTCCATCGGTAGCGGCCACTCTCACCATCGTCCCGGACTGCGTGGGCACGACGATCCCCGACGGGGTCAGCAGCGGTCGCCCGGCAATCGCGTCCTCCATCGGACAGGTCCACGCCGAAACTCCCGTAGATGTATTCACTGCGCGGATCGAAAAACGGTCGAACAGATAGACCAATTCCTCAGTCGCACCAATCACCCCGACCAACTGCTCCTTGGGCATTCCCCACAGCTTGTCCCCGGAGTTCAGGTCGAAGCAGAGCAGTTGGGGAGAGACGCTTCCCGACTCATCCGGCAGTTCGATGGGGGCCACGATGACTCGATCACGCAGGAGAATCGGCTGTAATGGCGGCCAGCGTTCATCCAGACTCCCCTCGCGATGCGGGCTGTCGAAAAACAGTTCCGATTCCTCAGCATCGGGACCGACCGGAGCCCGAGGGACCAGACGCACCGACCACAAAATACTCCGTGACATTCGGTCGACAGCGGTGAGCCATCCCGCTGTCGTCGGGCAGATCACCAGTGAACCCCGGACGGCCACGGGAGCGGCCCAGGATCGGCGAACGTGATCGCCCTCCAACCGGCGACCCGCAGCAGCGAGCAGCTGTTCCCAGCGGACCAGTCCCGTCTCCGCTTCGAAACAGAACAACAAGATATCCCCCTCCCGCTCACCGACAGCGAACAGTTCTTCCCCGTCAGGCGTCGGCGGGCCGAAGAAAAACACCCCAGCTGCGGGCAACCCCGGTGGCTCTTCCGCCGGAGGTCCTCCCGCTCGCCAGGCGATGCGTCCCGTGTGCAGATCACGAGCATACAGGTAGGTTGTCGACCCTTCGGATTCATCCAATCCGGAGGGGACTACTTCCTCCAGCGGAGATCCTTCCGTCACCAAGTATTCGAGAGCATAGAGATGCCGGGCATCGGCACTGAGTGTTCCCAGGCTTCCGCTGGAAGTCAGCCGACTCCGAATCCGATAGCTCAGGGAGTTTTCGGTATTCAGATTCAATTCGGTCAAATTCAGTTGAGCGAATAACTCGGACTCCTCGCTCTCCACCGGCGAAGGACTCCATTCTCGCGATTGCCACAGGGTTTCTCCGGTTCTCGCATTCACGGCAGTCAGATGGGAGAGAGTGCGAGTGACGAGTACGTCTCCGCTTCCGACCGTCGAGAGGACCGAGAGGCCCAGGGATCCCTCGTCTTCGAACTTGAGAAGTTGCTCACGCAAGAGTTGGCGAACCCGTGGATGCGAGACCAATGAATGACGCCAGCGCGGGAGGAGCGAGGAGTCTTCGGCACTGGCCATGGATTGCCCCGAGGGGTGCCCCGCCAGAGTGCCCCACTCGTTGTTCGGGAGAGGCCCAGCCCCGAAGCGGGATAGGCTCCAGGGACTGGCCGACTCCCCGACTGGTGCAAGACCATCGGCCTTCTTCAGCAGTTGAGTCTCTAGATTCTGCTGCCCGATCATTCGCAGAATCTCAATCACTTGGTCACGCCAGGCCACATCCCGGAACTGCAGTGAATCGACCAGCAGCAGGTCGCGCACCAGCAGCGCGAGGGCATCCCCGTTCCCCTGATCGATGGCGGCATCGATCAGATCCCGACTGGCCAACTGCCCGGCGGTTGTCAGCAGATAACGCCTGGAGACCAGCGAGAGACCTGCCAGATCACGAATCTGTTGTGCGAGTTTCAAATCTCGCTCGGCCACGGTTTTGAACCGCGCATCATAGGCACGCAGCGCGTCCTCGGGAGACTTCAGGATCAGATCCAGTGCGACCTCCGATGCCGGTCGCCAGACGTGGTCGTCTCCAAACACCAATGAATCATGATCCTCATTGAGCAAGACTTGCAGCTGTTGAACGCCCTCGTCCCAGCGCTGGCGTTCAAACGATTTCCGAACCAGAGAGATTCTTTCCGACTGCCCCGGATCTTCGGCAGCCCGCAAGTCGTAGCGGTCCATTCCTTGGCGTCGAACTGCGGTCCTTTCCGGGCCATTCTCCACATTCCCCGGCTGCGCATGAAGGTCACGCCCACCTAGCCCGTATCCGCACATCCAGAGACAAGCGATACCCAGCACGAACCGGCACCCGCGTTTGGCGGACGAGATCAGCTGCAAGGAATGGGGAATCGCCAGTTGTTGCATCACGAAGAAAGTCTCCTCACCATCGGTCCCAGCTATTGTGGGGGTGAGGAACCCGGAACATCAAGCCCGCTGCGCTGGCCAGCCCGCCGCGCCAGCAAGGGCCGCGTGCCAGAAACTGTGGCGGACGCAGCAGCCAAATGGTCTTCGCTCTCGCCATGTCTCTGAACAAGATACGGAATCACAGCGCAACTGGCGGCTTCAGTTGGTTGGATAGAAAGCGTCCCGGGCGAGGGGCAGTCGGTACGCAGCCCTTGCTGGCGTGGCGGGCTAGACGACTCAGGCTCCGGGCCTGAGCGTCAATTCCGGGAGAGACTTTCGCGCTGCTGATGCTTCAACGACGGGGCGGACTGCACTGCCTACGTGAAATCCTCGATCCGCTCGGCACCAACGGCGGCTTGCAGCACCTCGCGAGGGAGGCCCGGAGCCAGGCGCAGTTGAGGCACATCGACCAGCGTGTGCATGATGGTCGAAAGCAGGTTCGGGATACCAATCGGCTTGGTCTGCGGTTCGGCGGCCTGGCGATTCGATTGGCCGATGACTTGGCCCGACGGGAAGCCGCCGCCGGAGAGGAGCAGCGGGGCCAGGTTGCCCCAGTGGTCCCGGCCTCCGTTGGAGTTGATGCGAGGAGTCCGACCCATCTCCCCGCAGACGACCAGTAGTATCTTGTCACTCAACCCGCGATCGCGCACATCCTCCAGAAACGCCGACACCGCATAGTCGAGCGGGTTCCCCATGTACCGCATGCCCTCTTCGACCCCTGCGTTGTTCACGTCGGCGTGCATGTCCCACACGAACGAGGTCGTCACCGTCACAAAACCGGCACCGCGCTCGCACAGCCGCCGGGCCAGCAGCAGTAGCTTGCCGAGCGACTTCGAGTTGTCGACATAGTGGTTGTAATTGTTCCACTTGCGACTGATCTGGTCGGGCCGCACAAGCGGGCCGGTGTCGTAGCGGGCGATGGTGGTGGGGTCTTCTTTGCGGAAGTCGAACGACTCGGAGACCCCGCCGAGCAAGGTGTCGAACGCCTGCTGCCGGACCGCGTCGATGCCGGTCCCGAGGCTCGCTTTATCGAGTCCCCCGCGCAGCTGATCCAGTCCAGAGAGCAGTGTCCGCCGGTCATCGAGGCGATCAAGCGGCAACTTGAGCTTCAGATTCTCCTGCATCGCCCCCGAGGAGCTGGGGGTAAACGGGGCGTACCCGCTGCCGAGGCCACCCGCCGATTGAAAGTCGCCAAACGCTTTCTCCCCCGGCATCGCTTCGGGCACAGCCGCTTGAGGGAAGAGCATCACGTTGGTCGGCATCCCAGTCTGAGGCCGATTCTGCCCGGCAATCCGCGAGTACAGCGACCCCAGATTGGCCCCTCCCGACGCCTTCCCCACGATCGGCTTGATGTCGTGATTGGCGTCTCCCGTATGGAACGAACGAACCACTGAGAACCGATCCGCCAACGAAGCCAGCCGCGTAAACGTGCTGCCAAACGTCACGCCCGGCAGCTTGGTTGCGACCTCTCCCGTGACGCTGCAAATCCCGCCGGGAGCTGTCATCTTGGGATCGAAGGTCTCGATCTGACTCGGCCCGCCTTGTAGAAACAGAAACACGACCGAGCGACCGGTCAGCAGATGAGTCAGATCGCCGCCGAGGGCCACCTGCGACCCCAGCCACGGCAGCAACGCCCCGCCGAGCCCCCAAGTGCCCGCCTTCAGGAAATCGCGTCGCGATCTCCCTTGACCGTCGAATAGTGTCAGCATCGGCCACCTCGGGTTCTTGGAATCCAAGACCTATAAATACCATCCGATGGGACTGGTGTGAAGTCGAAAGGCGAGCGGTACGCGAAGCCTGGCCGCTCGCCAAAGTAGTCCAAGGGTTGATTTCAGCGAACACCAGGACCGTGAATCCGGTGGTCAGACGAGTCACGCAATTCGCCACTCTCCGTGACTTCCGCTTGCGGCATCCATCATTCCTGCGCCTCTTCGCGGTGGAATCAACGAATGGGTCCACCGATCCATCGTGCGGGTCAATCACGAATCGATCTTGAGTCAAAATCGAGATTGAGATATCACTCGTCCCCTCACCCTTGGGGAGCGGGTTCCCGCTCTCGTGACAGGCCGTTCCGGCTTGTTGCTCCCCTCAGAATCACACCTCCACCACGAACACGTCCCACTTCGGAGGCGACCATGCAGCGTCTGGCTGTTGTCTTGGCATTTGGGTTCTTCCTCGTCACTTCGCTCCAGGCGGAGACTCGGAAGTTCCCCTATGAGGCCACCGTCCGCGCGGACAACGTCACTGTCCGTTGTGGGCAAGGGAAGGACTTCTACGCCACCTCCCGCATGGAGAAGGGTGCCGTACTTACCGTTCACCGCCACGATCCCGGCGGCTGGTACATGGTCAGCCCGCCCGCGGGCAGCTTCAGTTGGATTGCTGCCGAGCATGTCCAAGTGGACGCCCCCGGGATGGGGATCGTGACCTTGCCGGAAGGCGATGTGGATGGAACGCCGGTCTGGGTGGGCAGTGAGCTAACGACCGATCACTCGAAGCGGCAGCGCGTGCTGCATACGGGCGACACGGTTCAGATTCTGGCCGAAGACGTTTTCCAAGACACGACCGGTTCCACTCGCGTCTACAAGATTGCCCCTCCGGCCCGCGAATTCCGCTGGGTGAAGGGGGATTTTGTAGTCCCTCGCAATGAGTCGCTCCGCCAGGAAGCCCTGAGCGATCCCTACCTGAATCCGCTGGCTCAGGTCGCTGAGCAGGAGTCTCCCGCCGAGTCGGTTGAAGAGATTATCCCTCCAGAGACGCCCCCCCTCGCACTGGAGCCGACAACTCGTGAACCCTCCCGACTGGCAGCCACCCCCGACGCTCATGATCCCCGTGCCGCCCTGCGGGAGATTGATCGTCACTACACCGAAATGATCGAGCTGGATCCCTCACAATGGGACATTGAAGAACTGGTCCGGTCTTATGAGGGATTGGCCGCTTCGAATCCGCTCTTGGCCAATTCGATTCAGCAACGGCTCGCCGCACTGGAGACACGCCGGAAGCTGCATGCCGAGTACCGCAGCTTTGCCCAATTGTCTTCCGAGACGACACAGCGCGATCAGCAATTGTCCGCACAGAACCAGTTGACTCAAGCAGATCTGGTGATGAACGTCGACCTGGGGAGCCCCACGGCCTTGCCGAACCTCGTGCAAGAGGTTTCGGCGGGGTCGACACTGACGGAATCAATGCCTGTTTTTCCAAAAACTCGTATCCCGTCACAACCGGCGTCTGTCACTCCTCAGCTGAACGGTGCGGGGATCGTCCAGCGACTGCCCAACGGGCGGTATGGCATCGTGGCTCCTCAAGGACGATTGCTGGCCATTCTGCAGGTCGACCGGACCATTCAGTTGGACCGTTTCGTGGGACAATCGATGGGTTTCGTGGGCGAGCGAAGCTTTGACCCGCGATTGGGCACCGATTTACTGGTGGTGAAACGCATGATGCCCGTCCAGTTGGGGAGGTAATCCTATCAGCCGTTAGTCTGTGTTGGCTTACACGAGATCTCTTGATCCACCTTCAGCAGGCACTTCGGTGACCGCTTTCTGCCCCGTGGCATGATTCCTTCGTCGTTGGCCTACGGAAACGAGCGAGTTCAGGGCAGCCTGCGGCTTCCCCGTGAATGCTGTTTTGTGAGGCAACCTCCCTCTCCCAGCGACCGTAAACCTCGCGATGGCCGAAGTAATTCATCTGTGCAAATCTGGGTACCAATCCACGCATGGGAGAGCTTTTCCAGAGCGGAGAATTTGTACACAGATTTCCCAGATCGTCACAGGTTTCAGAGGTTTGGCTGCGGCTGTCGCGACTCGGGACGAGCGGGCATTGCCTGGCGGGACAGAATCGGGCGGTTCCGCAGGAAGCACTCGTCTTGGGCCCCCTAGCCTGAAGGAACTTGTGGCTTCTACTCATGCTCACTGCACTGGCCTCGCCCTCTCGGCAGAGGTGATCTCACACTCCCGCCTTGCTGGGGCAATCGTACAAATCCCCCGTGCGCTGTCTTGCATCCCAGCCCGGCAGATTTCAGAATCGAAAGCGCTTGCCCCCAACCCGCTGGACCCCGCCTGATGTCTCAACGACCGTCGATCATTCTCAGTGCCTTCGCCGACGAGGCCGCCCGCCAGAAGACTGCCCTCGAGCAGATGACGGCCCTCGCCGCCCTCGGCCTCAAATACTACAGCCCCCGGTTTATCGATGTTCCCGGCACCGGCAAGGTCGAGCATGTCACCGAACTCTCGGATGAGAATCTCGCCAAGCTGGCCCAGATGCACGTCGACTACGGGGTGTCAGTGACCAGCATCGGATCCCGCATCGGCAAGGTGAAGCTGCTCGATGTCGCTGATCGCTCGCACAACAAGTACATCGCTCCCGCTGACTATCTGGCTGGAGAGGTCGCTCGCACCATCCGCGCCGCGAAGGGGCTGGGGGCCAAACTGATTCGCGGCTTCTCGTTCTATCAGCCGCAGGGCGAAGACCCCTGGAAGTACGTCGACCAAGCGGTCGAGCGGCTGCGGCCCATCGTGGACGAGTGCGGGAAGCACGGGCTGGTGTATGGCCTCGAAGTCGAGGCCAATCTCATCGGTCAAAACGGGCGACTGCTCGCCGCTCTCTCCGAGCGGGTCCAGCGGGACAACATGGTCTGCATCTTCGACGGCGGGAATCTGACCTGCCAGAACATGTCGCCGATGGAGGTGCTGGCCGAGTTCGTCGCCATGCGCGAGCACCTCGGCTGGATCCACATCAAGGATTACAAGGTCGACTCCACGTTGAGATGGACCGGCGTTGTCGATGAGGAGCGGCTCAAGAACTTCGTTCCCGCCAACGTCGGCGACTCGGGCCACGAGGCGATCTTCCGCGACCTGCGGAACCATCTGCCCGCGATGACCGCGCGGATGCAGCGGCTGGGGTTGCCGGGGGTGTTCCTGGAACTGGAGCCGCACCTCAAGGGAGGCGGCCAGTTCGGCGGGTTCAGCGGTCCGGACGGGCTGGGAGTCGCCGTGCGGGCCTTGTGCTCCGTCCTCGACTACACCGGGATCGGGTACGAGCTGCGGACGATGGACGACATCCGAGCGGCACGCGGATTCTAAAAAAAGCCCAGGGGTTGCAACCCCTGGGCTTTTTGTTGGAGTTCGATCGCTTGTCGAGCGTCGTCGTGCGATTTACTTGTCGTTCGGGTTCAAGTAGTTGAACATCAAGCCAGCAACTGCTCCGCCAGCCAGGTCGGCGACGATGTGAATCCAAATCGAAGGCATGTGAATCAGCCCCATGAGTCCGGCCGCCACGGCCACAGCGGGGTTGAACGCTCCGCCAGAGATTGAGCCGACCGCGAACGCCCCGGCCAGCACGGTGAAGCCGATGGCCAATCCATAGAACGAATTGCCCGAGTTCGCCTTCGCGGTGGCGACATTGAGCACCACGTAGGCCAGCGCGAAGGTGAACAGGAACTCGGCGAGGAGGGCCTTCATCATATCCGCTGGTGGAGCGGCGGACTTCGCCACGCCCCCGGTCAGATACATCGCTGCACAGGCCGCCAGCGAGGCCCCGACCAATTGGGCGACCCAGTAGGGCACCAACTCGCCCTTCGGCAGTCGACCACGCAGCATCACGGCCAGCGATACCGCCGGGTTGTAGTGGGCTCCCGAAATGTGACCTCCGGCGAAGATCATGACCATCAGCGCGGAGCCGATCGCCAGCGGCGGAATGATCCCCTTCGCCGCGTCGCCCGAGGGAATGAGAGTACATCCAATGGTCAGGACGAGAAAGAACGTCCCGATCGCTTCAGTCACCAGTTTGCGGGCCAACATGGCAGTGTCTCCAGAGGAATAAAGGTGCTACGGGCGGAAATCAGGAATCCCCGATATGGGTGATCCCAGGAGTTCAGAGGGAGCGTTGGACTGCCCCCGCGAGCCTGAACCCATGTCGCACAGCCTTCGCCGGGAGTCTATTGCTTTTCAGGAATCGCAGCAAATCGCCCGTGAAACCGGCGATCAGTCTCATGGCTCTCGCTACTCACGAGGTCACGGAGGCCGGGTCGATTCCCGTCCAGCGATCATCTTGTAGAATGCCCCTGCGCCGCTCGACTGCTTGAGCGGGACTGTCCCCCGCTGAGACTCTGATGAACGCTTTCGAATACCGTGCTGGTGAGCTGTGCTGTGAGAATGTCCATGTCTCTGACATCGCCCGGCGGTTCGGGACGCCGGTCTGGATTTATTCCAAGGCCAAGCTGCTGCACGAACTGAATGCCGTACGGACAGCCTTCGCCGAAGTCGACCCGGTCATCTGCTACTCGGTGAAGGCGAACTCGAACCTCTCGATTCTCAAGCTGCTCAACGAAGCGGGTAGTTCGTTCGATGTCGTGTCGGGCGGTGAGCTGTTCCGCGTGAAGCGAGCGGGGGCTGATACCACCCGCGTCGTGTTCGCGGGTGTCGGCAAGACCGATGCGGAGATCCGGCAGGGACTGGAAGACAACATCCTGATGTTCAATGTCGAGAGCGAAGGGGAACTCAACGCGATCTCCGCAGTGGCCAAGTCGCTGGGGCGGATCGCTCCCGTGGCGATGCGGCTCAACCCGGACATTGATGGTAAGACGCACGAGAAGACCACCACCGGGAAGAAGGGCAACAAGTTCGGCATGGACATCGAGCGGCACAACGAACTGGCTGCCAAGGTGCTGGCCGATCCGCATCTGGAACTGCGCGGGATCCACATGCACATCGGCTCGCCGATCATGACGACCGATCCGTATTTACAAGCGGCGAAGAAGGCGACCGATGTGGTCCGCGAGCTGCGGGCGCGCGGGCACAAGACGAACTGGATCAACCTCGGCGGCGGCTTCGGCCTCAGCTATCGCGGCAACGAAGCACCGCCTGCCTCCGAGTATGCCAAGGTCATCGTGCCCCTCATCAAGGCGGCCGGTTGCCGACTCGCACTCGAACCGGGCCGCTCGATCGTCGGCAATGCGTGTGTGTTGATTAGCGAAGTCATCTACACGAAGCGTGAGGGCGGCAAGCTATTCGTGATTCAGGACGCGGCGATGAATGACCTCATTCGCCCAGCGATGTACGACGCCTTCCACCGCATCTGGCCGGTCGAGGCCCAGGTCGCACCGCCGACCGATTACGAGGCCGCCTCCATTCCCGGCTGTGAGACGACGGACATCGTCGGCCCGATCTGTGAGTCGAGCGACTATCTGGCGCAGAAGCGAGCGTTTCCACCCGTTCAGCGCGGCGACCTGCTCTGTACGTTCAGCGCCGGAGCCTACGGCATGGCGATGAGCAGCAACTACAACTCCCGCCCCAAAGCCGCCGAGATCCTCGTCGATGGCGATACCGTGTCGGTCATCCGCGAACGGGAGACGTACGAGGATCTCGTGCGACGCGAACTCCTGGATTAGACGCCAAGTGGTCAGATTGTCACTCGAGGTCTGTCGGCGAATCGCTGTCTGGCAATTCGCCACAGGACTGCCAGTCGCGATCGATGGAAACCTGACTCCCTGAATGTGGACGAATGCAACGGCCAACTTGCTGTGTCTCTCATTCGTTGGGAGACATTCACAGTCCCTGCGATTCATTCGTGACGAGATGTGCATCATGAGCCACTCATTCCGCCGCATACACTCTTCGACTCCTCTCCTGTTCGTAGTGCTGATGGGGGCACTTGGTGGGTTGTGTGCCTCACCCGTACTCACCGCTGAGCCCGCAGCTGTGATCAGTTTCAATCGGGACATCCGCCCGATCCTGTCGGACAAGTGCTTCGCCTGCCACGGGTTTGATGCCAAGCATCGCGAGGCGGACTTGCGGCTCGATACATTCGAAGGTGCGTATGGCACGTTGAGCGAGGGCCGGGTCGCGATCAAGCCCGGTGATCTGAAGGGCAGCGAGCTCTGGCAGCGAATCACCAGCGACGATCCACAACACCAGATGCCGCCGGCTGAATCCCACAAGTCCCTTTCCGTTGCTGAGAAGGAAACCCTCAAGCGTTGGATCGAGCAGGGGGCAGCCTATCAGAAGCACTGGGCCTTTGAGCCGCCTGTTCTCTCGGAAGTGCCGACGAATGGGACCACGAATCCAATTGATGCCTTCATCGTCGATCGACTGAAGAGCGAGGGCTTTGACCTCTCCCCAGCTGCGGATCGAGAGACGCTGCTCCGGCGAGTTTCATTCGATCTGACTGGATTGCCACCCACTCCGGAAGAGATCGACGCCTTTCTGGCTGACACTTCGCCGGATGCGTATGAGAAGCAGGTCGAACGCCTGCTGGCCTCTTCGCGATACGGCGAACGAATGGCCACGTTCTGGCTGGACATGGCTCGTTACGGCGACACGAACGGCTATCTGCACGACCTGCTACGAACCGGTTGGCCGTGGCGGGACTGGGTCATCCAAGCGTTCAACGACGACATGCCGTTCGAGCAGTTCGTCGTTGAGCAGCTCGCGGGTGATTTGCTCCCCGCACCGACCGAGCAGCAGACCTACGGCCAGACGGACGAGTTCTCCTACAACGTCGCCGAGAACCCCCTCACCGCTCACGACCTGCACGCGACAATGCTGCATTGCTTAGGGATCGACCACACGCGATTCACGTACAAATCGCAAGGACTCGACTTCAAACTCACAGGGGTCGAACCATCACGGGTGATTCAAGAGATTCTCACCTGATCGGACAACTTTTCCAGTCCATCAGAATTCACCCGAACGACACGGAAGTGTTGCGTGACAACTCAGTTGCTCGGAATGTCGTCAATGGCTGGATCTCTATCCCATCAACCCCGGGATCGGCTTCCCTTGGTCAACGATCGGCGTCGGGCGACCGGTGAAATCTTTGATCGCCGTTCCGTGGTCGATCCCCAGGTGATGGTAAATCGTGGCTAGGAAGTCGCCCGGTCCAGCGTGGTGTTCGATCACGTCTTCCCCGCGCGGGTCGGTCGCTCCCAGGACGCGGCCCGGGGTGATCCCGCCGCCCGCCCAAATGTTGGAGAAGGCGCGCGGCCAGTGGTCGCGGCCCGGCTGGACTGTTCCCGGAGGACCGCTGGCATCACCGGCCCCGGTACTCGGCGAGTGCTCGATCTTCGGCGTGCGCCCGAACTCGCCGGTCACGACGACGAGGACGCGCTTGTCGAGGCCCCGGTCGTAAATGTCCTCAATCAACGCCGACACAGCTTGGTCGTACGCCGCAGCTCGGAACTTCATCGCCTCGAAGACATGGACGTTGACGGCGTGGTCATCCCAGTTCCCTGTCCGTCCACAGAGCGGGCCGTTGAGGCTGGTCGTCAGCACGTCGACCCCGGCTTCGATCAGGCGGCGCGCGAGGAGCAACTGCTGGCCCCAGGCATTGCGGCCATACTTGTCGCGGGTGCGGTCATCTTCCTTGGTCAGGTCGAACGCCTCCTTGGTCTGTGGGTTGGTCAGCAGCGTCATGGCCTGCGTCTCGAACTCGTCGAGGGCCGCCAGCTCGCGCTGCTGATCGAACGTCCGCTCCAGCGTGTCGAGGTTCTGCCGCAGCGTCGACCGCTTGCTGAGTCGGTTGACCTCGCCCAAGTTCGACAGACCGATGTTCGGCACCGAGAAATTCGGTTGGTTCGGGTCGCCCGAGACGGTGAACGGCGAGTACGCCTCGCCCAGATAGGCCGGGCCGTTGTACTCCAGCGGTGGGTTGATCCCGACGTACGCGGGAAGCGGGCACTGACGCGGCCCTTCGAGCGAACGCATGTAATTCGCCACCGTCATCCAGTCGGGCAGCTTCGGCTTGGGCTTGTCGCGGGTGTCGGGGTCGCCGGAGAGAAGTTGCATCGATCCGGCGGGATGGCCGCCCGCCTTTTGATACATCGACCGCAGCACCACGAACTTGTCAGCGATGGCGGCCTGCTTCGGGAGCAGTTCCGTGAACTGCAAACCCGGCACCTTTGTATCGATCACCGAGAACGGCCCGCGATACTCAGCGGCCATCTTCGGCTTCGGATCATACGTATCGAGATGCGAACAGCCGCCCGGTTTCCAGACCATGATGACGGCGGTCTTCTCGCGCTGGGCGTTCGCCTCAGCGGCCCGAGCCTGCAGCCGCAATATCCCCGGCAGACTCAAGCTGGCAAACCCCGCCAACCCCGTCCGCAGAAATCCGCGCCGAGAGCCCAGACCCCAGTCCCACGGACCGGAACAGCGAATGTTGGGATTCATCGAGCTGCTCCTTGGACGGACTTCGAACGCATCCATGTCAGTTTATTTCACATCGGAATGGACCGCAACAGGAGAGCAGTGATTTTGGAGATATCGAGACGATTGGGTGGATGTGGCAATGCGGGGATTGAACGTGCGGAACGCAGTGTTTGCCGCCGTCGCTCCCTGATCGAGTCCGGAAAATCGATGCCAAATCTCGCCCGGATCTTCCCGCATCGAGTACACTGGCGGTTCCCCCAACAGAGAATGTCCATGACCACGATTCGCATTCACCGTCAGTTGAGTTCTGAAACGCTGCCGGAACTGCGTCCTCTGATCGGCAAAACCGTGGACATTGTTGTCCGCGAAACCGAGGGGCCAACCATTACTCCGGGAACCGGGGATTGGTCGGCCTGGCCCGCAGCGACGGCTGATCTGGAAGGTTACGACTTTGATGCATGGTCATCCCAGCGAGATTTCGATCTTCAACACGCGGATGACCACTTGCCATGATCCTTGTCGATGCCTCTGTGATAATCGATTACCTCCGTACCCCGTCTCCCGACATTCTGGCAGTCATGCAGACTAGCGGTGCTGTGATCTGCGGAGTTACTCGGGCCGCGGGGCGGCACAGGTTGGCTCGCTTTGGAGCCTACCTGTGCCGCCTTAGCACAAGAGGTGTGATCACGGGCAACCTCTGTTGAAACCTCTTGTGCCTTTCGCACCCATTGAGGGGTGTTCCCGATGCGGAATCATGGTCAGGACTTACGACGAGGGGACTTGACGAAATTCGTCGGTGTCCGAAAACTTGTCCGAGAAGTGCGGTGAAAGACGACTGAGCGAGGGTTGCCGCCCTCGCTCAGTCGCGAAGCGAACCGAAGGTCGCC
>JAYSUV010000094.1:0-18632 GCA_043718945.1 Planctomycetota bacterium
CCGGCGGCCTTTCGCGTTGAGTCACCCTTAGCGGAGGGATGGCATGGTGCCGAAGAGTTCACCAATTGATGGAGGATCTCGCTCTGTCGTCTCCGGAACTCAATCGCAATACGTCTGGCCCGCATGCGAGGAGTTATGTCACGCGAAGGCGCGAAGCTCGCGAAGTTCAACCGTTTCTCCTCTTCGCGAGCTTCGCGCCTTCGCGTGACACAATCCTCATCTGGCCCCTGCCGGACAATCAGATTGGAAATCCAAACGCTGCATTTGCCAGATCGCGAACTGCCCGCACACTGGCGAGAGCTGCGACCTGACATGACAATCTCACGACCTCCTGTCATGAAGGCCCTTCCATGAAGATCGACCGCATCGAACTGTTCCACGTCGCCATGCCGCTGATCTCGCCGTGGCGAACAGCTTATGGCGAAGACGCGGTCGTCGAGTCGGTGCTCTGCCGGATGACCAGCGGGGCGGTGCAGGCGTGGGGCGAAAGCTGCCCGCTGGCGGCCCCGTGCTACAGCCCCGAACACGCGGGCGGAGTGTTCGAGACGACGGCCCGTTGGATGGCTCCGCAGATTATCGGACGCGACATCACGTCGGGAGAACAGCTGCAGCAGCAGTTGGCGATCTTCAAGGGGAACCCGTTCGCGAAGGCGGTACTGGACTGCACCTGGTGGAACTTGCACTCGCAGATCGAGAACCGCCCGCTGCATGAACTACTCGGGGCCACGCGGGATGTGGTCGCGGTCGGCGACGACTTCGGCGTCCTCGATACGGTCGACGAACTGCTCGTCAAGATCGCGGGTGCCGTCGAGCTCGGCTTCCCTCGGATCAAGCTGAAGTACCGACCCGGCTGGGATCTGCCCATGCTGCGGCGCGTGAGATCCGAGTTCCCGAACGCAGTGTTCCACATCGATTGCAACAGCGGTTACACGATCCGCGACCTCGACATGTTCCGTGAGATCGACGACCTGAACCTCGCCATGATCGAGCAGCCGCTCAACCACGACGATCTGGTCGACCACGCGGCGTTACAGCGGGCGATCCACACGCCGGTCTGCCTCGACGAAAGCATCGCCAGCGTGCGGCACGTCGAGAAGGCCATCGAACTCCACAGTTGTGAGTACGTGAACATCAAGCCGGGCCGCGTGGGTGGCCTGACCAACGCCGTGAAGATCCACGACTTGTGCCGGGCCGCCGCGATCCCGTGCTGGGTCGGCGGGATGCTGGAGAGTGCAGTCGGGGTGGCGCAATGTGTCTCGCTGGCGATGCTCGACAACTTCACCTACCCGGCGGATATCTTCCCGAGTGCGCGGTACTACGTTGAGGATCTCGCCGACCCACCGATTGAGTTGTTGAAAGGGCAAGGTAGACCTTCAGTGCGAGCCCCCCAGAAGATGCCCGAACCAGTGTTGGGGCGGTTGGAGCGGACGACGTTACAACGTCGGGTGATTGAAGCTGGCAATCAGACGGGCACGTAGGAAACGTGCCCCACGACGGAAGCACTATGGCTTCACGCCCCGGTAGAGCGTGCAAATCCCAAACGTGAACGGGCGGCAGGTCACTTGAGTCAGCCCGCATTCGGCCAGGTCGCGGACAAAGTCCTCGCCGCTGGGGAACTGCAGCACCGATGCGGGCAGATAGTTGTACGCCGACTGCTCGCTCTTCGAAAACCATTGCCCCAGCTTCGGCAACACATGGCGAAAATAGAACAAGTACAGCTTCCCGAGGACGCTGTTCGTCGGGCGTGAGAACTCCAGGATCGCCACCTGCCCGCCTGGTTTGCAGACGCGGACCATCTCACGTACGCCCGCCTTGTAGTCGGTGACGTTGCGGATGCCGAAGGCGACTGAGACGATCTGATACGTGTCGGACGGCAGGGGCAACTGCATGGTGTCGGCTTCGATGAAATCGAGCGTCGCGGAGGTCTCGTCGGTGCGAGCCTTGCGGCCTTTGACTCGTGCGCGGTCGAGCATCTCAGGAGTGAAGTCAGTCCCGGTGACGGGGACCGTGTGTCCCGCTGCATGCCAGAACGCAATCGCCAGATCGCCGGTGCCCGTGCAGACATCCAGAATCGGAGACGGCCCCTGCGGCGGCACCAGTTCGACGGTCTTCTTCCGCCACCAGATGTCGATGCCCAGCGACAGAAAGTGATTCAGAAAGTCATACCAGCCCGCAATCGCGCCGAACATCTGGCGGATTCGTTGACCCGATTTGTCGACAGGAGCTACAGACATCAAAAGCATCTCAAGGGAAGGTCAGGCAGATTACCGTTTCCATCTACGGGACCGCAGACGACCGGAATTCTTAACCGCTGGTTCGTATCTTAGCGAACCGGGCCACCTGAGCGTGAGCAGTCCCGAGCTGACGTGATGTTCGCTCTACGTCCGAATCTTCGCCAACGTCAGCAGCACGAACGATGTCCCATACGACTGGTGGTAATCGTAGAACGGGAAATCCCACCACGAGCCGTCCTTCTCCTGCCGCACCAGCAGCGTCCGGGCGAGGTGGGCCTGATACAGCCGACGCTTCTCCGCCGGGAGCTGCTCGATGCACCACGCCGCGTAGTAATGGCCGAAGTAGTAGAAGTACCCGGCCACCTGGAACCAGGCCTCATGGGGGACCGGACGTTTGCGACCGATGTCGAGCCAGCCATTGCGAGTGAATAGCCGGTCGAGCCAGTCGGTCAGCACCTGATCGGTGATCGTCGTATCACCCCACAGCCGCAACGCCACATTGCACGCCTGCGACCTGCCGAGACTCCCGCCGGGTCGATTGATGCCGCGACGGGGCTTCCACTTCAGGTACTCGCCGTACAGGTAGCTGTGGTCGGGGAGACGTTGCCGCTGGGTGGCGTCGATCGCTCGTTGGACGAGCTTCGCGGGGGCCTCGAACCCGGCTTGCTTGGCTTCGTGAAAGGCGACCAGCACCGCCGCGTTGACGAAGCTGATCGAGTCGCTCGATGGCTGCTTCGTCTCGTACCGCATGTCGTAGTAGCCCCAGCCGCCATCGACCGATTCGTAGCGTCCGAGGAGGTCGATCTGCTGCCGGATGAGGACGCCAATGGTTTCAGCACGGACCTTGTCATCCGGCTTGAGCTGGAGCAGACGCACCAGGGCCTGGATCGAATAGCAGTGGGTCCAGATGTTGTAGAGTGCATCGCCCGTCGCCCGTCGGACGGATGGCAGATTCTCGAACAGCCACTTCTCCCCGCGCTCGATCGACTGTTTCACATCGGCCCGCTCACCGCCGGTTTCCATCAGCGCGGAGAGGCTCATTGCTGTCACAGCGGCCTTGAACGCATCATGCGATCCGGGAATCGGCGAGTAGATGTTGAGGTCTTTGGTCAGCGTGGCCGACCCCCACGACCCGTTGGGCCGCTGTTCCAGCAGCAGGAAGTCGACGCCCCGGAGAATCGCCGCCTCGAGTTCCTCGCGCGGCACCGGCGGAATCTCCGCTGGTCGCGGGATGTCATCAACCTCTGGAGCAGCTACCGTCTCATCCGCGACCGCAGCGCGTCCTAACACAGCCCCGGCAGTGAGAGCCAGCCACGATCGGCGAGTCCAGGATTCCATCGACATTGCTTGCTCCTGCATCGGGCATCGGGCCACATGTGTCGGCCCCAAGTCTGTTCTCTCAGATCAGCCGGACCTTGTCGAGTGCGAGTGGGAGAGTGCCAGCAAAGTCGCCAGCCGATCTCCTCTCTGCTCCCTCTCCCCACGGGCGAATGCGACTTTCGGTGGGGACATGGCTGTGGGGAGAGGGTGGGGTGAGGGGGCCACATCGCCCCCTCACCCCGGCCCTCTCCCCCCCCCAGCCAAGTCTTCCCTGAAAGCAGTGCCGATGGTGGGGGAGAGGGGGCAGACAGCGCAGACGACCGCCAACGGGCGAATTCACTCTGGTGGAGCGTCAGAAGAGTCGGTAGCCGTTCTTCCTCTGCCCCCTCTCCCCACTGGCGATGCGACATTCGGTGAGGACATGGCTGTGGGGAGAGGGCTGGGGTGAGGGGGCTATATCGCTCGCTCAGGCCCCCTCACCCCGACCCTCTCCCCCCCAGCGGAGTCTTCCCCGAAAGCAGTACCGATGGTCGGGGGAGAGGGGGCAGACAGTACGGACTATACCCAATGGGCGAAGGCATCCTGGCGGGGCGCAATGCGAGTCGCGGAGCGACATCGCCGACGTAGCTCACGTCGCTCCGCGACTGAGACTCCTCCCACCGAACATCGCCCAGTCTCAGGGAAGCCAGCAAGAGCAGGGCTGTTCGGACTGCGAAGTGCGAGTCGTGGAGCGAGGGAGGTCAGGTTTCACCTGATCGCTCAGGCACTGACCTACCGAAACTTCTCCCGCCACTCTCCTCGCCATCCCCAACTCATCGGGACAGGGCTTTTCCGGGGAAAATCAAGGGGAAATGCACGCCTCTCCCCAAACCATCAAGAGCCTTGTCCACTCTTTGTCCCGCCCGGGACACCCGACAATAGCCCACCGCTTCAGCGGTGGGTACCACAAATCTCTCACGTCCACAGCCCCGGCAGGGGCGACAGACACTCGCTCGATGGCCTCACGTTCCCACAGATTTCGCCAGCTTCTGTCGTCCCTGGCGGGACTGGGCGGTTTGTCTGGATCGCTCTCCCACCGCTGAAGCGGTGGGCTATTGTCGGGTGTCCCTGGCGGGACAAAACCAGGCGTTTCTTCCGAGAATACTCACCTTAATGCCTTGAACCATTGCCGGGGCACTCGCCAACCTGCCGCGCCAGCAAGGAACTTCACCTCGTCGTATCCGTCACCCCTCCAATGCCAAACCGGCGGTGGCTCTTGCAAGCCATCGCCGGTTCGGGTGTCAGACAGGACTCAGACCGTTATGGTGGGAAACCACCATTCGGGAAGGCCGAGAGTTCAGGGAGGTCAGATTGTACCTGGTCGCTCAGGCACTCTTTGTCCCGCCAGGGACACCCGACAATAGCCCACCGCTTCAGCGGTGGGTCCCACGAATCTCTCACGTCCACAGCCCCGGCAGGGGCGACAGACACTCGCTCGATGGCCTCGCGTTCCCACAGATTTCGCCAGCTTCTGTCGTCCCTGGCGGGACTGGGCGGTTTGTCTGGATCGCTCTCCCACCGCTGAAGCGGTGGGCGATTGTCGGGTGTCCCTGGCGGGACAAAACCAGGCGTTTCTTCCGAGAATACTCACCTGGATGCCTTGAACCATGGCCGGGGAACTCGCCAACCTGCCGCGCCAGCGAGGAACTTCACCTCGTCGTATCCCCGTCACCCTCCCAATGCCAAACCGGCGGTGGCTCTTGCAAGCCATCGCCGGTTCGGGTGTCAGACAGCGGTTAGACCGTTAGGGGAGAACCGGGTCTGGGAATGGTGAAGCAGGGTTCTGGTTGAAGAATTGGAATTGATTGGCGATATCCTGCTGAACTCCCAGCTGGATGAAGTTGTTGACGGTCGGGTCATCGAACCCACTCAACCCTGTCATTTGGACCTGACCAGCAAGTACCACGTTGCGGAAACTCTTGGCTGGGTCAGCATTGGTGTAAACACCGTCTGTCGTGATTCCAGCTGTAGCGTTCGTTCCGAACGTCAAGATCGTGATCTGATCCCCGGCTCCAGTTCCACCGGCTCCCGATGTAGCCGCTGCCCCGTTCCCGAGAACAGTATCTGGTGTGCCATTGCCATCTGTGTCGATCGCACCGAACACCAAGTCGAGATATGCGACAGGATCGTACACGACAAAGTTCTGGTTGAGTGGCGCTGATCCAGCCGTCGCCGCAGGATTGTTGTTGACCGAGTTCGCAGGATTAAGTTCACTGGAACGTTGCGGATAGATCCGGATGTCATCAGCAGTATTCCCACCGAAGCTGACACCGGCAATCGTGGAATTCATCCGTGTAAGCGATCCAATCCCGAGGACCAAACCATCACCATTGTTCGTGGCTCCATTGTTGGCCACTTCACTGTTGATGAGGTTAAACGTGTCGATCAGATGGATATCTGTTTCCAGTCGTGTAATCGGTGCTGGCAGTGGACCAAAAGTACCACCGGTCACGACAGCATGGTTCGTCGAAGGTGCGTAGTTGTTGTTTCCAACAAACGGCAGATTCGTTTCGACGTACACGTCCGGATTGACATCGAACAGTGTTCCGAATGGGGTTGGACCGGCGACGGTTGCCTGGCTCAGCTGGGTGGCCTGTTGGTCGAACACGATTCCTTGCCGACCGTTGTTGTTGAACCGATTCACATCAGCCGCGGTCAGACTGTTGGCGTTCCCAATATTCCAGACTGATTCGTTCGGCGTAGCGTTTCCACGATCATGCGTCGACAGGATGTTCAGACCCACCCCAAGGTTCTGAGAGGCGTTGACTCCCAGCATGCTCACGTCATTCATGATGCCAGCACTTGGATCTCGAAATGAGGTCATCCCCCAGTCCATCCCGTTGCCCTGATTCTGCAGGATATCGACATTCTGGAAGTTCGAAGTCAGCACCCCAAAGTTGTTGATATCCACTTCCACGCCGTTTCCACCCTCGGCATCTCCGGTGGCTCCGTTCAACTGGATCGTGGTGTTCACCACGATTAAGTTGCTTCGGATATCTGTTTGATCTCTGATCACAATGTCGAGTCCGTCGTCCCCGTTCCCTTGCAGGATCACATCGCGTTGATCGGCAGCTGCCGCGTCTCCGATGTTGATGGCGATTCCTGAGTTGTTTCCGATGGCGACACCAATCACGGCCTGCTGCACCGAGATACCGTCACGACCATTGTTGAAGACATCGGTCGCATGGATGGTGTAGGTGTTCTGTAAGGTCTCCGTCGCCCCGCTGCCGAAGAAGTCGCTGTTGTCTTCGATGTGGATACCGTCCTGACCACTGCCGGAGATCAGCGTCCGGACCGGGTTGCCGAGTCCATCGACCGCATTCAGGCTGTCTTGGATCAAGACATTGACATAGGCTCCACCGCTGAACGCCCCCGATTCGTTCGTCGAGTTCGTGTCGAAGAAGATTCCGTGACGTTCGCTGTTGAGGATCTGGTTCCCGGCCATTAGGAACGGTGTCGAACCCGCCACCGGATTCCCCAGTGACCCATCGTTTTCCAACTGAACTGTGATCCCGTTTCGATTGTTCGAATCGAAGTTGTTGTCTGAGATGTTGCCCCCGAACTGGGCGTTCCCCGTGGCGTTCAGGAAGATCCCGTTCAGGTTGTTGTCAAAAGCGTTCCCCGTCACATCGATACTGAACGGGGTCGGGGCACCAGGCATATTGGCATTGAGGATGTTCAAGCCGTTGCCGGTGTTGTTGCGGATCGTGTTGCCCTGGCCGAACTGGCCGATGATGACCTGGTTATTGGCTGCGTCAGGACCGTACAGCCCCGATCCGGTTCGTTGGATATCGATGCCGTGCAGACCGTTGCTCTCGATCGTCGTATTGAGGACGGTCATACGATTGAGCGTTCCCAGCTTGGCTTGGTCGTTTACCTGGGTCACCAGACCGCTGCCCGCGTTACTACTGATGTTCAGGCCCAACGAGACCCCATCCACCGTCAACGTTTCCAGTTCGGCGAAGTTGTTCAAGATGAAGGCGAGACCATCCCCGTCAAAGTTGGCATTAGCTCCATTGAGCGTACCAGTCAGGATCGAATTGAACATGTTGAATGAACCGGTCGAGTCACCCGACATTTCGATCGCCACGGCAGCATCGCGGTTGCCCGTGATCGTATTGGCCGTCCGCAGGCTGTCACCCAGATTAAGTTCGACCCGTGGTCCGATTCCATCGGGCACAATGAAGTTCACATCGAGTGGTTCGCTGGCCACCACATGGAAGCCGATGCCGGTGTTGTTCAGGATGCTGTTGTCGTACATCGATCCGGCACCCGGCAGAACCAGGTTGCTGCCCGTCATCGTGTAGGTCGCCGCGTCCTGCACCTCGATCAGAATCCCCTCGGCCCCGTTGTTGTGGAAGCCGGTCGCGTTGTTGAGGATGTCGAAGTTGTTGACCGAATCCCCACCAAAGGTCAGCTGAACCCCGGCCCCGCCGTTGGTGGCGAATTCACTCTGACGGATCAGACCGTTGGTGATCCCCGCAGTCGCCACGGCATTCGGTGCCAGAGCCTCGTCCACATTCAGTCGCAGGCCGACTCCCCCGTTGCGGGTCGAAACCACATTGGTGGCCGAGAAGGCGTAGCCATTCACAGGCAGGCGGGTCAGCTGGGTATCGAGCAGTCTAATGTCGATGCCGTCCCCGGTCCCCGCTCCGGTGCCGGTCGTGGTGACGGTATCGAGCGAGATGTTTTCCATCGACATGTTGCGGAACTGAGCGTGGATCTGATCCAGGCTGTTGCCGCTGACGGTCATGTTGGCCAGATCGAACGCGGTGACCCCGTTGACTCCGTTGAAGTCGACCAGCAGCCCGTTGCCGAGATTGTTGTTGACGGTGAGGGCGGTCCCGGAGATCCCGAAGTTGTTGATCGTGACCCCGGTGTTGTCGTTGGCCAGGATGCGGAGGCCGTCGCCATCGTTCCCCGAGGCACTGGCCCCGATGACCAGGTTCGTGGCCGTCACTCCGTTGGTCAGCGTCACCGCGACACCCGGCCCATCCAGCAGCGTGGCCGGATCACCGACGTTGTTGTTGAAGGTGTTGTCACCCAGCACTCCGCTGGCCGAGATCAGCGAGACCGTCGTGGCCGCTCCGTCGGCGTTGAACTCGAAGCCGGTGCCGTTGTTGGCGTTGCCGGTCGTCGCATTGTTGACCGCGAAGGTGCCATTGGCCCCGGTGTTGACGTTAATCTCAAAGCCGTCCTGGTCGTTGTTGCTGGAGATCACATGGTCCAGCGTCACGTTGGCCAATGTACCAGCTCCACGCACATCGAAGTTCACGCCATCGGCGGTGAAGGTCGGCGACTGGCCACTGTTCGTGACGGTGACATCGCGGAAGGTGCCGGTGAACGTTCCGGGCGGACCGACCACCACAGGGGAACCCGATTCGTCCTGGACCCCGATGTTGGCATCGATCCCACCCAGACCACTCCGATCGATCGTGCCCGTGGTGACATTAAAGGTCAGAGTGCCGTTGTCGAACACATCCAGATCCAGACCCCGTCCGCCACTGCGGTTGACGGTCAGGTTCGAGAGGTCAAACTGGGCCGATGATCCGGCGTCGTGGACCATCACGTCCAAGCCATCGAACCCGAGTCCACTGGTCCCGTTGTCGGAGAGAGCCAGTCCGTCGGCGGTGAAACTCGTCAGCGTGGAACCGCTGGCCACATCAATCTTCAGACCGTTTTCCCCGTTGAATTCGGAGGTCACATTGTCGAACTGGGCCACCGTCGCGGCGACCCCGTTGGTCAGCGACAGATCGATGCCGTCACGAATGTTGTTCGTCGCCGTCAGACCATCCAGATTCACCGTGGCGGTCGAACCGACAGCCCCGTCGAGCTGCATGTTCAGGCCGTCCTCGCTGGAATTGCTGACATTGACGTTGTTGAAGCTCAGCGTGACCGAGTCGGTCGCTGCCATGTTGATGGCGTCCAGATTGACGCCGTTGCCATTTAAGGCCCCGGTCGCTGTCACATTGGACAAGGCCACGTTACTGGCTCCGGGGACACCATCCAGAACGATGTCCACACCGTTCAGTCCGGCGTTGGCGGCAGTCAATTGATTGAAGCGGATGTCCGCAGCTGTCGACTGGGTATCCAGCCGGACGCTGACCCCGTCCCCATTGGCACCGCTGACATCCAGCGTGTTCGAGTTGATCGATCGAACTCCGGACGCTCCGGTCGAAGTCACCAGCAATCCGGTGCCGCCCGCGTTCGTGGCCGAGATGTTGTTCAGGGCCGTCCCGATCACATCAATCCCGCCCGTGGCCGTGATACTGATTCCGTTACTGCCCGCGGTATTCGCCGTCAGATCACGGATTTGCAGTTCGGCGAAGGAGCCCACCGCCCCATCCAGATTGATGTCGACCCCTTCGTTCGTGGCTGTGTTGAACGAAGAGCCGTTGAGGATGTGCAGCTGGGTCGAGTCGGTCGCTCCCAGACTGGTAATGTTGATCTCCACCCCATCGTTGCCGGCGATGTTCGCGTCGAAGTTGTCGAGGACGATATCGCTCTGGCCACCGGTCACGTTGGTGACGTTAATCAGGGCTCCATAGTTGTTCGCATCGTTCGCCACGACATTTCGCAGCACGACGTTCATCGGGGCAGCCTGGTTGGCGATCGAGACATCGACCCCGTTGTTCCCCGCGTTCAGGAAGCTGCCGCCGATGAGGGTCAGTCCATTCGAAGTGACCGCCGGGTCATTGGCAATCACTTGCAGACCACTGCCCTGGGCGTTGTCGGCCAGCACATTCGTGAGGTTCAGTCGAGCAGCTGTGCTGCCCGAATCGATCAGCAGATCGACGCCGTTGGCAGCCGCGTTGAGTCGACCCGAGTCGTTGACGTTCAACCCGCCAGTTCTAAACGCCAGGAGTGTGGAGCCGTTGAGGACATCGAGGTTCAAGCCTTCCTGACCCGCGCTGGTCCCGACCACAGTATTCAGTCGATCCACGGCCAGCATTGCGGCGTTGTCCGCGATGAGATTCACCGCATTGCCATCGGCTCCCGTGGCGTTCAGCCCAATGACATCGACGGTCACCGTTCCTCCGTCCGCCAGCAGCGAGAGTCCATCCGCCGCCGCACTTTGAGCGGAGAGCGTCTGGCCGGTCAGGTTGAAGACTCCGCCCGTACTGGCCCGGAAGTCGAAACCATCATCCGTCGCGTTGTTCGCCTGCACCGTATTCAGGTTAACAGCTGCGGTCGATCCGGCTCCACTGACATCGATCAACATGCCATCGAAGGCCCCGGCGAGGCCGTTGTCCGAGAAGTTGCTGTTCGTGATCTGGGTAATCAGATCCGCCCCGTTGGAGACCGTCAGATCGAGACCGGCCCGCTGGTTGTTCGTGACGGTCAGGTTGTTGAGATTCAGCGTCAGTGTCGACCCGTTGCCGTCGGAACCAATTCCGTCGATCAGCCCTTGAATGGCTCCCGTGACGGTGGTGATCGGTGGGTTCACGACGGACGCCGGAGCGACGGGATTGGCCCCGTTGTTCTGGACCGTCATGTTGCTGAGATTGGCGGTGATGTCACCACCCGTCTCCGACAGGATCACGATGCCCTGGCCCGGGTTGCCACTGAAGTTCACTCCCGAGATCGTGGCATTCAGGATGCCGTCGTTTTTAGCACACAGGATCAGCGAGGAGGCGGCGGAAATGTTGGTGTTGATCAATGAGAAGTTGATCAGTGCCAGCGGTCCATCCGCACACGGAATGTTCAGGGTGCCGTCGATGGAGCCACCGTTGATGTTCAGGTTGACCGACCCGCCGTTCGTGATGGCGGTGTTCAGGGCCATCTCCTCGTTGCCCAGGATGTCCGATCCCGACAGATTGAACGTAATCTGGGTATTCCCCGCGACCGTGTTGTCTCCATTCGCCGCCGCGTCGATGCCGTCCCCGATGCCATCGCCGATAACACCGGTGGGTGGCGGGTTGATGAAGTTTCCGTTCTGGTTGATCTCGCCATTGTTAAAGTTAATGATCGCACCGCTCAACTGCGGCGGAGCAGCGTCATCGGTGCCGTTCGTGGCCCGGACATGGAAGCCGTCCCCCTGGTTGTTGTTGACGTTCGTATTGTCGAAGTTCAGCACGGCCAGCGAGCTGTCATTCAGAGAGGCGTCGGGATTGATGTTGACGAGAACGCCATCGCTGAGGTTCTGCGTGATCGTGGCCCCGATGATTGTGGCCCCGACAAAGCTGTCGCCCTCCGCCGTGACATCCAGGCCGTTTTGCTGGGTCCGGGCGTTGGGGTTATCGTTCTGCAAGGTGACATTGTTTAACGTCAGGCCGGGCGCGTTCGTGGCCCGTGTGCCGATGTTCGATCCGTTGTCCGCGAAAATCTGCAGGCCATCACCGGAACCCGGAACACCCGCTTGGCCACTGTTGTCGATCTGGCCATTCGTGAAGCTCGATCCCACGATGCGCGAGGCGTCGAGATTGAGATCCACTCCATTCAGACCCGAGTTCTGAATCGAGAAGTTGTTGACCAGGAACTGACCGGTACTGCCGTTGGTGAGGTTGGCCACCACCCCATTTCCAGCGGCTCCATCCAGATTGGCAGCTCCGGGAACGGCCCCCTCGAAACGCACACCCATGATGCTGTTGTCGCCAGTGACATCGATCCCATCGCCGCCCGCACCGGCGAATGTGCCTGCATTGAGGAGCTGCGCGGTGACCGTGGAGTTGAGGCCATTCAGGCGAATCGCATCCCCGCCAGCATTGGCCCCGGTCGTCAGACCTTGGCCAATCAGGTTGACGGTCGAGTTCGTACCGTTGAGGTCAATGGCATTGTCGTTGGCGTTGTCCAGGCTCAAGCCTGCCCGGAACGTCGCGTTGACCGTGGAGCCCACCGTGGCTGCCACTCGCAGACCATCGCCTGCCAGAGCATTCGTAGCTGTGACGGCTTGATTTCCGACAATGGTGAAGACGGAGTTGGTGTTGGCGTTGAACTCCATCGCATCGCCACGCGCATTGTCGAGGGCGATTCCATTGTTCAGGTTCAAATTCAACCGCGAATTCGTTCCCGTCACACGGATGGCATCCCCACCGACGTTGTTGATGTCGCTGTTGTCGAACGTCACGTTCGCCGTGGCATTCGTCAGGGTCAGATCGAGACCATCTTGCCCGGCATTTTGCAGCGAGCTGTCGAGGATGTTGGCATTGAAGGTGCTGTTCCCCTGGGCTGTCACGCGGATGGCATCGAGCGTCGCGAAGGCGATCGGACTCCGGATCAGTTGGAGATTCGCGACCGCATTCGTATCGAGCGTTCCCAGGACTCCGTTCTGACCGACGATGTTGTTCGCACCGGCCACTGACATCGGCGAGTCGCTGATGATCGCGTTCAGCGTCGAGTTCGTAGAGCCATTGAACCGTAGGCCGTTCTGATTGGCTCCCGTCGCGATCGGGTCGAGGTTGAAGTTCACCACCGAGCCACCCATGAAGGTGATGTCGGTCATGTCGCCACCCGCGTTCACCAGCGATCCGCCGGTGAACTTCGTGGTGTAGGTCGAGGCGTTATTCGCTTCGATGTGAATTGCGTCATCACCCGCATTATCCACGTTGGTTCCAGTGAAGTTCAGCGTCGCGGTCGACGCATTCAGCAGAACTTCCAGACCGTCATCTCCCGAGGGAGCTGGACCAGGACGGGAGAAATTGCTGTTGGCCACATTCCCGGTCAAGGTCGAACCGGCGTTCAACTCCAGATGCAGACCATCGACGCCCGCATTGCGGAACGTGACATCCGTGAGATTCAACACAGCTGACGCATTGTTCAGGACACCATTCACTCCGCTCAACGTCGCACCGTCGAACACGGATGGGGCACCTGGCGTCCCAGCCACACCGAGATTGATGATCCCGGTATTGGTGCCGGAGAGGTTGATTCCATGGCCATTGGGACTGACGAAGGAACCGGTGTTGGTCAAATTCATGGACACCGTAGAATCGTTGGCGGAAATCTGTATTCCATCGTTGCCAGCGTTCGCCCCGGAGACGTTATTCCCCGCGAGGATGATCAACGAATCCGTCGTGGCGTTCAAATTGATGGCATCCAGTCCCGCACCGTTGAATGACTCGTTATTGAGTACCACGTCTGCGCGGGAGTTGGTCCCCGCCGTATTGACAAGCAATCCATTGGCACCGGCGTTGGTCGCCGGACTATTAGTCAGAGACAGAATGCTTCGCGAGCCTCCGGTCGTATCGAGCCGCACGCCATTCTCAGTTGCCGAATCGAGCGAGCTGTTGGTCACTGTCCCGACGAACCGCGAGGCCCCGGATGTCGTCACGAACAGTCCATTGCCCAGTCCACCAACTCCGCCCGCATTCGACACATTCGTACCGTTCACGGACAGGTTGGCAGTCGAGCCGGAAGACACAGCTCCCACGATCCCGTCATCTGTGGCACCTGAGAGGCTTCCGCCGCTGAGGGCGGCATTCAAGACCGCGCTATTCGAGGTCCGGAAATCGTATCCGTCGTCGCCTGCACCAGTTCCAGTCACGCCCGTCGCTGTCAGGTTCAACCTCGAACCCGCACCGTCCACGATCGAGAAGATGGCATCGTCACCAGCACCCGAGACGTTCAGTGCGTTCACCACGACGGTGCCCACCGCTCCGCTTTGCACGTTGAGGGACAGTCCATCACGGACCGCACCCGAGGCGTTGACGGTCGTGGCGTTCAATACACCAGTCGCGCCAGTTCGCAGATCCAATCGCAAGCCATCACGGCCCGCGCCGGTCGCGTTCACATTGGTCGCATTCAGCGTGACATTGCCATTCGTGGTTCCCACGACGGCGATTCCATCGCCCACCGGAACGACAGCATTGTTGAACGAGCTGTTGGTCACATTGGCGACCACATTGCCCGTGTTGGTGGCCTGCACATGCAGACCCGTCCCACTGGCGCTGTTGTTGACGTTGTTGATGTTCGCGGTGATGTTCGAGTTGCTTCCGGCCAAGCGAATGCCGAATTGTCCGCCGTTCAGGAAGCGACCATCGCTGATCCCCACGGTCAAAGGAGCCACATTGGTATTGTTGATCACAATCCCGCTGGGACCATTCGTACTCGGGATGTTGAACCCGAAGTCGCGAATGATGCCGTTACCGGTCGCATTGGTCAGGAGGATGCCCCCACCCGTGCCCGTGGTTCCATTCGGACCTGGAGTCAGCGGATTGATGTTGCGGTTCAACTTCTCCAGCGTAAAGTTGTTGATCCCGGTGCCAGCGATCGCGTTCCCACCGGTCGGAGCGATAATGTTCAGACCAGCAATCCGGTTATTGTCCGCCAGTGTAAAGACATTGCCCGCAGCTGCGGTCACGAACGGATTTGTGCCCGCTGGATCAAATCCAGGCAGAGGGCACGGACCGCCCGGCCGATTGAGAACATCAATCAAGGTCGGACAGCCTTCCCCGAAGACTAGTTGGTTGTCAATCAGGACAATCCCGGCCGCACCGGTCAGCGGATTGGTGCGAGTGGTTGTGCCGCGATGGAAGAGTAGAGCGTCAGCCGGGCTGGCCCCCACCAACGAGTTGAATCGTTGGTTGTTCGAGCCATTGCCACCCGCTGCGGCGGTATTGTCGAAGTGCGCAAAGGTCCACGGCAGACCCGTACGCGGATTGATGGCCAGCTCGCGAGGATTGCTGACCACTTGCTGGGTGGCAATCCGCGAAGTGCGACGAGTGCGGTCATTCAGTCGGTCGTAGAGTGACTTGACTCGCGGGTTGTAGTTGCCGTTCTGAGCTCCAAACAGGTAGGTGGCTGCGAAGTTCACTTGACCGCCGTAGGTGTCATCGTTGGCGTAGGACAAGTTGAGCAACACGTTGGTGAGGTCTGCTTGGATGCGACCGCGCACTCCGTTCACTTCCGGTGCGTTCTTCGCATCCAGGTAGTATGCCCCGCCGTGAGCTGACAGCCAGCGCACTCCGGGAATCGGTACGCCGACTTCGATGTCCGCTCCGCGTTGCTGAGCTTCAGCGTTCTGAATGTTGATAAACGCCAGGTTGTTGTCCTGGAACACCGAGTTCTTCGTGCGGATGATCGGGCCGAGATTGTTCGGTGTGCTGTCGAACGGCAGGTAGAGATTCGCCGTCACCTGGAAGTAATCCGTCAACCATTCCGCCCCGGCACCCCCTTGGTTATAGCCGAAGCCTTGCTGACTCTCGTCGTAGGTGTAGTAGCCGTTCACTCCGAGGATGCTGCTGATCGGCTCCACGAGACGTCGATATCCCAGACCGGCACTCGCACCCACGTTGGCGTTGTCGTTGACCATCATCTGGCCATCGAGGAAGAACCGATCATTCGGCCCTAGGAAGTCGAGGGGGGCAAACGAGCCAAAGCTCGCGTTGTTCCCCGTGATCCCCGGACGTTCACCGAAGTCCCCTTGAACCCAGAAGTACCCGCCGGTGGAACCGATGGGGGTCGAGCCCGAGACGCTCCCACTGGAGTCGGAACCGGCCTCCACGGGCTCGTCAAAGACGACCGAATTCTGGGCGGAAACCTGAGTCCCCGCTCCGATCAGGAGTGCCAGTGAAAATGCGAAAGCCTTCGATGCGCTCATCGTTCGCCCCAGTGTGGTCGGACGGCACGTCTGTGGGCGATGGGTTGCGAAACCCTTCGTTTCAGTGCGTGCTTCATGTCGGTAGGGAATGTGACGGATGCGCCGATAGAATCGGTCAGATCAGGAATCGGCACTGTGTGTGCCGAACTGAAGACCAATTATGCCGACGGTGACGGTTGAAGCAAAAAGGTGGGTTGTGTGGATTGGCGAATCCAATGAAGGACTGCCAAACTCGGGTGAGTCCGGAGTGTTCCGGTGAGGTCACAGCCAGCGACTCAATGGTTGAGGCACAGGAGTGAGGAGCCTGAGACTCTTTGGGGCTTGTATGTAGGACGAAATGTCAGAGCAAGAGCGATCACTGCCCCTTTTTGCCACGAGCCGACACTGATGGGATTTCGCATCTTATTACTCAATAAGAAGATGCGACTAGCAGGGTGGCGTTTGAATATTCTCTTCGAGATTCGTTCTCCACCTCTTGCACTCGCAAGTATTGCCGATCAGAACCAGTCCATCCGCTTGTCGAGTTCATTCCTGACGGGTATGGTCACGACTGGGAGCCAATCACCTCAAAGACACTCGACATGCTCGATCTCTACGACAAAATTCAAGACGCCTGTGGGTTCATTCGCAGCCAGTGGGCCAAAACTCCGCACGCCGGAATCGTCCTCGGCACCGGGCTGGGGGCCTTGGTCCAGAAGATTGAGGTCGAGGCCAGCATTGACTACGAGTCGATTCCGCACTTCCCCCAATCGACCGCCATCAGCCACAAGGGGCGCCTCGTCTGCGGCATGCTCGAGGGTCTCCCCGTCATAGCGATGGAGGGCCGCAGCCACATGTACGAGGGATATCCACTCAAGCAGATCACCCTTCCCATTCGCGTCTTTCAGGCCCTCGGAGCCCAACTGCTGATCGTGACAAACGCGGTCGGCGGGATGAACCCGTTCTATGCGACCGGAGACATCATGGTCATCGACGACCACATCAACCTGATGGGGGCCAATCCCCTGATCGGGATCAACGACGATCGGCTGGGGCCGAGGTTCCCAGATATGTGCGAGCCGTATGACCGGCAGCTGGGGCAGGTGGCGTTGGAGATCGCCCGTCGCGAGAATTTTGCCTGTCACCGGGGAGTCTTGGTCGCCATCTCTGGGCCCAATCTGGAGACACGGGCCGAGTACCGCTTCCTGCGCCAGATCGGGGCCGATGTCGTCGGCATGTCGACCATCCCCGAGGTCATCGTGGCCGTCCACTGCGGGCTGCGAACGGTGGGCCTGTCGGTGATTACCGACATGTGCCTACCCGATGCCCTCAAACCCGCTCACGTGGCCGACATCATCGCGGTCGCCAATGCCGCCGAGCCGAAACTGACGGCACTCGTGACGGGGTTATTGGCCGTGGAACGGGGGCGGGGTTACGACGGTCGGGATGAATCAGCATCTTGAGGGTTGTGATTCCCCGCGACTGCGGATTCCACTTTCTTCTGCTTCTTCTTCCCGCGATTTGCTGGTGAGACGAGCGCGGCTTTGACACCGCGGAAGAGGACGATGGCCAGCAACAGCGCGTAGCCGACCTGCTTGCAGACGTTGTGCGTCTGTCCATGTGGGATGAATTCCGCAACCAGCAGGGCGAGGTGAGCCACAACCATCAGAATGAAGCCGCAGCGGCAGATCACAATTCGCTTCGGGAAGGACATCGAATACTCCTGAATCAATGGTTGACTAGCGGACACAATTGGCGTGCAACTTGTTTGCAGCACATATGTTCCGTCCTATTCCATTAGTCTGAATACAGGTCGTATGCGCTCGTAATTCCTGCCGAGTTCGTGGAAGAATCATCAAAGTCGGACTTTTGGGAAAAATCGACAGAATCTCGCGAGCGCTTTTGAACGCCCATGTGACTATTCTGATAGATGCCCTTTTCCCAGAGGAGTCACGTAATGACCCGGGCGACGCTTTACGACCACATGAGGCCGACTGACAGCTGCTACAAGCAACTGTTGGCGATCGGTATGAGGCGCACTGGCAGTCGCGAAGTTGCAGAAGAACTTGTCCAGGATGTTGCTTTCGCAATGGATTCTAAGACCGACGAGGAACTCGAAGAGATTCGCAATTCATTCACATACTATGTTGGCGTTCTCAACTACAAGGCAAACAACTGGTTTAAGAAGGACTTCAAGGAGAAGAAAGAGTTCAAAGAGTTCTGTCGGCAACAACTTCCCGCGACACGCAAGAACGGTGAACCTGTTTGCCAGGAGAGCGAGGACTCCACAAACCTCCATGCAGGAGAAAAAGCACAGGGGATCAACATTCCCTGTGAAATCGCACAGCTTCATCTTGATGGCTGTGTTAGCTTGCCCGAGGAAGCATCTGGCAATGTACTCGACATCTGCAGTTTCGAGTTTTTAAGCCTCCTCAGCAGAATCTGTGGCCGTCTTCCGGCTCCGGCAGGTGGCCGAGGGTATGGAATAACGCCAGTTTGGCCACGCGGAGGGTGCGGAACCC
>JAYSUV010000095.1:0-6005 GCA_043718945.1 Planctomycetota bacterium
TGAATAAAGTGTTCGGCCCGGTCGTGCCACTGGTGCCGCATCGATTTGACGATTGGCGCATGAGTGGTGGGCACCCGCGTCGCTGGGGGGATGGCCCCCTGGTGTCGCCACTCCAACGCGGCAGTTGGGCGTATCCCCTGATCGACTCTTTCGATGTGTATGACACCGGGTACGACGAGAAGTTCCTTTCGATCCTGAAGTCTTTGGAGAGCAAATATCTACGGACCGAGCGGGGGGAAACCGCTAAGACGACGCCACTGGTCATTGGCTCGCCACTGGTGGACGGAGAAACTGTGCTGGTGCAGGGGATCGGGTCCGTCAAAGCGCTGGATGCCCGGACGGGCAACATTCGGTGGTCGGGCGTGGTCGAGGACGACTCGTTTCTCTATTGGACCAGACGCAATTACGTCGCCCCCGGCTCCAATGCTCCGCATGACCGTTTGGTGGAGATGTACCTGAGCCAGCGGGCCTGGCTCAACCAGACGGGGGCCTCTCTGGCCAGCGATGGTCGACAAGTCTACGCGATCTCGGGCACGGGGATGACGGGGGCCGCCCAGCCCCAGAACATGTTCATGCGGAATCGAGGTCAACCGGGTCGGTTTGAACTCACCCCGACGAGCGACAACCGGCTGCTGGCTTATGACCTGCAAACCGGACTGCTGAAATGGGAATCCGGAGGGCCATCTGTGGCCACCCCACTCGATGAAGACGGCCAAGTGACGGGTGAATCGCGGCGACTGGGAGGTGCGTTCTTTCTGGGGGCTCCGCTCGCGGTCGACGGTCAGCTCTTTTCGCTGGCCGAGCATCAAGGACAGATTCGACTGTTCTCGCTCTCCCCGGAGACGGGCGAAGTGGTCTGGTCGTTGCCCTTGTTGAACCCAGCTGTCCCGATCGCTCATGACCTGTCTCGACGAGTGTTCGGCTTGTCCCCCTCGTATGCCGGAGGGTTGTTGATCTGCCCGACAGCGGATGGAATCGTCGTGGCAGTTGATCCACTGCGTCGTCGGGTGGAGTGGTTTCAGCAGTATCAGTCTCGCAGTCTGACCACCGACCCGCGCTTTGCTCGGATGATCCAGATCCGTATGAATGGAGGGCGGATGGGCAATGAGGCCCAGCTAGACACCATGGTGCAGGAGCGGCGCTGGTTCGATGCGAATCCCGTACTGACGGCGGGCCGTGTCTTGGTCCCCACGCCAGACAACAACATGCTCTACTGCCTCGAGATGGAGACGGGCAAGACGCTGTGGGAACGCCCTCGCGGCGAGGGGCTGTTCATTGCGGCCTGTACCGAGCGGCATTGTCTGATCGCCGGTGACAAGAGCATTCAAGCGATCAACCTGAGTGACGGAAAAGTGAAGTGGAGCCAGGAGATTCCCTCCCCCACCGGACGCGGGGTGGTCAGCGGAGGTCAGTACCTGCTCCCGGTCTCCACGCACGAGATCCTCTCGATCCAAATGAAGACCGGGCGGATTCTAGCCCGCTCCAGCATCAATCCGGCTCACACAGCGGGAAGCCTGGTCGCAGCAGGCGATCAGTTACTGATGCAGACCACGACCGAGGTGGTCGGACTGCGATCACTGAGCGAGATGTCCGAGGAGATTGCCCGCACTCGGGAAGACGCCAGCACCCGCGCGAGTGCCCTGGCGGAGCAGGGGGAACTGCTCCTGTTTCAAGGTCGCGAGCCCGAAGCAGTCGCCCTCTTGCAAGAGTCGCTTCAGTTGCAGGAGTCGCCGCCAACGCGGAGGTTGCTTGTCTGGTCGCTGCTCGAACGACTCAAGTCCGACTACGCGGGTTCAAAGGGAATCGTGGCGGACCTCAAGAAGACGGTCACCGATCCAGACCAGCGAAGGCTGCTCAATCGCCTCAACGCCGAGGGGCTGGAAAAGTCGGGCGAGACTCTGGCAGCCTTCCGCGAGTATCTCGATCTGGTCCAGGAAGTCGGCCAGTCCAACGACCTCATCGAAATGTCGTTCGACCACCGCGTCCGCGATGATCGCTGGCTACGAGGTCGATTAACGCATTTGCAGTCTCTGGCGAACGAAGCTCTCCGCCAGCAGATGCAGCTGTCCCTGAACGAAGTGATCGCCGCTCAGGAACCCGCAGTGAAACCTCACTACGCTGGCGTCCTGGGGATCGACTTGGCTCCTCAGTTGCATCTGGAACTAGCACTCACCAATGGGCTGGATCGTTTCAAGACTGAGCGGATTTTGTGGACACTCAGCGAGTCACCTGACCCGACACTGCGCGGTCCGGCGGTAGCTCAATTGATTCGTCAGGAGTTGACTCAGAAGCGGACGACGTTCATTGGCCACCTCGTGCATGAACTTCAGCATGGTCTTGCCCAGGTCGAGTGCGAGCGAGGAGTCACCGGCGTCACCCTCTTGGAACTGCTTCGCAAAGACGCTCTGTTCAGTCCACTGATCTTGGTATTGGAACGGCCAGCAACTGCCCCGACTTTTGCGGCGAAGAATGCTGGGACATCCGTCATGCAACGGGACTTGTTTCCGGTGTTGGGTGCCCGACGTGGCCCGTATGCGGATTGGCTGTTCAGTGCGGAGTACAATCCGACTCGCACTGCACAGTGCGCCGACGGCAGCGGGCGAGTGCGTCACACGCTCAATCTCGATTCGCTCGGCGAGATCATGCAGTCGAATCAGCTGCGATACGTCCAGACCGATGCTCAGCTGGTGCTGCTGGCCTTCCGGGATCGATTCGCGGTCATCAGTCCGATGGATGCTGGCGGGAATCAGTTTCAGACCCGGTTCAAGGCGAACTTCTCTCAGAACACGAATGGCAATAACCTAAATGTGTTCAATCGTGGTCAGGCCCAGCCCACTGGCAAACCCGCCGTTCGTGACACGATCTATCCGCAGGCGGACGGGACGTATCTCGGCAATGTCGGCCCGCTGACCTATGACACACTCTGTTACCTCTCGGGGAGTGATCTGTTTGCGGTCCAGCCGCAGACTCTCGACTCGAAGATCCAGTGGCGACGGAGCGGGATCACGCCCGGTTCCGAGATCTGCGCCGATTCGGAGTACGTGATCCTCATCCCGCCACTGCTCGATCGCCTCGTCGTGCTACGCGCCGCTGATGGAACTCAAATCGCCGAGCGGACTTTGCCTCAAGGCCGCGTCGAACGCCAGCGGGCGGATTGGGGGCGGCTCTTCCTGGTGACTCGTGTGGAACCGGCGACGGGCACCTTACCCGCGCGTCAAACGTGGGCCATGTACGATCCGGTGACTGACAAAGACGCCTGGAGTGTCACTCTCGCCGCGGGAACCGTCGGGACTCCTGTGGATGGTACGGACCTCGCGTTTCTGGAACCGGATGGAACGCTGCAACTACTGGACTACCGGACCGGCAAGCCACTTTGGAAGGCCGCGCTTCCACCCCAAACGGTGGCTCCCAAGGAGTTCACGGTCCACACGGACCAGGAACGGCTGTACGTCCACACATGGCATCCACCGACCCCGGATCAGGATCTGATCACGGAAGCGACTCTCCCGCAGGGTCGTGCCGTGCGAGTCAACGGGCTCGTCGTAGCCCTCGACCGCCAAGGCGGACAGATTCAGTGGTCGCGTCCACTCGAACAACAGCTGTTCCGTCCGAACCTGCCGGTGGGGAGCGGCATGCTGGCCTATGCCGTGCAGCGCCGGAAGGAGATCCCCGACAAACCCGCGAAGTCGTATACCAAGCTGGAGTTCCTGAGCCGCAGTACCGGCGAACCGGCGCACTCCGCAGAAGTCGCCCGCTCTGGTGGCACGGGCGAAGGTTGGGTGCGTCTCCCCAGCGGAGTGATGCTGCTGCGAGTGAGCGGCCAGGACTTCCGCCTGACCTGGGAGGGGGAACCTTCGACCGAAGAGACAGCTCCCGCTCAGGAAGAGCCCGCGCCCGCCAAGCCGCTGAATGCTCCGATCAAGCCGCTGTAGGAAAGTCGGGAGTCGGGAGCAATACCCCACCATTTCGCCACTCCCCACTCCCCTCTGGCTCCCGACTCCAGCCCCCCGACACCCGACTCCCCATGAACCCTCTCGACGAACTTCACAAGCTGGCCTCGCTCTTCCCGGACGGGGATCAGCTGTTCGAAAAGGTCGAGCACATTCCGGCGTCGACCACCCCCGAACCGTACAAGTCGTTGCTGGTCCACGATCACCATATGACAGTGGCGATGGAGGAGTTTCATCGCTGCCCAGTGGATGTACAGGTCGCGTTTGAAGAGCTGCAAGAGCCGCTGTACAACCGCGAAATCCTGCTCACCAAGGGAGGCACGAGTGAGGTGGTCCAGTTCGGGTTGGTGCGGTTCGACTTCACGTATGTGACACCAGCGGTGAGGGCCGAGATTCTCGCCAAGCAGCTTCCACTGGGCCGGGTTCTCATCAAGCACAACGTGCTGCGGCACATCGATCTGGGAGCGATCCTCAAGATCACACCGGGGCCAGCTCTGCGTCGGCATCTCCAGCTGAGCGATGCATCGCCGGTTTACGGCCGCATGGCCACCATCTTCTGTGACGGTCATCCTGCTGTGGACTTACTGGAAGTCTCTACTCCGGTCAGAAGCCCGCAGGGGCGATTGAATGGCGAGCCCCTGGCGTGAGCCGGGGTGTTAGCACCAGCAGTCCCCCGAGTGGTGCCATGACACTCCGCTCAACGGACCAGATTCTACTGACTCACACATTGAACGTTTGCAACACCCCGGCTTGAGCCGGGGGCTCGCCACTCCCCTGTGACTCCCATGACCGACATCCTCTACCTCGGTGACACTTCGCTCGCGACAGCTGCGGCCTACCTGGCGGGGGTCATGCACTGGAGCGGGTGGACCTTCGACTATGTGCCGAGCGACGAGGCGGCTGGCGACTCCCTGTTTGAGAAGCCGTATCGCGCGTACGTGCTGAGTGACTACATGGCGACCCGGCTCTCGGCAGCGCTGCAGCGGAGATTGGTCGAGCATGTGGCCCAAGGAGCGGGGCTGCTGATGATCGGCGGCTGGGAGTCGTACCACGGGCTGGGTGGGGACTGGGACGGGACGCCGGTTGCTGAGATTTTGCCGGTTGAGATCGCGGATCATGACGACCGCATGAACTGCGATCACCCGGCGTTTGTGCGGGCGGAATACCATCTGCACCCGATTACACGCGGACTTCCTTGGGACGAACGCCCGCCGCTGATTGGAGGGTACAACCGTTTCGTGCCTCGTGATCGCGCGGAGACGATACTCCATGTGGCGCGCTATTCGGTCTCGTTCCACCCTGCGACCCCTTCCGCGGAACCGGTCCTCGTCGAGGTCGGCGAAGACCCGTTGCTGGTGATCGGCTCGCACGGCATCGGTCGTGTCGCCGCCCTCGCTACCGATGTCGCTCCGCACTGGGTTGGACCACTCGTCGACTGGGGTCCCGAGCGAGTGAAGGCCCACGGCCCCGGAGCTGGTGAAGTCGAAGTCGGCAACCTGTATGCTCAATTCTTCCGGCAACTGGTCGGCTGGACGAGCGGCTTGATGGAGTGAGTTTTCAGTCGTCAGTCGTCAGTCAAAGCCCAGGGGTTGCAACCCCTGGGCGTTCTCTCCACTCTCCACTTTTTACTTTCTGAACGGACTCCCCCATGCGACTCATCACCCTCTCGCTCATTCTCACCGGTCTCCTCATGACCTTCACCGCGACTCATGCTGCCGAAGAACCGGCCAAGGTTCTCAAGCACATCGTGATGTATAAGTTTCACGACACGCTGACCGCTGCTCAGGTCGAAGAGGTCGTCGACGCCTTCGGCAAGATGACCAAACAGATCGACACGGTCATCGGCTACGAACACGGGACCAACGTCAGCCAGGAAATGAAGTCCGAAGGCTTCACCCACGTCTTCGTCGTGACCTTCAAAGATGAGGCCGGACGAGCGGCCTACCTCAAACACGCCGCCCACGACACCTACGTCGCCTTGGCCAAAGGGCGGCGTGAGAAGGTCATCGTGCTAGACTACTGGACTGCGAAGTAACCGTGGGAGTCCGAGGTGGG
>JAYSUV010000096.1:0-2197 GCA_043718945.1 Planctomycetota bacterium
CTCGAGCCGTGCGTGCTGGTCCATGGGGACACGATGACGACGGTCCTGGGGGCTGTGATCGGGCGTACTCTTCGTGCCCAGGTCGGCCACGTGGAGGCTGGACTTCGGAGCCATGATTGGCGCAACCCGTTCCCCGAGGAGCTAGATCGACGAATCGTTGGCCGGATCGCCAACATTCACTACGCGCCGGGGCAGGTCGAGGTATCCAACCTCCGTCGAGCCCCTGGCAGCATCGTGGTCACGAATGGCAACACTGTTCGTGACAGCGTGGGTATGGTCCCGGCGAATATCGACCCCGATGTCGGGCCGCTGCCGGCTGATTTTGGGCTCGTGTCGCTGCACCGGATCGAACTGTTGCAGGACGAACGTTTCGCGGCATCTCTTCGGGCACTTCGGGCATCGTCGTTGAAGCGCCCGTTGGTCATGGTGTACGACCCTGTGACCGATGAGCAGCTGGACCGACAGGGCCTCCACGACCTGTTCGATGATGTTCACTTCCGCAGGATCAAGAAGCTGCCGTACTTCCGCTTCGTTTCGCTGTTGCGACGGGCCGCATTTGTGGTGACCGACAGCGGGGGACTCCAGGAAGAGTGCGCGTTCATTGGCAAGCCGTGTCTGGTGCACCGCGTGAAGACCGAACGATCCGATGGGATTGGGACCAACGCGCGTTTGTCAGGAATGGATGTCGCGGAACTGGAACGGTTCCTGGATAACCCCGATGCGCTGGCCAACATCGCTCCAGTCGGGCAAGCCGACTCGCCGTCCGACCGGATCGTGGCGGACCTCGTCGAGCGTGGGCTCGTGCGTTAGTTGGTCCGCGATCGGTGGTGAACGGAATGACGAGTGCGTTTCATTCGGGCGGTACTCGCAGCGCTGGCTCAAAAGCCAGCAACAGCTCATATGTAATGTCGTGCGAGTCCGAACCGGAACTATAAAGAATGACGTAGTCACCGAATGATGAGGAGATTGCCGACATGAGCTCACCATCCGTATATGTTCGCTCTCTCTGCGAGCCGGACACCTCGATGTAGAGGAACCGTGTCGATACGGTCTTGAGCGAACTGACCACCTCGATCTCAAAGCCCTCGACGTCGATCTTCACAAGGTCGTACGATGATCGCCCGGTGAGGCTCACTGGATCGGTGACGAATCGGATCTCGACTTCGGTCAGCGATTCGGGGTCGCCAGCGTTGCTTGCGAACATCGATCCGATGGCAGATCTACCGGGTTGAAAATACAAGACTCCTACTTCGGAGGTTTGATCCGAAATTGCGAAGTTATGAATGTTCGCTCGCCCGCCCAGATGAGCGAGATTCCTTTCAAGTAATCGTAAAATCGTTGGATTCGGTTCGAACACGTCAAGCAATTCGAGATCCACGAAATGCGCCAGCGTGGCCGAAAACTGTCCAATGTTCCCCCCGATATCCAACACTGTTGAAGGTTTGTAGGGCAGGTTTCGAAGAATACAACGAGTAATCTCGTTCGGGTACGACTGCAAGTTGAGCGGCGTAGCGACGTTGTCGTAGAAGAAGTCGTGACCTAGATATTTGACCCGTCGCTGCCTCAGCGCCAGGCGGGCAAAGCTCAGCGGAAGATGTCCGTAGTACGCCACCTTGGTGCGGAGAAGGGTGTCCGCCGTGAACCAGAGCCGATTCCGGTGAAAGAGACGCAAATCTCGCAAGATACGCCGACGCTGTGACCCTGATGCATCCATTCGCAGAGCATATGGTCCCGATGATCGGTCTCCCCGCTTCTTCGCCCAGCGCCGTGAATGACATTGGACCTGGACGGACCGCCGCCCGGTTCGCGGTGGTCAGGCCCGGGTGCCGGGCAGAAGTGCGACCATGGTGTACAGCCGCGTGTCACCGCGCAACCAGGACACGATCGTCGTGACGGGACCCCAGTCTGGAAGGGGCCGCCTTGGTGCGGCTCGCGTCAGTTTGTGTGACGCCGGCCGCAGTCGACCAAAGTGGCCGAGCTCCAGGATCTCGAAGCCGTATGGCCGTAGGACGTCGGCTGCGCTGGTGGTGCTGAGCGCAGCGTTCCATTCGAACATCACGGCGTCAATTCGGCGTTTCTCGAAGAGTTCCGAGCCTCCGAGAATGACATCGACCTCCATGCCCTCGACATCGATCTTGAGGAGGCGAATCCGGTCTGTTTCGGCGATTCGGTGTTCCACGATCGTGTCGAGTAGCTC
>JAYSUV010000097.1:0-2196 GCA_043718945.1 Planctomycetota bacterium
GGCCTCCAAGTCCGCCATCCGCACCGTCATCGTCTCAATGCGAGCCATCGCGTCCGCCAGCTTCTCCATCAACGCACGGATGATCCCCTGCGCCTCCGGCGTCTGCCGTGCGATGACTTCGTCAGTGATCTGATCCAGTGACATGCCACAGATGTCGCCGATTTTGAGATTCCTGGAAAGACCAGTTTCAAAACGGTCATGCTGCCGGGGTGTGAATGGTTACCGCCCCCAGAGTGCGAGGCGGGGTTAACAGTTAAGATATGTTATCAACATATAGTCGTATAATCACCTCGCTCCGCAACTCATTATACCTCCAATGTGTGATCGGTCGACCGCTCTGTTCCGGAGGCTCGCACGCCACCGCCAAGATCTGCGTCACCTGCTCACCGGTGATCGTCCCCGGACAACCCGAGCGCGGCCCATCGCGCATCGCGCAGCGTCTCGCGAATCGCCTCGCGCAACCGCTGCGGCTGCGTGCATTCCCACAGCGTCAATTCGTCCCACGCCGCCCGCCACCGCCGCCCGCCACAACCCCACCGCCATGCGGTCCAGCCCGACCTCGGCGGCGATCTCCTGGTTCGACCACTTCTCGAACCCCAACACGATCAGCGCCGCCCGCTGCACCACCCACCTCGGCTCCGACCGCGACCGCCGAAATTCATCGAGAATCGCGAACTGCCGCTCCGTCACCACCACCCTCGCCGCACTGCCCGCCATGATGTACTCCACCTCGTCCGTGAGTTCGAAGAGCGGACTTCAGCAGGATTTGGCAGTTGGTGATAGGTCAATTCGGCTGTGGAGGACTAGGGAGTTGCGGGGCCCTCGAAACTCGCAGGTAGTCGTCCAGCGAAAAACACCCCAGAAGATCGCTGTCCGAGAGGGCCTCAGCGTCCCGAATAAAAATGAAGTAAGGCGAATGAAGACGTCCATCGTAAATCGCCGGGGACATGTTGAGTAAGCTCCTTCTTGCAATCTGGTGAATCCAGAATCACGAGGCGACTGGATTGGAACACCAAGCATCGATCGGGCACCATGCTTGCCGCATCGAGTCAGTAGTCTAACACGAATCGGACAAGGAAACGAGAAAAAAGCCCCGCAGCCGATGGCTGGGGGCTCAGTGGGTACGTCGGACAAGCCCAATGGCAATCGGGTGAGTGACAGCAGAATTCTTACGAATTCTGCTACGGGTTAGCTCTCCAGAGCCTGCTGAGCGGCGGCCAGCTTGGCGATGGGGATGCGGAACGGGCTGCAGCTGACGTAGTCGAGGCCGAGCTTGTGGCAGAACATGACGGACGAGGGTTCGCCGCCGTGTTCACCGCAGATGCCGAGCTTGAGCTTCGCGCGGGTGGCGCGGCCGTCCTCGCAGGCGATCTTCATCAGGCGGCCCACGCCGGTCTGGTCGATCTTCTGGAAGGGGTCGTCGCCGATGATGTCGGTTTCGCGGTACTGCGGGATGAACGAGCCGTAATCGTCGCGGCTCATGCCGAGGGTCGTCTGGGTCAGGTCGTTGGTGCCGAAGCTGAAGAATTCAGCGGTCTGGGCGATCTCACCAGCGGTCAGAGCAGCGCGGGGGACTTCGATCATCGTGCCGACCTGGTAGTCGACCTTCACGCCCTTCTCCGCGAAGACCTTTTCCGCAGTGTCGCGTATGATCTTCGTCTGGTGATCCAGTTCGCTCTTGTAGCTGACGAGCGGGACCATGACTTCCGGATGGACATCGACACCCTGCTTCTTGAGGTCCGCAGCGGCTTCGAAGATCGCCCGAGCCTGCATGGCGGTGATTTCGGCGTAGACGATGCCGAGACGGCAACCGCGGAAGCCGAGCATCGGGTTCGATTCCTTGAGTTCTTCGACCCGGCGTTCGACGACATCCTTGGTGATGCCGACGGCCTTGGCCAGACGGTCCGCCAACCCGGCGTCGTCGTGCAGGTGGTGCTCCGAGAGGAACTCGTGCAGCGGGGGGTCGAGCAGGCGAATCGTGACCGGGCGGCTGCCGAGCACCTTGAACAGGGTCGTGAAGTCGGCCCGCTGGAACGGCAACAGCTTGGCCAGTGCGGCTTCGCGTTGCTCCAGGGTTTCCGAGACGATCATCTCGCGGAACTCTTGGATCTTCGAGAAGAACATGTGCTCGGTGCGGCACAGGCCGACTCCTTCGCAGCCGAACGCATCGGCCAGATGGGCTTCGTCCTGCTCCGA
>JAYSUV010000098.1:0-5983 GCA_043718945.1 Planctomycetota bacterium
CCTGCGCCCAATACTCCATCACCCACCCCTCCCTGTGCCGCCAGCCTCCCTAGACGGGCAGAATGGTAATCGAGAGGAGAATTAAAACAACAGGCCGTATTGTCGGGTGTCCCTGGCGGGACAAGGAGTAGCCAGTGGTGGCCTCTCGATCTGGGCATGCGTGGGAGTTCCCTGTGTTCCACACCTGGGAATCCCTGGGATGGAGGTCCGAAATCTGCGTACAATGGCGACCGCACTCCCTGCGGAAGTCTTTCTGAGACTTCGGAAGTCTGGCGGGTCGGTTTCCACGGGCCGCTCGCCTTACAGCGCCCCGCTGCCGGACAGCACCACGCGGATCGTCCGAAACAGCACTTTAAGATCATTCCACAGGCAGCAGTTACGCAGGTACATTAGATCGAAGGCCACCTTACGGCGAAAGCTATCGATGTTGTTGTCGTACCCATTCACGATTTGAGCGACACCGGTCAGCCCCGGCTTTAGCCCCAGACGATCCAAGTAATCCGGAATCTCTGTCGACAACTCTTTGATGAACTCCGGACGCTCTGGACGAGGTCCGACGAGTGACATGTCACCCCGGATGACATTCCACAGTTGGGGCAACTCGTCGAGGCGAGTCTTCCGCATGAAGCTCCCGAGCGGTGTGACTCGGGCGTCACCCTTCACGGCGAACTGGGCTCCGTTCTTTTCGGCGTCGTTCCGCATGCTGCGGAACTTGTACAAAGTGAAATGCCGTCCGTAGGTGAATTCCCTGCGGCGGTCGCTCTCGGGCACGCGACGCTCCTCGCCTGCGGGTGGTGGCAGATCCTCGATCCGCCGTTCCGCACCAGGTTGACGCAAATTTAACCCGACACGAGTTTGCCGAAAAATGGCGGGGCCGGGAGAGGTCAACTTCACCAACAGCGCGGTCAACAGCATGACCGGTGACAGCACAATCAACATGCTCGTCGCAAGGACCAGATCGCAAGCTCGCTTCAGGAATCGAGTCCCAGCTTCCAGTGAATGCAGGTTGACCCGCGACTCCTGATCCCCCAGTTGCGTGAGCCAGAGGACCGCTGGCAACTGCTCCTGAGCTGCGAAGTCAAAGACATCGCCCAGCCCCTCGGGCCGCGTCGAATCAGACGGTGGCTTGGTGGCCACGGGGTCTGTCCGAGGAATGGGCAGTGGGGTTAATGTATCAAGGCTCATGACACACCGGATGTGCAAAGTGGGAAGAAGCGGGGATACCTGGAACTCAAGCGCCATCCCGGTTCGCAGTCACCGGGCTACCCTCAAGATAGCTCCCTCCGTGAGGCTAATCAGAAACCATTCAGAAGTAGAGATTGTCTTTCGAAAGGCTTGCGGAAAATAGCTGAATAAATGGGACTCGATGGGTTGTGTGAAATATACCGTGTGTATGAATTCTGAGGGGAATTCCTCCTGTCGCACAGCAGCCCGCAGCGTCCGCAAGGGCCGCGCGTCGCGAGAAGTGCAGCCCAGTTGTATTCAGCATCCGGGCGGAGTGACAGAGGTCCGCCCGAGAGAGAACCGGATCAGATTCGCACGAAGATCTTCCGGCGATGGAGCCAGAACAGCATCAGCCAGACGACCAGCAGAACCGCGAACCCGTGCAGCAGTGGCTCATAGGCGGCTCCGGCCAGTTGAAACACTTGCGGCCCCAGATGCCGGTCCAGTGCCGCTCGAATCGGGCCAAACAACATCGAATCGGAGCAATACGCCACGATCGAATTGCTCCCGATTACGATCACCGGAAAGGCCCACTTCTTAAACCCCGCCACATCAATCATCGCATAATACCCCGCCAGTATCGCCAGACTCCACCCGCCCGCGAACAACACCCAGCTCGGCGTCCAGATTCGCTTCACGATTGGGCAGATGTCGTAGTACTCAGCTGCGAGGGCGATGCCGAAGCACACGGCACTCCCCAGTAACAGTCCGACGATCTTACGACCGGGCGTCCGCTCCGACTTGAGCCAACCCCCGGCCAGCAGACCGACCAGCATTGTCCCCAGCGTCGGGATGAAGCTGAGGGTGCAGTACCCGCCGATGCTGTGCGTGAACGGCTCCTTTCGAGGGAACAGGTTCATCCACCAGCCATCAAACGCCCAGGCGGGGTGGGTGTTCTTGTTCCAGTGAGCCGAGAAACCGTGCAGGTGATGCTCCCAATCCGCCGAGACACCGGTCTTGCTCCAGTCGAACTCCGGCCCCGGCAAAGGATACCTCGCGAACAGCCCCCAGTAGCCGACGAGAATCGCCAGGAGTGCGGCCAGCTGGACCTTCCAGTTCGTGCGACCCAGCAGAAACAGAAAGAAGTAACCGAAGCCGATCTGGGTCAGCGTGTCGTCGAACGTGAAGTTCGTCTGCTCCTTGCCCAATGAGCGGAGAAAGATACCCAGGCACACCAGCAGCACCGCACGCAGCAGCGCGTGCAGCGTCATCGCCATTGCCGATTCCCCCCGCTGCGTCCGGCTGGCCAGCGAGAACGGCAATACCACGCCGACCAGCAGCGTGAACGACGGCTGGATCAGGTCATGTAGCGTGCAGCCGACCCAATCGATGTGGGACTGGTGAAACGCGAGGAAATTCCAGAACGCGCTCTTCGGAAACGCTTCCTTCATGTGGCTCAGGTGCAACACCTCAGCCAGCATCAGGAACATCACCGTGCCGCGATAGGCATCGATGGAGGTCAAGCGATTGGCCGGAAGTTCAGTGGAGGGTGGCATGGGGAACCTGACGTTGGATCAATGACGTGAATGCAGTGGGGGAGGACACTCAATCAGTGAGCGGCACGGCGCGAGCCGCCGGCTCCCCGGACCGTTGTCCCACCAGGCCCCGTGGTTTCCCGACGAACAACGGTGAGAAGAACCGGCGGCTCGCGCCGTGCCGCTCACTGGCCCTGTTGCCTGCTGAGTGTGAGACACCGCCATGACAGTTTCTCCACCAGTCCCACTCTTGGGAAGCCCCCGCCCACCGCTGGGAATGCACTCGGGAAATACTCGTGTTGTTTTGACGGGGATTGTCCACTCGCGATACCCTCCGGACTCGCAACTCCACCCGCCACTGCTAAACTCGCCACGGACTGACCGTTCGAAGCTGAGGTTTTGTGTCGAGTGAGGTCGCGCATGAGCCACGAATCCGACCGCCGCGATCAGCAGCGTCAGCAATCGCTGGCCCTCGATTGGGTGTCTCGGGTCTTGGCGATCTGCGTGGTGATGGTCCTGCCCGGTCTGGGCGGGGACTGGCTCGATCGCAAGTTCGGAACGAGCTTCTGGGCCTTGATTGGGTTTGCGTTCGGGTTTGCTTCGGGATTGACCGCCCTCATTCTGCTGGTGAAGCGTGATGGAGGCGACACCCCCAAAAGCGGATGATGACGCTTCGGATTCGCCCGACGCATCATCTCCACTTCCTCCGTCCACGGGGGAGCGAGTGCCCTGGTCGGCAATACTGGGTCGTGTTTCATTACTCCTGGGAGTGGTGGGACTGGCTGGGTTGGTGGCGTGGAACTGGAACGAGAAGCAATACGGAGAGGCGGGTGCCGCCTTGGCCCTGCTTTCCATGTCAAGTTGCGGTCTGTGTGCCGCTTCGGCTCTGATTCTCGTCGGTGTGACAGCGGGGACTCCGCAGGCCTTCAATGGTGTGATGGGTTCGATTCTGCTGAGAACGCTCGGGCCGCTGGGAGTGGGGGCCGCTTGGCAACTGACTCACCCGGACTGGCCGGTCAGTAATCTGATCGCGGTGCATGTTTCGTTGTTTTTGGTGTCTCTCACGGTTGAAACCATTTTGGTGGTCGATATCGTGAGCAACTCACCTGGTTCTGACACATCGTTGGGGAAAGGCCGCGCGGCGCGGAAGAAGCATGGCTGACCCGATCCTGCACGTCAAAGACGCCTACTTCATCGAAGTGCCCAAGTTTCTTTGGCGTCCGCATTACACGTCGACTGCTGATGTCCCCGCCTTCTTGAACAAGGCTCATCCCCACGCGGATCTCGGGGAGTTCAATGACGCCTTGGCCGGGAAGATTCTGATCCCCCAGCCATTTGGAACACTCAAGAACTTCTACACTGCCGACAGCGGCTTCTGCATCTCGAAGGTGATGATCATTGAGGTCGTGGCTGCGATTTTCATCTTCTGGGCGTTTAAGAAGTTCTCCGAGATCATCCGGGCTGACAAGGCTCCGGAAGGCAAGGGCTGGAATGCCTTCGAGGCACTGGTTCTGTTTATCCGTGACGACATCGCCCGCACGGCGATCGGTCCGGGCGCAGACAAGTATGTCCCCATGCTGGGAACGGTGTTCTTCTTCGTTCTCACATTGAATTTGATCGGGATGTTGCCCTGGGTGGGTGCAGCAACAGGTGCTTTCGCGGTCACGTTGACACTAGCTACGTTCATGTTCATTCATGCCATCTATTCCGGGTCTAGGAGCTTGGGAGTGGTCGGTTTCTGGACCAACATGATCCCCAAGCTGGACCTGCCCCTGTGGATGCTCCCGCTTAAGATTCTGATCTGCGTGATGATCTTCCTGATTGAAGTCCTGGGCCTGTTCATCAAGCATGGCGTACTCGGGATTCGCTTGTTGGCCAACATCGTGGCGGGCCATCTGGTGCTGGCGTCGCTGATGGCGATGATCTCGGGTGCGGCTGCGATGTCGTTCAAGATGTGGGGCATGGTGGCCTTCCTGGTGACGGTCGGGTCGACCGTGATGAGTGTTCTGGAACTGGCGGTCTGCTTCCTGCAGGCGTATGTGTTCACCTTCCTGGCGGCTTTGTGGCTGGCCTCTGTGATTCATAGTCACAGTGACCATGACCACGAGGAGGGGCATGGCCACGAGGCTGGCCCTGCTCACGCCCACTGATTGTCCGATCCGGTCTGTGGCGAGTTCTCTCGAAGTCGAGTGGCAGCCCCGGTCCAAGAACCACTGTTCCTGTTGGGAGAGTTTCAAGTGAAGAGCTGGATTCGTTTCGCAATGACCCTGTTTGCGGTCGTCTTCGTGTGTGCGGCACCTGCCATGGCTCAGGAAGGCGGCTCGAACTCGCTGATTAGCTTCAGCGGTTCATTCGGCGCTGGTCTCGTCGTCATCGGTGCCGCACTGGGCATCGGCAAGATCGGTGCCGCTTCGGTCGAGGCGATGGCTCGTCAGCCAGAAGTCGCTCAGAAGATCACCGTGGCGATGGTCATCGCTGCTGCTCTGATCGAAGGCTTCACCTTCTACGCGATCGTCGTTTGCTCCTCGGGCAAGTAGTCGATTCGGCTTCGGTTCGGTCTCGTCTACCTGCGAACAGGGTGATCTCGTGAATAGTCTTTCTGTGCTCGTCCGGCTCGGATTGGGTGTCGTCGTGGCTGTGACCTGTGGCACAGCGATGTGCGCTGCCGAAGACGCTCACGCTCCGCCTGCTGCTGCTGCCGTTGCGGGTGAGACACCGTATGTGAATGCGGGTCACGCCGAGCATCCTCACATTGGCGAAGACGGGGTCAACAAGGATCCCGGTGAGTTCCGGTCTGACTTGGCCATCTTCTCGGCCATCGTGTTCGGGCTTCTCGCAGCTGGTCTGTACTTCACAGCCTGGCCGAAGATTCTCGATGCTCTGGCGGCTCGGGAAGAGGGGATTCGCAAGGCGATTGCTGACGCGGAGGACGCCAAGGTGCAAGCCACGGCGTTCATGAAAGAGCACAAGGGACGCCTCGAAGCGGTCGAGAATACGGTCAAGGACATCCTGGCCGAAGCTCGCCGTGACGCGGAGCACACCAAGCTCGACATCACCAAGCAGGCCGAAGTCGAGGCGGAAGCGATCAAGAATCGCGCTATCGCCGAGATCAACCGGGCCAAGGATCAGGCTCTCGACGAGCTGTTCTCGACGCTGGCTCATCAGGTCTCGAAGGCTACTGAACAAGTGGTCGGTCGGGCCTTGACCGGGGCGGATCAAGAACGCCTGATTCAAGAAGCGGTCGGACAGTTCGCCCGTCAAAAGGCGTAGCGGAAGTCGTCAGA
>JAYSUV010000099.1:0-2165 GCA_043718945.1 Planctomycetota bacterium
ACTACTTCGAAATCAACACGCCCGGTTCTACCACTGGAAAAGCCGTAACACCCTACCCCCCAAAAAACCGAGAACGAAGAAGATTCTAGGACAGTCGAACTAGAGCATTCCACAATTCGGTGAGCGCCATCGTCGCCTGGACCCCTAGGTCCGGGCGGAACGGACCTGGGGGTCCGTTCTACTTCTCGGCGCACATGCAATCGCGGAATGCCCTAATCCATTCAAGGGCTTGGCTTGGACAACCCGCCCGCCGATGAGGAAGATAGGGAGATTGCAGCTCGACTCTTTCCCCTGGTTGCCCCCATGAGCTTGTCCATATCGACCATTGATTGCCGCGCCGCGAACGCTGCGAGCCTGTTTGCTGCCCTGCGCGAGAAGCTGAGCCCGCGCGGGGATGTCGTCTCCGAGGCCGGGCGGGCACGGACCCAGGCTCTGTTCGGGGAACCGCTGACGCCCTCGCAAGTGGTCGAACGCATCTGCCAGCGGGTTCGGCGCGAGGGGCTCGACGCGGTGCTGGAGTACACCAAGCTCCTCGATCGGAAGGAGATCACGCGCGACAATTTGCGAGTGACGGCGGATGAACTTCAAGCTGCGCACTCAGCTGCCGATCCGCAATACCTCGATACGCTTCGCCGCATCCGCGACAACATCGCCGAATACCAGCGGGCCGTCCTAACCAGTGATGTCCGCATCCTGCGGCAATCGGACGAGGCCCGGATCGAGCTGCGGCAGCGGGTCCGGCCACTACGGCGGGTGGGCGTGTGCATCCCCGGCGGCGCGGCGGCGTACCCGTCGACACTGCTGATGACTGTTGTGCCCGCACAGACAGCGGGGGTGCCGGAGATCGCGGTCGTCGTGCCGCCGACGCCGTTTGGCGGATACAACGTCGACATCCTCGCAGCGTGTCAAGAACTGGGTGTGACCGAGGTCTACCGGGTCGGGGGAGCGCAAGCCGTCGCCGCGCTAGCGTATGGGGTCGAGGGCATCCCGCGCGTCGACAAGATCGTCGGCCCCGGCAGTATCTTCGTGGCTCTGGCCAAGAAGTATGTCTTCGGCGAGGTCGACATCGACAGCATCGCCGGACCGAGCGAGGTGATTGTGTTGGCCGACGAGACCGCGAACCCCGCCTTCGTGGCCGCCGACCTCATCTCCCAAGCCGAACACAGCCCCGGCTCCGGCGTGCTGATTACTTGGCACGAGCCGCTGATTGCCCAGGTGCAGGTCGAACTCGAACGGCAACTCGCCTACCTGGAACGCGGCGATTTGGCCCGTGAATCGCTGGAACAATACGGAGCGTTCATCCTCGCCCGCGATGAGGATGAAGCGGCGCAGCTCACCGATGAATTGGCCACCGAGCATCTGCACATCTCGACCGCTGACCCCGAGAAGCTGCTGGACAAAGTGCAAAACGCCGGAGCGATCTTCCTCGGCCACTACACCCCCGTGGCCCTCGGTGATTACGTGGCCGGACCATCGCACGTCCTCCCCACGGGAGGCACCGCGCGGTTCGCCAATGGACTCAGCGCTGCCGACTTCCTCAAGCGTTCATCCGTCATCTCCTACAACAAAGCCGGGTTGGCCCTCGATGCCGATCTGGTCCGGCTGATGGCCGACAAAGAGGGCCTGACCGCCCACCGGGCGAGTGTGGACGTGCGGTTGGAAGAGTGAACTTGTTCCTTGAATTGTCTTGAATGGCGATCGTGAGTGACTTCGAGGTGTGAAAATGAAAACCACTGTTTCAGAAGATATCGTAAATGCCCTGTACCGTAAGCGAAGCGAACTGCACATGATTTCCGCGTACTACGCTACGTGGGGAGACATACAAATATGGTACGCGGGAACTCGCTTGTTGATTACAACGTATTGGCCGAATTATCTAGAAAGCTTCGACTTGCCTATGAACGTAAGCTGGAAGGAGAACACTCTGTCTGGTCCGCGTGTACAAAGACATCATACGAAGAACGAAGAGGAATTGTGGAACGATCAGACTGCACGATCTGCTCATTCGCAGCTTGCGGAAGTCCTTACAATGATTTTGGAGATTCAGCGAATGGAACTCATCAGTGTCTGTAAGAAGTCTGAGGTGGTTTCACCTAAAATAGGTATCCCCTTCGCTCAAGTGACCCCCATAGGTGGCGTGAGTGTCCCGGCTGTGGGGAATCGGA
>JAYSUV010000100.1:0-5977 GCA_043718945.1 Planctomycetota bacterium
GACGACATTCCTGGATGCCGCAATCCCAGCCGCTTGAATCGTTCGACATCCCGGATATGTTGGAGTATGAGCATGGCGTTCTGTATGAAGTGTGGCCAAGCAGTGCCTGACCTCACGATTGAGTGTCCCCATTGCGGGCACGATTGTCTGAAGCCACCAAAGGCGAACAGTTCTGGCGGTTGGGAATACTCGCCCCTGGCAGATCTTGCATTGCTCCTGGGAGCAGTCGCGTCTGGTCTGGGGGCGTTTGGATGTGCTTACCTGATCTGTCTATACGCATTCTTTGCACCCGGTCGCTGGAGTGACCTCGGGCCATTTCTCCTCGCGGGAACGAATGGATTTTGCCTCTGTGCGGCACTGCTGGTGGTATTTCTGCGAGTCGGGAATCTGGGCCATCGCCCGTCGGATGGGGCAGAGTGATCGTCAGGCGAGTGGGCAGACATCATGTACCGTGGCATGGGCGTCTCGCCCATGTGTATTCAAAGGAAAACACGGGCGGGACGCCCGTGCCACCGGTGAGACAAGTCTGTCCGCTCGCCTCATGCGAGTGGGTTATCAGTATTTCTCCGTGAGATGGCCTTCCACCGAGGTTTTTATCCCCTTCTCTATCGATTGCCTGACCTGCTCCTCTGGCTGATCGCTGACCGCGACAGCCCCTCACCGGCAGAATCCGCCGACCGTTTTCTCGGCAAAACCGGAGTCTTCGGAACAACCCCTACAGTTTGCCAACTTGCCTAACCGATACCTACCGCAGGACTATCCCGTTGCGCCAGTCTTTACAGGCAGCGCGAGGGAGAATCATGCAGAGACAGTGATGTCTCTGTTCCTGTCCCGGACGCATTCAGCCGACGTTGTCGGCGACTCGATGGCAAGGACGCTCTGATGCGGTTCCCTCATTGGTTGAAGAGTTTGGCCAGCGCACTTGTGCTGACTGCGACAGCTGGGCCTGTTCTGGCTCAAGGTCCAGGCGGTCCGGGCGCGGGTCAGCCGATGTTCCAGCCGGCCTATGGAGTGAACGATCCCGGGGTGCTTTACCCTCAGGGTGTTCCCCAGGGCTATCAGCCGTACCCGGCGATCTCTCCCTATGGGATGGGAAATGTCGGGTGGGACCAGACGTTCCGTGACACCAACGGACTCTGGTTCGAACGGATCTTGAACCAGAACCGAGAGTTCTTTTTCTCGCTGGATGTCACGAAGAATAAGATCGCGAATCCCGGTGACAGTCACTTGGGATCGGAGTATATCCCCTTCAATGAGATCACGGGTGGACCGATCGGTTTCGTGATCCCTACCTTCGACTTGGCTGGTACGCCGGGCTCGGGGGCGGGGGCGGGGGGGGCTGCAGGAGGAAGCGTCACCCCGGTCAGCCAGGCTTTCGTCGATCCTCGGGTTCTCCCCTACCCGTTTCTGATCCCCAACAATGGAACAGGCACATTCCTGATCGATAACAACCTGTTTCCGATTCGAGACCTGAGTACGTTCCGCAACTATCGCAGCGTGGGTCTCGAAGGTCGGTGGGGATTCTTCAACGAGGACGGCACCGGGATGTCCATGGGTGGCTTCTGGACCGGGACCAGCACTCAGGACTTCACGATGGGTGAGGACAGCATCAACGGGATCCCGATCACCCAGGCAATCATTGCCACTCTTGATGGCAGTCTGCTGTTTACCCAGAACGGTGCGATTCCGCTGAACTGGGGATTTCAGTCGAGTACAGCGCTTCCCGGGGTCGCTAACCTGGGCACCTCTAAGTACGACTTGTTGTTTCACTACGATGTCAAATCGACAGCCATCGGCGGGGACACGAACTTCTTCATGACCCCGATCGTGCAACGGGAAGCCTTCAAGCTGCGACCGCTGGTCGGTGGTCGGTACATGAAGATCAACGAGCAATTCGCCTTCCGCGGGATCGATAGCGGTTTCGGCTACGATCTGACTGACTCTCAAGTGACCGGAGGAGGAGGAGGGGGCGGAGGCGCCACGCAAGCGGCGACCTTCCGACCCGATGCGAACACCCTCCAAGCCAACTACGCCTTGTATGAGGCGACTCTGAACAACAGTGTTCAAACCCAGCTGGCCGGTCCCCAAGCCGGATTCCGCTACGACTTTGGTGATGGAGACGAGTTCAAGATGTGGGGGCAATCGATTCTGGGTCTGATGGGGAATCAGGAAGACTATCACCAGTTCGGCAACAACATCGGTGATCAGCAGGGGCTGCTGGCGTTCGGCAACGGACTGGACATGCTGGCTGCGGATGCCCGCTTCGAAAGCAACCGCACGGTGACCCACGTCTCTCCACTGTTCGAACAAACGATCATGGCCGAGATGAAAATTCTGGAGATGATTCCGTTGGTTCGCCGGTTGCCCGGAATCGACGACACTGTGTTCCGCGTCGGTTGGACCGCGACTGTGGTGGGAAATGTGGTACGTGCCGGAGAGTCGATCGACTGGCGTGGATTTCCCGGAACCCCGAGCATCCGCCCCGGTCGTGAGACGTGGTGGACCACCCGCTGGACCTTTGGTGTCGAGAAGCGGTTCTAACCCCGTGGCGAATATTGAGTTCTCATTTCAAAGCCCACCGGTCGCAACCGGTGGGCTTTTTTCGTTCTTAAAACTATTGACACTTACAGAATCGCCAGTGGGTTCCGACGCTCTTCCAGTGTCCCACGTGTGACCCCCACACGGTTCATCGCCTCCAGGGTGGTCCACACCTCCTGCCCGGTGGTCCGCCCAGCGAGCAGTTCGCGGTAGCTGCGGATGACCTGCCGCATCTCACTGGGGGTGTCGTTGAGGAACTCGATGCGGAACTGGCGGATGCCGCGCTGGATCAGGTCCGTAACCACCTCAGCCGAACTCTGCGGCGTGGCGTTGTAGAGGGTGTTGCGACAGCCGACATCGGCCTTGAGCGGGTGTTCCATCCCGACTCGATCTCGCAATTGGACTTCGTGCCGGTCGCACGGGCGACCGCAGTTGGTCTTGTTGGTGCCGGGGGAGAGGACCGCGCAGAACACGCAGTGCTCCATGTGGAACATCGGCATGTGCTGGTGGATCACCACCTCCAGCCATTGCGGCGGCACGGCCTCGACCAGTTCCAATAATTGTTCCCGATTGAGGTCGTACGAGGCGGTCAGCCAACTCGCCCCCTGGTCGATCAGAAACTGGGCGGTGAGTTCATTGGTCACATTGAGTGAGTAGTCGGCGACGAACGGGATCTCCGCCTCGGCACAGAACGCCATCCCCGCCAGATTGCGGACCAGCATCCCGTCCGGCTGGGGCTTGGTCATGGCTCGGAAGATCCCCATCTCGCCCGGCTTCTGGATGCGCGGGGTCGCGATGAGGAGCCGCGCCTTGGCCTGCCGTGCCATAAGCACGGCGTGCCCGTACTCCTTGATCTCTTGGAAGTCGACTAACAGGTTCCGCTCCCCGGCTGTTAGCGCGGTATCGAGTTGTTTGAGTGACCGGCAGAGCAGCGACAGCCGCACCGGGTCGTTCGCCTGTCGCTCGTGAAGAGGCAGTGTGGCACGCAGCGCCGTGAGGACCGGCTCGCTGGAGATGCGTCGTTCCGGCGGCTCGCCCGACTGTCGCAACAGTTCCTCGATCAGCCCCTGCCGCAGCTTCGACAGCACACTCAGCGGCACCATCGGGTCGCCGCTGATCTCGGCCTTCAGGTTTCGCAGCTCATACGGACTGGCCCCGAGACGCGAGAGTTGCTCGCGGAGAATCGCTTCGGTGAGCGGGTGCTTGCGCGCCGCTTCGAGCGGTTGATCGCTGGTCACTTCGGCAGTTAGGAATTCACCACGGAGGCACGGAGGCACGGAGAGCTCGGCAAGCCCACCGGTTGCAACCGGTGGGCTTTTGCTGGCTGACTGCTGATCGCTGATCGCTGACCGCTCCCCCTCCGTGCCTCCGTGCCTCCGTGGTGAATCCTGCCCCCCCAACCTCGCCACCACTCGCAGCGGCTCACCGACCACCGCCCGCACTTCAAAATCGACCGGCAACCGTCGCTGCGGATCGGCCCCGGTAAACGACTTTCGCAGCCGCGCATTCAGCTGGGGATCATCCGTCTTCCAGACACCTTGCCCGACGGTGATCAATTCGAGGTTGATCGACTCGCGTCCGAATTCGAGGTCGATGATCCCCGAGTTGATCTGCCCCTCAACCAGCAGACCCCGCCGACGCATGTTGTAGACGCGGCCGCCTTGTTCCTCTTGAGCGACGCGGTCCCCCTCGAACACCACGCCGTTTCCCTTGGAGATCGGTGAGGCCAACTCAACTCGCACCGTCCCGCGTCCGGTCCCGACCACTTGACCGAGGAACACCCCGCGCTTGGCCGACGACAGCCCCGGTACCAACCGCTTATGCTCGCACCCCTCCAGCCACCCCGGCGAGAACCCGCGCGAGAACGACAGCTCCATCTCGCGTTTTTCGGTCGGGGTCAGGATCACCCGCTGCCCGGTCATCGCGGTGTCGATCGCCTCGCGGTAGTGCCGCGTGATGTTGGCCACGTACTCGGGCGTCTTGAGTCGGCCTTCGATCTTGAACGACCGAATGCCCGCATCGATCAGCTCTGGAGAGTATTCAATCGCCGACAGATCCTGCGGGCTGAGCAAATACTTCTGATCACGGAGATCGACATCCTCGCCATCGCAGATCAGCTCATACGGGAGCCGACACGCCTGGGCACATTGCCCCCGGTTCGCACTCCGCCCGCCGAGCGATTCACTGGTCAGGCACTGCCCCGAGTAGGCCACGCACAGCGCCCCATGCACGAACGCCTCCAACTCCATCGAGGTCGCCGCATGAATCTCCCGCATCTCATCAATCGACAACTCGCGCGGCAGGACGACTCGCGAGATGCCGAGTTGCCGGGCCACCTCAATGCACTCGGCACTGGTCAGCGTCATCTGCGTCGAAGCGTGCATCGCCAGATCGGGACAGATCGCCCGCACCAGCCGCGCCACACCCAAGTCCTGCACCAGCACCGCATCGACCCCGGCCTCCGCGATCTTCCGCACCAGGGCTTCGACCTCGGCCAATTCATTCGAGAAGATCAACGTATTGAGCGTCACATACCCCTTCACCCCTCGCCGATGCAGCTCCGCCATCGTCTCGCCGAGTTGCTCGACCGGGAAGTTCACCGCCCGCGCCCGAGCATTGAACCCGACATCCAACCCAAAGTAGACCGCATCGGCCCCGTTCTCGACAGCTGCGCGGATGCACTCCGGCGACCCGGCTGGGGCGAGGAGTTCGGGACGAGTGCGAGTGATCTGGGACATGGGCAAGGGCCGAAAGGAAGGTGACTCCCCCGGTATTGTACTCGCCTTTTCCTCGTCACCGTACACGCTCAACTGCAAATCAGGGAAAACGGCGGGCTTCCGCATGCGAGAAACGCCCAACAGTCGCATAGAATCCTACTGAAGTGGAACTGCAAGCACATCGCATCTTGGAGACACGGGGATTCCCATTCCGATCATAGGCACCTCTCATAGCCCCCCCGGAAGAGATGCTTGGCGATGGTCCAGAACTCGAAGACCGAATCCCAAACCCAAGCAATCTAGCGCGTCCGAAGTGTCAAAGGGCTCTCCATATTGACAGCTCACGATCCCCGTCGACATGCAGGCCAGTCGTTCTCCTTGTATCCTGCGTATCGAGAAGTTCGAGTCCTCTACCTATCCAGGCCCCCTCATGTTCGGTGACTTCCAGGCTCATATCGCTCAACAGACGCACGCCATCCGCGAGGCAGGGCTGTACAAGGGTGAACGCATTCTGACGAGTGCGCAGGCAGCTCATGTGAAAGTGGCTGGGGGCCGCCGCGTGCTGAACATGTGCGCGAACAATTACCTCGGACTGTCTGATCATCCAGCGCTGGTCGAGGCCGCTCGCAAGGGCCTGCAAGACTGGGGCTTTGGGCTGTCGTCGGTGCGGTTCATCTGTGGAACACAGCAGATCCACAAAGACCTCGAAGCGGCGCTGAGTC